>DATLME010000284.1:0-7077 GCA_035537395.1 Sphingomonas sp. | reverse complement strand
AGAACATCCTGAAGTTCGAGAAGGACTTCCCGGGCGCCAAGGTGATCCGCCTCGAGCAGAACTACCGATCGACGCCGCATATCTTGGGCGCGGCCGGCGGAGTCATCGCCCACAACACCGGCCGGCTCGGCAAGCAGCTCTGGACCGAGCTCGACGCGGGCGAGAAGGTGAAGGTGCTCGGCGTATGGGATGGGCCGGAAGAGGCCCGGCGGGTCGGCGACGAGATCGAAGCGTGCCAGCGCGCCGGCAAGAGCCTCGACGATGTTGCGATCCTGGTCCGGGCGCAGCACCAGACCCGCGAGTTCGAGGACCGTTTCATCGCGATCGGCATGCCGTACAAGATCGTCGGTGGTTTCCGCTTCTACGAACGCGCCGAGATCCGCGACGCGCTCGCCTATCTCCGCGTCGTCAACCAGCCTTCGGACGATCTGGCCTTCGAACGCATCGTCAACGTCCCCAAGCGCGGGCTCGGCGACAAGGCGGTGGCCAAGGTCCACCAACTGGCCCGCGCCACCGGGGTGCCGCTGATGACGGCGGCGGCCCGCATCCTCGATACCGACGAGCTCACCGCGCAAGCCCGCCGCAGCCTCGGCAATCTGGTCGGCGACATCGCCCGCTGGCGGGACATGGCGACGTCGCTGCCCCATGCCGAACTCGCGCGTCAGCTGCTCGACGAGAGCGGCTACACCGCGATGTACCAGGCTGAAAAGTCGACCGAAGCCGCCGGCCGCCTCGAGAACCTCTCCGAACTCGTCCGGGCGATGGAAGAGTATGAATCACTGGGCGCGTTCCTCGAGCATGTCTCGCTGGTGATGGACAATGAGGGCGGCCGCGACGATCCCAAGGTCACGATCATGACCATTCACGCCGCCAAGGGGCTGGAATACGACACCGTCTTTCTCGTCGGCTGGGAAGAAGGCCTGTTTCCCTCTCAGCGCGCGCTCGACGAGGGCGGGACCCGCAGCCTCGAGGAGGAGCGCCGCCTTGCCTATGTCGCGATCACCCGCGCCCGCCGGCTGGCGGTGATCATCCATGCCGCCAACCGCCGGATCTACGGCCAGTGGAATTCAAGCATTCCCAGCCGCTTCGTTGGCGAGCTTCCCACCGAACATATCGACAGCGAGACGACGATGTCGGGCGGCGCGAGCCTGTGGCAGGCGAACTGGAGCGAGCGTGGCGATCCGTTCGCGGACGTCGCACGCGGCGCCGGCCGCGGCCCGGGCTGGCAGCGCGCGGCAGGAACCGGTAGCGGCTTTTCTTCAACACCGTCGCGGGTCGTTGAAAGCCGGGCCAGCGCGATCAGCCTGGGCAACAAGGGACGCGACGACGTCCGCGTGGGCCTGCGAGTCTTTCACCAGAAGTTCGGCTATGGCGAGATCGCGGAGATCGAAGGCAACAAGCTCGAGATCGACTTCGAGAGCGCAGGCCGCAAGCGCGTGATGGACAGCTTCGTCACGCTCGGATGAGCCCTTGTCCGTTCAGGAACGATATCGTTTCGCCATCGTAGTCTTCAGCATCAACCGCCTCCAAAGGAGCGACACGATGCTTACTCGCCTTCTCACCGCCGGCGTCGCGCTCGCGACGATCGCAACCGCCGCCCCCGCCATTGCGCAAAGCGCGCAGGATGATGCGCGCTTTGCCGCGGCGCAGTCGCGTCTCGATAGCGAGATGCGGATCTTCCGTCAGGAGTTCGACCGCTACCAGTCGCTGCGCAGCCGCGGCGGCAATGGCGGGCCGTACCGGCGTGCGCCGGACCCGCGCTACGACGACCGCGGCTATGATCAGGCACCCGACGAGCGTGACGAGGGCAACTACGATCCCTCGCGCTACTACCGCGTCGGCCCGAACTATCAGGAACGGACCCTCGCCAGCGACGACCGCGTCTATTCGGGATCGGATGGCCGCTACTACTGCAAGCGCAGCGACGGGACGACCGGGCTGATCGTCGGCGCAGCGGGCGGCGGCATCCTCGGCAACGTCATCGACGGCGGCCGGTCGCGTACGGTCGGCACCTTGTTGGGCGCGGCGGTCGGCGGGCTCGCCGGGCGTGCGGTGGACCAGAACAACAGCCAGATCCGCTGCCGCTGATCCGGCGCCCGACTACTTCTCTGCTGCGCGCAGCCTCTCCTGGCAGAGCTGCCGCAGCTGGCGCCTGAGCGTCGGTCCGCTCAGGTGCGCACCGACGGAAGCATAGCGTTCGCGGTCGAGCTGGCGGCGAATGTCGTCGAGCGAGGTGCACGGCCCTTCCCGCGCGAGCTGGTACGCGCGTTCGATCGTCGACAGCGCGCGGGTCGGTGCAGTTTCATCGGCCATGTGCCCCCCTAGGAGGTTTTGGCGAGCGCGCCAAACGCATCCGCTCTGTCGACGATCATGCCGGATCGGCTTCGGTCAGCGGCCCTCGACGGCCATCAGCAGCGTGCCGGCATATTTCTCGTCACCTGGCGTGAACAGCTTGGACGGCCTGAACGCGGTGCCGGCCAGCTTCAGATCCACCAGCCCGGCGAGTTTGTACGTCCCGATCTTTTCCTCGCGAGGCGGCTTGCCGTCGCGCAGCAGGCAGATCGCATCGACATACATCTCGTCGTGGCGAGTGTAGATGGCGTGCGGCGCCAGCGTCACCGTTCCGCGATTGTAAGTCGCGGAAACGGTGACGAGCCGGACGATCGCCTCGAACATGGTCGGCACGGGTCCCACGGGTGCGGGCTGGTCATCGGCGCTGGGCTGCTTCATGGGCATCGCTATATCGCATTATGCTGCATTGCAGCAAGACGTGATCGAAGCGAGCCAACGGTCACCCCGCTGGTCCCATCAGCTTTTGTGCGAAATAGGTCATCTGCAATGCCTGGAGCCGCGCTCCCTGGGCGATGTCCGCGTCACCGGAATGCCCGCCTGCGGTATCCTCGTAGAACAGATAGGGCAGGCCATATTCCTTCATCCGGGCTGCAAACTTGCGGGCATGCTGCGGACCGACGCGATCGTCCTTGGTCGTCGTCCAGATATAAGGCTCGGGGTATTTCGCGCCTTTCCTCAGGTTAGAATATGGCGATATCTTTTCGAGAAACGCCTTTTCTTCGGGAACGGTAACCGAACCATATTCATCGACCCAAGACGCACCGGCGGCGATGCCCTCGTACCGGATCATGTCAAGCAAAGGGACCTGGATCGTCACGGCCTGCCAGAGTTCGGGATGCTGGTTGAACTCGACTCCCATCAACAAACCACCATTGGAGCCGCCGTATATGCCGAGTTTCTTTGCGCTCGTCAGCTTGCGCGCAAACAAGTCTTTGGCAACGCTGGCGAAGTCGTTGTAGATGGTCTGGCGCTTCGTTTTGCGGCCGGCATCGTGCCAGGCGGGGCCGAACTCGCCGCCGCCGCGAATGTTGGCGAGCACGAATGCGCCGCCCCGCTCGAGCCACAGCTTGCCGGTCGACCCCGAATAGCTGGGCGTCATCGAAATCTCGAACCCGCCATAGGCGGTCATGATCGTCGGCGTGCTGCCGTCGAGCGCGATGCCCTGCTTGTGGACGATGAAATACGGCACCTTGGTCCCGTCGTTCGACGCTGCCTCATATTGCTCGACGACCAGCCCGGTGGCGTCGAACTTGGCAGGCAGGGTCTTCAGTTGCTTGGGCGCGCCCGCTGCGGCGTCAAGCGACCACAAGGAGGTCGGGGTCAGGAACCCGGTGACCGTCAGGAAGGCGAGGTCGTTGCGGTCGCTGACATCGGCGATGTCGATCGACGCGTTGTCGGGCAACGGCACCGAGGTCGACGTCCATCCCTTGGCGCCGTGGCTGAACACCATCGCGCGGCCACGGACATTGTCGTTGACCACCGCAATCAGCTTGTTCCTGGTCTCCGCGGTCTGCTCGATCGACTGGCGCGGCCCCGGCGCCAGGATCACGGTCGGCTTGAACGTGCCGGTCTTCACCGCGGCAAGCGGCGCCGACACGATCGCCCCGGTCGGAACCTCGCCCCACGGATCGCTGGTCGAAAAGACCACTTGGCCGTCGACCATGCCCTGTGGAAAGGCGCGATCGGGAACATCGAGCTTGGTCAGCCCGGTCGGCGTCCAGACATGCTTGTCCGCGCCGAAGAAGGTCTTGCGCCGCGTGATCACCACCAGCCGATTGCCGGCACCGTCGGTCAGCACCGACGCGCCGGTGGCGAGCTGGTCGCCCGGATCGCCGCGAAACACCTCGGTCGCCGCCTCTAGCGGCTGGCCGCGCGTCACTTTCTTGAGCACGAAGGCATAGCCGGAACGCGTCGTGGTACCCGCACCCCAGTCGCGCGACACGAGCAGCGTGTCCTTGTCGACCCACGCCGCATTCTGCTTCGACTTCGGCAGCACGAAGCCGTTGGCGACGAAGCTGCCGGTGGCGAGATCGAACTCGCGATAGGTCACCGCGTCCTCGCCGCCCTCCGACAGCGCGACGAGGCAGAGCCGCTGTTCGGGCTGGAGGCATGACGCGCCTTTCCACACCCATTCCTTGCCCTCTGCCTTGCCGAGCGCATCGAGATCGAGCGCGACCGTCCATTTGGGCGATGCCGAGGCATAGTCGGTGGCGCTGGTCCAGCGCCACAGCCCGTGCGGATGATCGGCATCGCGCCAGAAATTATAGATCCGGCCAAACCGCTGGTCCGGCATCGGGATCCGGTCCTTGGCCGACGCGATCGCGAGCGCCTCGGCGTTGAACACCGCATAGCGCGGATCGTTCTGCAACCGCGGCAGGGTCTTGGCGTTCTCGGCTTCGACCCAGGCCAACGCCGCGGCGCCGTCCTTGTCCTCGAGCCAGATATAGGGATCGTTCGACACCGGCGCCGTCTGCGCGATGAGGGGCGCGGCCGCAAGCATGGTCGTCACAAGCAGGGTCTTCAAACGCATGGCCTTCTCCGGCAATAAACTCGCCGATCTTCTGCAGGTTGGCGCAGGCAAGGGCAACACATGACCGACGGACTTCCCCTGCCCCGACGCTATCTCGCGGTCGCCGCGCTCTCGGCGGGGACGGCGCTGACGATCATCGACGGCGGCGTCGCGACGGTCGCCCTGCCGACGATCGCGCGCGATCTGGGCGTGGAGGGCAGCGCCGTCGTCGCGGTCGTGACGGTCTACCAGCTGGTCCTCGCGATGGCGCTGCTGCCGTTCGCCGGCCTTGGCGATCGGATCGGGCTGAAGCGGATGTACCAGGGCGGCCAGCTCGTCTTCGCGGCCGCCACGATCCTGTGCTTCTTCGCGAAAAGCCTGCCGTTCCTCCTCGTCGTCCGTGCCGCGCAGGCATTGGGAGCGGCGGCGGCGCTGAGCGTCTCCTCCGCGCTGATCCGCGCGACCTATCCGACGGCGCAGCTCGGGCGCGGGCTCGGGATCAATTCGGTGATCGTGTCGAGTTCGGCCGCGCTGGCGCCGACGATCGGCGGCCTCGTGCTGGCGGTTGCGCCATGGCCCTGGGTGTTCGCCAGCGCGGTACCGTTTGCGATACTCAGCCTCTTCCTCGGCCGGTCGTTGCCCGACACGGTGCCCGGCAACGACCGGTTCGACGTCGTCGGCGCGGTGCTCTGCGCGGCGATGTTCGGCCTGGTCATCGGCGGCGCCGAGAGCGCGGTGCATGGCGACAGCCCGGTGGTGTCCGCCGCGATCGTGCTCGCGGGCATCGTGATCGGCGTCGCCTTCGTCCGGCGGGAGCGCAGCGAGGCCAAGCCGATCCTGCCGCTCGACCTGCTGGCACGCCCGGTGCTCGCGCTGTCGGCGATCGGCGCCTTTACCGCATTCGTCGCGTCGATGACGCTGCTGCTATCGACGCCTTTCCGGCTCACCCACGAATACGGCTTTACCGCCGCCGAAGTCGGGGCCGCGATCGCGCCTTGGCCACTGACCAACATGATCGTGGCGCCGCTGGCCGGCTGGCTGTCGGACCGCTACCCGGCGGGGGTGCTCGGCGGCATCGGTATGGGGGTGTCGATCGCCGCGCTCCTGCTGATCGCGGCCATGCCGGCCGATCCGGGCTTCTTCGACGTGGCATGGCGCATGGCGCTGTGCGGATCGGGGTTCGGGCTGTTCCTGCCGCCCAATGCGCGGCTGATCATCGGCTCCGCCCCGCGCGAGCGCGCCGCGGCAGCGGGGGGGCTGGTCTCGACGGTGCGGCTGGTCGGCCAGACCACCGGCGCGACCTTGGTCGCCGGACTGCTCGCCGCGGGGATCGGGTCGGGGCGGGTACCCGCTCTCGTCGCCGCGGCGCTGGCGCTGACCGCCGGGCTTTGCAGCATCGCACGGCTGCGCCCCTCGATCCGCAACCCGCAAACCGAAGAGACCCGCGACGTCCAGCCCGCGCCATGAGAGTGGCAGCCGTCCCGGCGGAACACCCGCGACGCTACCTCGTTAGCGCTTCGACTTACCCGGGAGACCCGAATGCCCTACGTCAAGACTCGCGACGGCACCGACATCTACGTCAAGGATTGGGGATCAGGTCGTCCGGTCATCCTGACCCATGGCTGGCCGCTTTCGGCCGACAGCTGGGACGCGCAGGCGATGGCACTCGCGGAGGCGGGATTCCGGGCGATCGCCTATGACCGCCGCGGCTTCGGCCGGTCGGGCCAGCCCTGGACGGGTTACGATTATGACACGCTGACCGACGATCTCGCCGACGTCATGAAGGAAACCGGCGCCGACACCGATGCGACCATCGTCGGCTTCTCGATGGGCGGTGGTGAAATCGCGCGGTACATGAGCCGGTACGAGGGCAAGGGCGTGATCGCCGCCGGGCTGATCGCCTCTGTGGTGCCATACATGCTCAAGACAGCCAACAATCCCGATGGCGTGCCCGAAGAGCAGCTCGCCGCCATCGGCGAAGGGATCAAGAAGGACCGCCCGGGCTTCTTCCACGGCTTTCTCCAGCAATTCCTGGGTGTCGGCTTCATCTCGAGCCCGGTCAGCAGCGAGATGGTCGATTGGGCGTGGCGGCTCGCGATGCAGGGCGGCCTCAAGCCGATCCTCGAATGCGCCAAGTCGTTCGGCCATACCGATTTCCGGGCGGACCTCGCCGCGTTCCGCGTGCCCACGTTGATCGTCCACGGTACTGCCGACAA
>DATLME010000283.1:0-10443 GCA_035537395.1 Sphingomonas sp. | reverse complement strand
CGATCGAGGCTGCGGTAGCGGGGTAGAGACCCTCCCTCGCGTCATCCCGGGCTGGCTCCGGGATGGGATCACGCGAAGGCGGGTGCCTGGCGCAATTGCTGGTAGGCCGCGATCACCTTCTGCAGCATCGCTTCGTGACTGCGGTCGCCGCCGTTTCGGTCGGGGTGATATTTGCGGACCAGCTCCGAATAGCGTTTGCGCAGCGCACCGCGATCCGCGTCGGGGGCGAGGCCGAGGATCTTGAGGCTCGCGCGGTCCTGCCCCGACAGCGGCTTGCCGTCACCGCGCTCGGGCGCGACTTCGCGGCGGAAGCGCGCCGCGATCGCATCCAGCGGGTCGGAAAAGTCGCTCCACTTCGGTGGCTTGTCACCACCCGCATGCGCGAAGGCGCGGGTCTCGCGCTCCCATCCTGCCAGCGGCCGCTGGGCGTGGTGGATCTCGTCGACCGTCATGCCGTCGAAGAAATTGTAGCGCGAGTTGAAGGCGCGAACATGATCCAGGCAAAACCAGCGGAATCGCGGCGGACCGCCATGATCGCTCGCGCCTTCGAGGGGCGGCGCGCGGAACTCGCCCGCCTCTTCGCAGCCCGGCTCCATGCACGCGCGTTCGCTGCCCTCCACGCGCCCGTGGAAGCGCGTTGCCGGCTTTTCGCGTTTGTCGTTCGTCCCGGCCACCGGCTCCCCGCTTCGCCAAAAGAGGCTATATAGGGTCGATGACAGACCTCGCCACCGGCCCAGTCGCCGATCAGATCGCCGCTCGTCTCACCGACGCGCTCACCCCGTCGCGGCTCGTCGTTGCCAACGAAAGCGCGATGCACGCCGGGCATATGGGCGACGACGGCACCGGCGAGACGCATTTCCGGGTAGAGGTCGAAAGCGCCGCCTTTGTCGGACTGAACCGGGTTGCGCGACAACGTCTGATCAACCAGGCGCTCGCAGAATTGCTCGAGACGCGCATCCACGCGCTGGCGATCCGGGCGAACGCGCCGGGGGAGTAAAGCCTTGCCTGGTAATCCGCCGTCACCCCGGACCCGTTCCGGAGTCCACGGCGGCGCCAGGGCATGGCGGCGTGATTGGTCGAGCAGTCGACCCCGGAACCCGTCCGTGGTGACACCCAGGCGGAGACCAACCCGTAAAAGCTGCGTTGCCGGGCCGGCCCTGTCCCCGGCACATGATAAGCCTTATCACGGGTCGGAGCCCTCAACGCCGGACCCGCATCATGCTAGAAGACTTCGTTCACCAGACGATCACCCCGGTCACCCACGACCTCGGCGGCTTCAAGGTCCACCGCACCTTGCCGAGCAAGGCCCGGACGATGGTGGGGCCGTTCCTGTTCTTCGACCAGATGGGGCCCGCGCACCTGCCGCAGGGTGGCGGCATCGACGTCCGCCCGCATCCGCACATCAACCTGGCGACGGTCACCTATCTGTTCGACGGCGCGATCGACCATCGCGATTCGCTCGGCACCCGCCAGCGGATCGAGCCCGGCGCGGTCAACCTGATGACTGCGGGGCATGGCATCGTCCATTCCGAACGGTCCCCCGGCGACGAGCGCGCCGCGGGCCCCGACCTGTCGGGCATCCAGACCTGGCTCGCGCTGCCGGAAAAGCACGAGGAGATGGATCCCGCCTTCGAACATGTCGCCAAGCGCGACCTGCCGATGCTGCAGGCGGAGGGCGTCACCGCGCGGATCATCATGGGCTCGCTCTGGGGGCTTGCCGCGCCGACCACGACCTATGCCGGGACGATCTACGCCGACATCGTGCTCGATCCCGGCGCCAGCGTCCCGATCGACGCCGCCGCGGAGGAACGCGCAGTCTATCTGGCGATGGGCGAGGCGACGCTCGAGGGCGTGCCGCTCGAGCCGATGGTGCTCTACGTGCTGCGCCCCGGCATCGCAGCGACGTTGCGCTCGGCAAGCGGCGGCCGGGCAATGCTCTGCGGCGGCGACGCGTTCACCACCCCGCGCCACGTCTGGTGGAATTTCGTCAGCTCGAGCCGCGACCGGATCAACGAGGCCAAGCGCGCCTGGATGGCGGGAAATTTCCCGAAGGTGCCGGGTGACGAGCAGGAATGGATCCCGATCCCGGAAGTGCCGAACACCGTCAGTTATCCGTAACGATCGCCATGCCGGGCCCCTCGACTTCGCTCAGGAGGGCCTTGTCCCGGCATCCACCGTGCCGCACATTCGTCGGGCGGCGACGAGACCGCGGTGGACGCCGGAACAAGTCCGGGTGACGATCGGGAGAGCGATATGGAAAGCTTCGACCTTCAGCGGGTGACCCTGCCCACCGGCGTGTCGCTCGACGTGGCCGTCGCGGGCGACCCGGCGTCGCCGCCGATCGTGCTGCTCCACGGCTTCCCCGAATCGCACCGCACCTGGCGCCACATCATCCCCGATCTCGCGCGCGACCATTTCGTTCTCGCCCCCGACCAGCGCGGCTTCGCGCGCTCGTCGAAGCCGGATGGCGTCGAGAGCTACACGCCCGACAAGATCGTCGGCGATCTCCTCGCGCTGGCCGATCACTTCGCCATCGACCGGTTCACACTGGTCGGCCACGACTGGGGCGGCGCGATCGCGTGGATGGCGGCGCTGCAGCATCCGCTGCGGGTCGCCCGGCTGGTCATCGTCAATGCGCCGCACCCGTTCGTCTTCCAGCGGACGCTGTTCGACGACATGGCGCAGCGCGAGGCGAGCCAGTACATCCGCGCCTTCCGCAACCCCGATCTCGAAAAGCATATCGACAGCATCGGCCTGTCCGCCTTCTTCGACGGCAGCTTCATGAAGCATACCGATTTCGACAAGATCGCCGACGAGAAGCCGGTCTATCTCGACCAATGGGGCCAGCCCGGCGCAATGACCGCGATGCTCAACTGGTACCGCGCCAGCGCGATCATCGTCCCCGCAATGGACGAAACGCCGGACCGCCCGGTGTGGCTCGACGCGCCGTTCCCGCCGGTAACCCAGCCGACGCTTGTGATCTGGGGCCTTGGCGACAAGGCGCTGCTGCCGAGCCAACTCGAGGGACTCGGGGACTATGTGCCGGACATGACGCTTGAAAAGGTCGACGCCGGGCATTTCGTGCCGTGGGAGAACCCGGGCGCGATCATCGAGACGATGCGGCGCTGGGGCGTGTAGCGCTCTTCGAAGCATCGTTGATTTACGCGAGCATCAAGGTTGTTCGTCATCCCGGCGAAAGCCAGGACCCAGTGTAACGAGTGGTGCGCGCGATACTCTGGGTCCCGGCTCAAGTCCGGGATGACGGAAGGGTGTTAATCCCGCCCCTCACCACCTCGCATCACATATTCGCGCGTCGGATAAGGCGGCGCCAACCCCTCAACCCACGCGCCATGCGCATGGGTCAGTGCCACCAGCTCCATCGGCCGCTCGCCGGGCCAGCCCTGCACGCGCACCTCGTGGCGGTGGAGATCGCGGTTGGGCTCCATCATCACCCAGCCGAGCGGCCGCTCCTCGGTCGCGCGCGCGCCAGCCCCGTCCATCGCGGTGCGGATCCGTGCCTGGGTCTCGGCCGGCAGATATTGCCACACCACCGAATGCATCAGCACCCGCGTCACCCCGGCCGCCTGCGGCTCGGCGAGCCGCGCCTCCACCCACCCCGCTGCGTCACCCGCGTCGAGCGCCACGCCATGCGCGCGCACCAGCGCGATGGTCTGCGCGAGCCGCGCCTGCCGCTCGACATTGTCGACCCACACATAGGCCTCGAGCCGCGCCGCCTGCGCCCGATCGGCGACGTCGACCGGCGCGATATCGACCCCGCGCGTCGATACGATCTCGACCGATGCGCGCGGCGGCGCCACCCCGCGCCATTCGGGTGCGATCGTCACTGCAGCGTCCGCCGGACCTGCCGCCGCTCCGCCGAGGTCGAACCGATAGCGATCGATCAGCAGGTTGAGACCGGCACTCGATCCGATCTCGATCAGCTCGACCCGCGGGCCGAACCGCGCGCAGAGATGGAGCAGCCCGGTCATCAACCCCGCGGATCGCCCCGCCTCGTTGGTCTGCGGCGGCCCGTCGAGCCACGGCAGCAGCGCCACATCGTGACGCACCAACGCCGCCTTTAACACCGCCTCGATCTCGGCCGGATCGCTGGTCTCGCCCGCGAACACCCGCGACAAGGCAGGGTCTCCGCCACCGCGGTGCAGCGCGTGCAATCCCCCGATCAACCGCAGCGCCAGCGCATCGGCGACCGGCTCGCCCGCCCAGTCGAGTACCGCGCGCCCGGTCGCGCCCTCGCGGTCGAGCGCGGCGGCCAGCGCGGTCGCGATCCGCGCGGTGATCGGCGCGTGCATCGCGTCGCAATAGCCCGCCTGGATCGTGAAGCACGCGCGGTTGTCGGTCTCGCTGGCCATCGACCAATACCCCCTTTGGCCCATTGTTGCGCCCACCCTGCCCCCC
Organism: Sphingomonas sp.; assembly: GCA_035537395.1. GTDB lineage: Bacteria > Pseudomonadota > Alphaproteobacteria > Sphingomonadales > Sphingomonadaceae > Sphingomonas. The sequence goes on along the minus strand of DATLME010000283.1, from coordinate 6,027 downwards.
GCGTAAAGCCCCGCCGTGCCCACCCAACCGATCATCATCGCCGTCCCGAAGGGGCGCATCCTCGCCGAGGCATTGCCGCTGCTCGCTGCCGCGGGGATCCATCCCGAAGCCGCGTTCTCGGACGAGAACAGCCGCGCGCTGCGCTTCGCTACCGATCATCCAGGGATCGAACTGATCCGGGTCCGCGCGTTCGACGTCGCCACCTTCGTCGCGCACGGCGCCGCGCAGCTCGGCATCGTCGGCTCCGACGTGCTCGCCGAATTCGCCTATTCCGAGCTCTACGCGCCGGTTGACCTCGGCATCGGCCATTGTCGCCTGTCGGTCGCCGAGCCCGCCGAAATGGCGCTGACCGACGACCCGCGCGGCTGGAGCCATGTCCGGGTCGCGACCAAATATCCGCACGTCACCCAGGCGCATTTCGCCGCGCGCGGGGTGCAGGCCGAATGCGTCAAGCTGAACGGCGCGATGGAGCTTGCGCCGACGCTCGGCCTCGCGCCACGGATCGTCGACCTGGTGTCGTCCGGCCGCACGCTGAAGGAGAACGGGCTGGTCGAGGTCGAGGTGATCGCCGAGGTGACCAGCCGCCTCGTCGTCAACCGCGCCGCCATGAAGACCCGTGCCGAAGTCGTCCCGCTGGTGGAGGCGTTCCGGCGTGCGGCGGCGAACGCCGGTTCTTCTGCCCCCCCGCCCGCAGGCCGGAGGGGAATGTGATCAAGCTCACCGCCGCCTCGCCCGACTTCGCCGACCGCTTCACCACCCTGGTCGAGGCGCGCCGCGAGACCGACACCGATGTCGCGCGCGATGTCGCCGCGATCATCCGCCGCGTCCGCGACGAGGGCGACGCCGCGATCCGCGATCTCACCCTCGCCCTCGATCGCCACGATCTCGACGCGACCGGCTGGGCGATCGACGCCGCGACCTGCGCCGCCGCCTTCGCCGCGCTCGAGCCCGAGCTCCGGACCGCGCTCGAACTCGCCGCCACCCGGATCCGCGCCTATCACGAGAAGCAGCGTCCCGATGGCAGCGACTTCACCGACGCCGCCGGAGTCCGGCTCGGCGCGCGCTGGAACGCGGTCGACGCCGCCGGCATCTACGTCCCCGGCGGCCGCGCCGCCTACCCGTCGTCGCTGCTGATGAACGCGATTCCCGCCAAGGTCGCGGGCGTCGGCCGCTTGGTTATGGTCACCCCGACCCCCGACGGGCAGATCGCCCCGCTGGTCCTCGCCGCCGCACATCTGGCGGGCGTCGACGAGATCTGGCGGATCGGCGGCGCGCAGGCGATCGCCGCGCTAGCTTATGGCGCCGGGCCGATCCTGCCGGTCGACGTGATCACCGGCCCCGGCAACGCCTGGGTCGCCGAGGCCAAGCGCCAGGTCTACGGCGTCGTCGGCATCGACATGGTCGCGGGCCCGTCGGAAATCGTCGTCGTCGCCGACGCGCAGAACGATCCGGAATGGACCGCGGCAGACCTGCTCAGCCAGGCCGAGCACGACCCGACGACCCAATCGATCCTGTTCACCGACGACGATGCCTTTGCCGAGCGCGTGGCGGCGGCTGTCGACCGCCAGCTCGACGACCTTGCGACCGGCACCGTTGCGCGGCAGGCCTGGGATACCAACGGCGCGATCATCGTCGTCGAAACCCTTGCCGACGCGATCCCGCTGGTCGATCGGCTCGCGCCCGAGCATCTCCAGCTCGCGATCGACGATCCGCAGGCGATGTTCGAGCGCGTCCGGCACGCCGGCTCGGTGTTCCTCGGCCGCTACACCCCGGAGGCGATCGGCGACTATGTCGCCGGCCCCAACCACGTCCTCCCGACCGGCCGCCGCGCGCGCTTCGCCTCGGGGCTGTCGGTGCTCGACTTCATGAAGCGCACCAGCTTCCTCGCGCTCGACGAGGCCGCACTGCGCGAACTCGGCCCCGCGACGGTGGCGCTCGCCCGCGCAGAGGGACTTCCCGCGCATGCCAAGTCGGTCGCGCTGCGGCTGCGGCTGAACACCTGAAATCCTCCCCTACCCCTCCTCTCCCCCACCAGCTAAAGCGCGACCATGTCCCGCACCGAAAATCGCACCAAGGCCCGCGCCGCCGCGCGTCTCGCCGCCGTCCAGGCGCTCTACCAGCACGAGATGGAAGGCACCGCGATCCCGACCCTGCTTCACGAATTCCACAGCCACCGGATCGGCGCGACGATCGAGGACGTCGAATATGCCGAAGCGGAGATCGATTTCTTCGACGACATCGTAAAGGGCGCGACCGCCCGCGCCGGCGAGATCGACCTCGCGATCGAGGCCAAGCTCGCCAGCGGCTGGACCCTCGCGCGGCTCGACAAGCCGATGAAGGCGATCCTGCGAGCGGGCACCTACGAGCTGATCGCGCGGGCCGACGTGCCGGTGGGCGCGGTGATCACCGAATATGTCGACGTCGCCCACGCCTTTTTCGACCGTCGCGAGGCCGGCTTCGTCAACGGACTGCTCGACAACATCGCGAAAGAGGTTCGTGTTTGAGCCTCTCGAGCGCCAGCCTCCGGCACCCCGGACCTGTTCCGGGGTCCACCGTCCAGCACCTTCGACGGCGGTGACGACGCGGACAGGCGGATGCCCGAACAAGTTCGGCATGGCGGCGTGAAATCCGGGTAGCGAGATGACCGAAGCCGAGTTCCTTGCCCGCCTGCGCACGCTCCCGCTTCACCCGGCGGCGCGCGGGCTGCTCGACGACACCGCGCTCCTCGCGACCACCCCGCTGGTCGTCACTACCGACACGCTGGTCGAAGGCATCCACTTCCTCCCGGACGACCCTCCCGCAGACATCGCGTGGAAGCTCGTCGCCACCAACCTTTCCGATCTTGCCGCGAAGGGCGCGACGCCCGAGGGCATCCTCCTCAACTATCCGCTGTCCGAGACCGAGTGGGACGCGGCGTTCCTCGCCGGCCTTGCAGAAATCCTCGCCGCCCACGATTGCCCGCTGATCGGCGGCGACACCGTGACGCTGCCGCGGGGCGCACCGCGGATCCTCACCGTCACCGCGTTCGGCCGCAATGCGCTCGCGCCCTTGCGCAGCGGCGCGCGCCCCGGCGACATGCTCTACGTCACCGGCACGATCGGCGATGCAGGCGCCGGGCTGGCGATCGCCCAGGGCGCGGCCGGACCGGCGGAACTGCTCGCCACCTATCGCCGGCCCCAACCCCGCCTCGCCGAGGGCCGGCAGCTCGCGCCATCCGCCCATGCGATGATGGACGTCTCCGACGGGCTGCTGATCGACGCGGCACGGATGGCGGCGGCAAGCGGCGTCGCGATCACGATCGACCTCGCCGCGATCCCGCTCTCCGCTATGTACGCGCGCTGGTCGGGCGACCGCCTCGCCGCAGCGACCGCGGGTGACGATTACGAACTCCTCTTGGCGGCGGCGCCGGGATTGGACGGCCCCGTGACGCGTATCGGCGACGTGACCGAAGGCAGCGGCCTGACCCTGACCAACGATGGCAAGGCCATGCCACTTCCACACCGTCTCGGGTATCAGCACCACCCATCGCCAACCGTCATCCCGGGCTCAACCCGTGACCCAGGGTAACAAAGCGCTACGGTAGTTACTCTGGGTCCCGGCCTGCGCCGGGATGACGAAGGTAGAAGAAGGCGAACGCCAGAAGCCCGGCCGTAAATAGGCTGGCCAATCCCGCCGCTTGCCACCGCTCGATCCCCGCTTATACCCTCCCCCATATGCGAGACCGGGAACCCCGGCAGCACCATAGGGAGGGATGTCTATGACGACAGTCTACATCGCCATGATCTGCGGCTTGATCGCCGTGGCTTATGGTTTCGTTACCAGCCGGCAAGTGCTCGCGGCGTCGCCGGGCAACGAGAAGATGCAGGACATCGCCGCGGCGATTGCCGAAGGCGCCAAGGCCTATCTGGGCCGGCAATATCGTACCATCGCGATTGTCGGCGTCGTCATCGCGATCATCGTCGCCTACTTCCTCGGTACCATTTCCGCGATCGGCTTCATCGTCGGCGCGATCCTCTCGGGCGTTACCGGGTTCATCGGCATGAACGTGTCGGTGAAGGCCAATGTCCGTACCGCCGAAGCCGCCCGGACCTCACTCCAGGGCGGGCTCACCATGGCGTTCCGCTCGGGCGCGATCACCGGGATGCTGGTGGCGGGGCTCGGGCTGCTCGCGATCACCGTCATGTTCTGGGGCCTGATCACCCAGGGCAATTACGATCTCGCGGTCGGCGAAGACCGCCGCGTCATCGTCGACACGCTCGTCGCGCTCGCGTTCGGCGCGTCGCTGATCTCGATCTTCGCGCGTCTCGGCGGCGGCATCTTCACCAAGGCCGCAGACGTCGGTGCCGATCTGGTCGGCAAGGTCGAAGCCGGGATCCCCGAGGACGACCCCCGCAACCCCGCCACGATCGCCGACAATGTCGGCGACAATGTCGGCGACTGCGCGGGCATGGCCGCCGATCTGTTCGAGACCTATGTCGTCACGATCGGCGTGACGATGGCCTCGATCGCGCTGCTGCTCCCCAATTCCGACAACCTGTTCCAGCTCATGACGCTTCCGCTGCTCGTCGGCGGGGTGTGCATCATCACCTCGATCATCGGCACCTACATGGTCCGGCTCGGCAAGGGCACGATCATGGGGGCGCTCTACAAGGGCTTCTGGACGACGGTGATCCTGTCGATCCCCGCAATCTATCTTGCCACCCAATATGTCATGGGCGACATGAACGCGCCGGTCGGCGGGCTGGCCGCGCTTGGCGACGGCATCGACTCGCTGTCGCCTGAGAGCGCCGCCAACGTCACCTCGCCCGCCTTCACCGGCATGGACCTGTTCTGGTGCATGATGGTCGGCCTGGCGCTGACCGGGATCCTCGTCTGGATCACCGAATATTACACCGGCACCAACTACCGCCCGGTCCGCTCGATAGCCAAGGCATCGGTAACCGGCCACGGCACCAACGTCATCCAGGGCCTCGCGGTCAGCCTGGAAAGCCCGGCGATGCCCACGATCGTGATCTCGGTTGCGGTGATCGCCACCTACCAGCTCGCCGGGATCATCGGGATCGCGTTCGGCGCCACCTCGATGCTCGCGCTCGCCGGCATGGTGGTCGCGCTCGACGCCTATGGACCCGTCACCGACAATGCCGGCGGCATTGCCGAGATGGCCGGCCTCCCCGATGACGTCCGTCAGCGCACCGACGCTTTGGATGCAGTCGGCAACACCACGAAGGCAGTGACCAAGGGCTATGCGATCGGCTCGGCCGCGCTCGCGGCACTGGTGCTGTTCGGCGCCTACACCACCGATCTCGGCATCTACTTCCCCGACATCACGGTGAACTTCTCGCTGAGCAATCCCTACGTCATCGTCGGCCTGCTGCTCGGCGCGCTGCTGCCGTTCAGCTTCGGCGCCTTCGGGATGACCGCGGTCGGCCGTGCCGCCGGCGCGGTGGTCGAGGACGTCCGCGCGCAGTTCCGCGACAATCCGGGGATCATGGAAGGCACCAGCCGCCCCAACTACGCCCGCACCGTCGATCTCGTCACCCGCGCCGCGATCAAGGAGATGATCATCCCGTCGCTCCTCCCGGTGCTGACCCCGATCGTGGTGTACTATGTGATCCTTGCGGTATCGGACCAGGCGAGCGCCTTCGCTGCCGTCGGCGCGCTGCTCCTCGGCGTGATCGTGTCGGGGCTGTTCGTCGCGATATCGATGACATCGGGCGGCGGCGCCTGGGACAATGCCAAGAAGTATATCGAGGACGGCAATTACGGCGGCAAGGGCAGCGAGGCCCACAAGGCCGCGGTGACCGGCGACACCGTCGGCGATCCGTACAAGGACACCGCCGGTCCAGCGGTCAACCCGATGATCAAGATCACCAATATCGTCGCGCTGCTGCTGCTGGCGGCACTCGCGGCGCAGAACGGGGGGTAGGCCTACCGCCCATGCCGGGAAACGAAGCCCCGCCGCCTCAGGGTCGGCGGGGTTTTCGTTATGCGCGCCGGCGCGAAACGACAATCGCGATCAAGCAAAAT
>DATLME010000282.1:0-8480 GCA_035537395.1 Sphingomonas sp. | reverse complement strand
GTCCACCCCGGCGAAGACCTTAGCGCTTTCCGAGATGCCGGGCAGGCGTTCATGCAGGATCTTGGGGTCGAGATGGTCGAGATGCAGGTAGATGTGGTCCTTCTGCTTGCCGACACCACGGCCAGCCCGGATTTCCATCGTCATGGAGCGTGACACGACATCACGCGAGGCGAGGTCCTTCGCCGATGGGGCATAGCGCTCCATGAAGCGCTCGCCTTCCGAGTTGGTCAGGTAGCCGCCCTCCCCGCGCGAGCCCTCGGTGATGAGGCAGCCTGACCCGTAGATGCCGGTCGGATGGAACTGCACGAATTCCATATCCTCGAGCGGCAGCCCGGCGCGGAGCACCATCGCGTTGCCGTCGCCCGTGCAGGTATGGGCCGAGGTCGCCGAATAATAGCAGCGGCCGTAACCGCCGGTCGCGAGCACGGTCTGGTGCGCGCGGAAGCGGTGGATCGATCCGTCTTCCATGCAGAGCGCGATGACGCCGCGGCAGACGCCGTTCTCCATGATCAGGTCGAGCGCGAAATACTCGACATAGAAGTCGGTGCTGTACTTCAGGCTCTGCTGGTAGAGCGCGTGGAGCATCGCATGGCCGGTGCGGTCCGCGGCGGCGCAGGTACGCTGTGCCGGGGGGCCCTCGCCCATGTTCTGCATCATCCCGCCGAACGGGCGCTGGTAGATCTTGCCCTCGTCGGTGCGGCTGAACGGCAGGCCGGCATGTTCGAGCTCGTAGACCGCGGCAGGCGCCTCGCGGACCATATATTCGATCGCGTCCTGGTCACCGAGCCAGTCCGAACCCTTCACGGTGTCGTACATGTGCCAGGTCCAGTGATCCGGACCCATGTTGCCGAGCGACGCGGCGATCCCGCCCTGTGCCGCGACGGTGTGGCTGCGGGTCGGGAAGACCTTGGTGATGCACGCGGTTTTCAGGCCGCTTTCGGCGATTCCCATCGTGGCACGCAGGCCGGAGCCGCCGGCGCCGACGACGACGGCGTCATAGGTGTGGTCGATGATCTTGTAGGCGGCAGTAACGGGGGCTGACATCAGGCTGCGGCTCCGAATGCGACCTTCAGGATCGCGAAGATGGCGGTCGCGGCGGTCGCGACGGTGAACAGGTTGAGCAGGATCATCGCGGCCACCTTGGCCTGGTCGTGCTGGTAATCCTCGATCACCACCTGCAGCCCCAGGCGGAAATGATAGAAGACCGACACGATCAGGAGGATCATCGGCACCGCGACCCAAGCGGATCGCAGCCACGCATGGACGCTGGCATGATCATAGCCCGTCATCCGCGCGACCGAGAAGATGAACCACAGCATCAACAACAGGTTCGATGCCGCGGTGAGGCGTTGCCGCCACCAGTGATGGGTGCCTTCCTTGGCGCTGCCGAGACCGCGAACGCGACCGATGCTGGTGCCGGTACCCATCAGTTCATTCCCACAAAAAGCCAGAACGCGGCGGTCAACACCACGCCGCCGATCATCGCGGCGAGCGCGGACATCTTGTTGCGCTTGAGTTCGAAATTGGCGCCCGCATCCATGAACAGGTGGCGGATGCCGTTGCACATGTGGATGAAGAACGACAACGTAATGCCGACCCCGACGATCCAGCCGAGGATGTTGAGCTCGCCGGTCGATACCGTGAACACGTCGGCAAAATCGGCATAGGCCTCGGCACCGGCCGCGATCGATGCGAGCCACCAAACCAGCAGCAACGTCCCCACGGTCGCCATCCCGCTGCCGGTCGCGCGGTGGAGGATCGAGACCAGCATGTGCGGCCCCCAGCGATAGTTCAAGCGCATGAAGCCCGCGAACAGATGCGGGCTACGCGGACGGGCCGGAGTGCGGGATGCCATGTGTATCCTCAGGGTAGCGGCGCTCGAACGAGCGATGCTGTCCATTTAGGCCGCGGACGGGCGGATGCAAGCCGCCAGCAGACGCAACCGCCACCGCCTTGCCTAACCCGCCGTTAACGGTTGCCGCGTAGGCAGGCTGCATCACCGATTCCGGCCGATGGAGCACACCGCCTTGACCGCTCTTACAGACGACGATCTTCCGACCCCCGGCAGCATCGCCGCACAGATCGACATCGGCGCGCGGATCGCCGCGTTCGACGTCGACGGCACGCTGGAAATGAGCGCGCGCGAACTCTGGACGTTGATCGAGCCGAACGCGAGCGAGATCGTCGAGGCCTATTGGGAACAATGGCTTCGCGAAAACCCCGGCGAGCGCCACTGGATCCAGCACAATCGCGATCGCCGGATCGAGCTCGGTCTCGTCTATCTCAAGAGCCGCTTCTGTCACGTGTCCGAACGCTACTGGGTCGAATCGATGGAGCGCGCGGTGGCTGCGGGCTACAAGGCCGGGGTCAAGACGATGGCGCTGCTGTCGATGACCTGCGCCAGCGACCGCGCCGCGCTCGATCTCGTGATGCGGATGGTGCCGATGGGCGATCCGCGGATGACGCGCTTCGTCGATACGCTGATGCGGCTGCTCGGCATGGAAGCCGAGATCACCGTCGAGATCTATTCGGGCTTTATCGCGCATACCGGGCGGCTCGGCCGCGACCGCCTGGCCGGCGACTTCAACGCGAGCATCGGCTCGACCGTCGGCCTCGCCTCCGACGACAGCAGCGCGCTGCGCCAGCAGAGCGACCAGGCCTCGAACGTCGCGCGTGGGATGCTCGGCAAGGCGAGCGAAGTCGCTGCCGCTGCCGAACAATCCGCCGTCGCGATGCGCGAAGCCGCGCAGACCGCCGCCGGCCTGATCCGCGCTATCGAGGATGCTCGTACCGAGGTCGAGGCGGCTGCCGACATCGCTACCCGCGCCTCGGCGCAGGCGAGCGAAGCAGTCGGGATGAGCGAGGCGCTAAGCGATCACGCCAAATCCATCGAATCGATCCTGAGCCTGATCCGCGACATTGCGGGGCAGACCAATCTGCTCGCGCTCAACGCCACCATCGAGGCGGCGCGTGCCGGCGACGCGGGCCGCGGGTTCGCGGTCGTCGCGCAGGAGGTGAAGAGCCTCGCCAACCAGACCGCGCGTGCGACGGACGACATCGCCGCCAAGATCGCCGCGATCCAGTCGGCGACGCGATCGACGGTCGATACCAATGCCAGCATCAAGTCGACCGTTGCGGAGGTGCAGGAAAGCGCCAACCGCATCCGCTATGCGATGGAGGCGCAGGCGCAGACCGTCACCGCGATCACCGCGGCGGTCGACGAAACCGCGCTTGCCGCCGATTCGATGTCGTCGACGATCGCCGCGATCCGCGAGGATACCGAGACCGTCGCCTCCGAAATCGACGGGGTCGGCCGCGGCTTCGACATTCTGGACGGACGCTTGAGCAGCCTGAAGAACAGCGCGGGCGAATTCGTCGCCAAGGTCGCTGCGTGAGGCATGGAGAGGATGATCGCATGGCCGACGCGGTAACGCTTGGCGGTTGGGGAGGCGCCCGCCGCACCATCGCCGAGCACCTCGGCGATTACGATTGGGACAACAGCATCGCGGACACCTGCCGCGACATCTGTTCGCTGCTGACCGACGCGGATTTCGCGACGATCGCGACCTGTTTCTGGCAGCATTATCTTTCGCTTCCAGAAACCGCTGCCGTGCGAGACTATTTTACCGCGCCGCGGCTGGAACGCCGGGTCGCGCAGAGCACCGCCTATGCGACGTCCAAGTATCGCAGCCCGTTCGACGAGCAATGGCGGATGTGGGCCGCTGCGCATGCCGACCAGGCGCGCAAGTCGGGGATCCCGCTGTCCACGTTGCAGGCGGCGCTCGCCTTTTCGCACAGCCGGACCATCGCGATTCTTCAGGAACGGATCGACGGCGACACCGCGCGCTTGCTGCGGATGTGCGACACCATCCAGCGGATCACGCTCGTCGAAACCGACGTGATGACGAGCTATCTGGCCGCGGCGGACGCCGCACAGGCGGCCGGCGAGCGCCAGGCGCGTTCGGCGGAGTTCCGCGACAGCATCGCCCAGTCGATCGCAGGTGCTGCGAAGCTCGGTGACGAGATTCAGGTCCAGGCCGACGGCGCCTCCGCCTCGACCCGTCAGGTGCTGGGCAAGGCCAACGAAGTCGCCGCTGCGGCCGAACAATCCGCCGTCGCGATGCGCGAAGCCGCGGGCACTGCTGCCGGCCTGATCCGCGCGATCGAGGATGCGCGCGGCGAGGTCGAGGCTGCCGCCGACATCGCGACCCGCGCATCGGTCCAGGCCAGCGACGCGGTCGGCATGAGCGAGGCGCTGACAGTCCATGCCAAGTCGATCGAATCGATCCTCGGGCTGATCCGCGACATCGCCGGGCAGACCAACCTGCTCGCGCTCAACGCTACCATCGAGGCCGCGCGCGCAGGCGATGCCGGCCGCGGGTTCGCGGTCGTCGCGCAAGAGGTGAAGAGCCTCGCCAACCAGACCGCGCGTGCGACGGACGACATCGCCGCCAAGATCGCCGCGATCCAGTCAGCGACGCGGTCCGCAGTGGCAACCAACGCCAGCATCCGCGCCACCGTCAACGAGGTTCAGGAAAGCGCCAACCGGATCCGCTTTGCAATGGAATCGCAGGCGCAGACCGTCACCGCGATCACCGCGGCGGTCGACGAAACCGCGCTGGCGGCGGATTCGATGTCCTCCAACGTCGCGATGATCCGCGGCGACGCGCAAAGCGTTGCGACCGAGATCGACGCGCTCGGCATCCGCTTCGCCTCGGTCGGCGACAAGCTGATGCAGTTGCAGGGCGCGGCCGACAGTTTTTCGGCAAGCGTCGGCTAACGCGTGACGGCGCGGCGTCGCCCGCGCTAGGGCGCGTCCATGACGACGATACTCATCACCGGATCCAGCCGCGGCATCGGTGCCGCCACCGCCGACGCGCTCGCCGCCGCCGGTGCCATCGTGATCGGCCAGGGCACCGCCAGCGGTATCCCGGCGGATTTCGCCGATCCCGCTGCGCCCTCTGCCCTGTGGGAGACAGCGCTGGCGCAAGCCGGGGGCGAGATCGACGTCCTGATCAACAATGCCGGCGTTTTCGAGGCCAATCCGCTCGACGCCGCGCATGACGACTGGGTCGCCAATTGGGAACGTACCTTGCGGATCAACCTGACCGCATCGGCCGAGCTTTGCCGTCTCGCGGTCCGCCACTGGCAGGCACGCGGCGCGGGCGGCCGGATCGTCAACATCGCAAGTCGCGCCGCCTATCGCGGCGACAGCCCGGCGCACTGGCATTACGCCGCGTCCAAGGCCGGCATGGTGGCGATGACCAAGACGATCGCGCGCGGCTATGCGGCGCAGGGCATCCTCGCCTTTGCGATCTGCCCGGGTTTCACGATGACCGGCATGGCCGAGGATTATCTCGCCAGCCGCGGCGGCGACAAGCTGCTCGCAGACATCCCGCTCGGGCGCGTCGCCGACCCAGCCGAGGTGGCGACGGCCGCGCGCTTCCTCGCGCTTGAGGCACCCGCGTCGATGACCGGATCGGTGATCGACATCAACGGGGCGAGCTATGTCCGCTGAGAGCTGGAAGCTGACCCTCCCCTGCACCCGTGCCGAGGCCGAGGCGATCGACCTCGAGGACTGGATCGAGGATCGCCCCGAACATCACGCGCCGGTGCTGATGACCACCGAGGACGTGATCGACGACGCGGAACGCTGGCATCTGGACGCCTATTTCGAGCACCGGCCCGATGCCGCGACCATCGCCAAGATTCGCTTGCTCGTCCCGAGCGCGGCGGCGATCGAGGCCCGGCTCGAGCAGCTCGCCGGCCAGGACTGGGTGACGCTCAGCCAAGCAGGACTGGTACCGGTTCGCGCGGGGCGCTTCGTGGTCCACACCGGCGCGCACCCGGCCGAGCCGCCGGTCGGTGGCCGCGCCTTCCTGATCGAGGCCAGCCAGGCGTTCGGCACCGGCCATCACGAAACCACTGCTGGCTGCCTGGAGATGCTCGATCGGCTCGCGGTCGAGGGTGGGCGGTTCGCCAGCGTCGTCGATCTGGGCACGGGCACAGGGCTGCTCGCCTTCGCCGCCCGCGAACTGTGGCCCGAGGCCGCGGTGATGGCGACCGACATCGATCCGATCGCGATCGAGGTGACACGCGACAATGCTGCCGTCAACGCGGTGGCGGGCGTTGCACTGGTGGTCGCCGACGGCACCCGCGACGCCGCGATCGTCGCGGCGGCGCCGTTCGATCTGGTTATTGCGAACATCTTGGCCGGGCCGCTGATCGACATGGCCGCCGACGTCGCCACGATCGCTGCGCCGGGCGCGACGATCGTGCTCGCGGGGCTGCTGACGACGCAGGCGGACGCAGTCGTCGCGGCCTATGCAGCCTGCGGAATGACAAGCATCGAGCGGGCGCCGCGCGGAGACTGGTCGATCCTGCGGCTGCAGGCGGCTTGAAGCCGGGTATCTACCTTAGCTGACTACCCCGGCGAAGGCCGGGGCCCAGGTGGGAAGGCCCTGGAACGAGCCGCTGCCTTTAATCGCCTGCCTTCCCCAACTGAGCCCCGGCCGTCGCGGGGGTGTCGCGAGCAAGGGCAATTTCCGCAAGCAACATTGCGCTATCAGTCGTCGCCTTTCGCGATCTTCACCAAAGTCGCACCCTCCGACACCTGCCCGCCGACGACGGCCGTCAGCGCCTCCACGACCCCGTCGAACGGCGCGACCAGGCTGTGCTCCATCTTCATCGCCTCCAGCGTCACCAGCTTCTGGCCCTTCGTCACGGTATCGCCGGCGGCAACGTCGACCGAGATGATCCGCCCCGGCATCGGCGACAGGATCGCGCCATCGGCCGCCGCCCCCCCGGCCACGCCGGTCGCGCGCCACCGCGCGAGCTCCCAGACCTGCCCGCCTTCCGCGATCAGCACACTGTCCGCTTCCGCGGGTTCGCCCCGCTCCGCGTCGGCGAAGTCGATCGTGACCGGCTCGCCGTCGAGCAGGAACCGCCCCGCATGGCGCGCTGTCGCATTGACGCGAAACCCCGGCACCGCGCCTGCCATCGCGAGCGATGACGCCGCGTCGACCAGCGCCTCCTCGCTCGGCTGGGTCGGCGGCATCAGCGCATCGCCCTCGCGCGCGATCAGCCCGGTATCGAGCGTGCCGCCGACGAACGCCGGATGGTCCAGCGCCTCGACCAGGAACCCCGCGTTCGATCGCACCGGCCACACCACCGCCGCATCGAGCGCGTCGGCCAGCGTCTCGCGCGCCTCTTCACGTGTTTCGCCCCAGGCGATCACCTTGGCGATCATCGGGTCGTAGAAGGGCGAGATCTCGCTGCCCTGCTCCACCCCGGTATCGACCCGTGTTTCCTCGCCGAGATCGAACAGCGCCAACCGTCCGATCGACGGCAGGAATCCCTTGGCGGGATCCTCGGCATAAAGCCGTGCCTCGATCGCCCAGCCATTGATCGACAGTTCGTCCTGCGTGCATGGCAGCGGCTCGCCGCTGGCGACGCGAAGCTGCCATTCGACCAGATCCTGGCCAGTGATCTCCTCGGTGACGGGATGCTCGACCTGAAGCCGGGTGTTCATTTCCATGAACCAGATCCGGTCCGCGCGAAGCCCGTCGCTGGCGTCGGCAATGAACTCGATCGTCCCCGCACCGACATAATCGACCGCCTGTGCGGCCTTGACCGCGGCGGCGCAGACCGCCTCGCGAGTAGCGAGGTCCATGCCGGGCGCCGGTGCTTCCTCGATCACCTTCTGGTGGCGCCGTTGCAGCGAACAATCGCGTTCGAACAGGTGCACGACGTTGCCGTGGCGATCGCCGAACACCTGCACCTCAATATGCCGCGGCGAGAGAATGTATTTCTCGATCAGCACGCGATCGTCGCCGAAGGACGATGCCGCCTCGCGACGGCACGAGCCGAGCGCGTCGGCGAAGTCGGCGGCGTCGTCGACGCGGCGCATGCCCTTGCCCCCGCCCCCGGCGACCGCCTTGATCAGGACTGGATAGCCGATCGCGTCGGCCTCGCGCTGGAGCCGGTCGGGAGACTGGTCGGCGCCGAGATATCCCGGCGTCACCGGCACGCCCGCGGCGATCATGCGTTCCTTGGCGGCGTCCTTCAGCCCCATCGCGCGGATGCTCGCGGGGTCCGGGCCGACCCAGATCAGCCCGGCGTCGAGCACGCTCTGGGCGAAATCGGCATTCTCGCTGAGGAACCCGTAACCCGGGTGGATCGCGGCGGCGCCGGTCTCCAGCGCGGCGGCGATGATCCGTTCGCCGACGAGGTAGCTTTCGCGCGCCGGGCTCGCGCCGATGTGGACCGCCTCGTCCGCGTGCCGGACATGAAGCGCCTGCGCATCCGCGTCCGAATATACCGCAACGGTACGGATCCCGAGCTCGCGCGCGGTGCGGATGATCCGGCACGCGATCTCGCCCCGGTTGGCGATCAGCAGCGAGGCGATCATCGCACGCTCAGCGATGCGCCAGGCACCGGGTTCGCATTGTCGTCCCCTTCCTGCATGGCGGCGACCGTTG
>DATLME010000281.1:0-5661 GCA_035537395.1 Sphingomonas sp. | reverse complement strand
TGCCGCCGGCCGCCAGGTCGGGACGATGCGCGTCGTCGTGGGTGCGCCGGCGACGCAGACGCCGATGCTGGTCGGCAAGCTGCAATGGGCGATCCTCAATCCCTATTGGAACGTGCCGACCTATCTCGCGCGCAACAGCGTTGCCCCGAAGATACTCGCGGGCCGCACGCTGGCATCGCTGAAGATGGAGGCATTGTCCGACTGGAGCACCGATGCGCAGCGGGTGCCGGCAGCGGCGATCGACTGGCGTGCAGTCGCGACCGGAGAGCGCGAGATCAGGCTTCGCGAGCTGCCCGGGCCGGCGAATTCGATGGGACGCGTGAAGTTCCTGTTCCCGAACGACGAGGGGATCTATCTTCACGACACGCCCGAGCGCGACCTGTTGAAAAAGCCCGATCGCCATTTCAGCAACGGCTGCATCCGGCTCGAGGACGCGAGCACGCTGGGCCGCTGGCTGTTGCAGGCGCCGTTGCGCACCAACTCGAAGATGACCGAGCAGGCGGTGCCGCTACCGGTCCAGGTGCCGGTGTACCTCACCTATCTGACCGCGGTGGCGACCGAGCGCGGGGTCGGCTTTCGGGACGATGTTTATGGCCGGGACGCGGCTGCCGACGCGGGGTGACGCGGGCCGACGCGGCCGTGCACGTGCGGGTTTGAAGAATAGCACCGTTTTCGCGTCTTGCGGGGCTGACCGATCCTATATTGCCGGTCTATGATCGCGGCATTGGCAGGGGATCGGATTGATGCAGCGATATGATGTCGTGATCGTCGGCGCGGGGCATGGCGGTGCGCAGGCGGCAATCGCGCTTTCCCAGCGCAAGTTCGCGGGCACGATCGCGATCGTCGGCGAGGAGGCGGATCCGCCCTATGAACGCCCGGCGCTCTCCAAGGATTATCTCGCGGGCGACAAGGCCTTCGAGCGGCTGCTGATCCGCCCCCCGGCATTCTGGAAAGAACGGGATATTACGATGCTGGCTGGTCGCCGCATCACCGCGATCGATCCGGCGGCGCATGTCCTTGTCGGCAGCGATGGCGAGCGGATCGGCTATGGGACGCTGATCTGGGCGGCGGGAGGTCACCCGCGCCGGCTGACCTGCGACGGTGGTGCGGCAAGCGGAGTCCACGCGGTTCGTACCCGTGCCGATGTCGACCGCCTGATCGGGGAACTGAGCACCACCGAGCGGGTGTGCGTGATCGGGGGCGGCTATATCGGGCTCGAGGCCGCGGCGGTGCTCACCAAGCTCGGCAAGCAGGTCACCATTCTGGAGGCGCAGGACCGCGTCCTGGCCCGCGTCGCGGGGACCACCCTGTCGCGCTTCTACGAGGAGGAGCATCGTCGGCGCGGGGTCGAGATCCGGCTTTCCACCAGCGTTGTCTGCATCGAGGAGGATGGCGGGCGCGCCAGCGGGGTGCGGCTCGCCGACGGCGCGATCGTCCCGTGCGAGATGGTGATCGTCGGCATCGGGATCGTACCGGCGGTCGAGCCGCTGCTCGCCGCGGGCGCGGAGGGCGGCAACGGCGTCGCGGTCGATCGCGACTGCCGTACCAGCCTGCCCGACGTCTATGCGATCGGCGATTGCGCGCTTCACGACAACAGGTTCGCCGACGGTGCGCCGATCCGGCTGGAATCGGTCCAGAACGCCAACGACATGGCGACCACCGCGGCGCGTTCGATCACCGGCGACCCACTCGCCTACCACGCGGTGCCGTGGTTCTGGTCGAACCAATATGACCTGAAGCTGCAGACCGTCGGCCTGTCGACCGGGCACGACATGGCGTTGACCCGCGGCGACGTCGGGGCACGCAGCTTCTCGATCGTCTATCTTCGCGGTGGCCGCGTCGTCGCGCTCGACTGCGTCAATGCGGTGAAGGACTATGTCCAGGGCAAGGCGCTGGTCGCGGCAGGCGCGGTCGTCGCGCCGGCGCTGCTGGCGGATGCGGCAGTGCCGCTGAAGTCGCTCGCGGTCGACATTGCGGCGCCGGCATGAAGGACGCTGCGGGCGCGGCTGACATATCGTGGCAATCCGAAGCGGGTAGCGGGACGGCGAGGAGACCGTCATGCGAGCTGCGAAGCGCCACTATCAATCCGAAGCTTCCCGTCTTCCGATCCGCGGCGTGCCCGCCGGCCATGCGCCACGCGTCCATGACTGGCGCGAGGGGCTGGATGTCATCATGAGCGAGCGTACCCTGCGGAAGACCAACGAAACGCCCGCGATCCTCGTCGTCGACGACGATCGCGAGATCCGAACCCTGTTGTCGCAGGCGCTGGACGTTCACGGCTATCGGGTGCGGGTGGCGGCCGATACGCGCGAGATGGATGCGATGCTGGCCGAGGAGCCGACCGATCTGGTCCTGCTCGACATCATGATGCCGGGGGAGGACGGGCTCTCGGCGTGCCAGCGCATCACCCGCGACGGCGGACCTGCGGTGATCTTCCTGAGCGGGCTGGGCGAGGAGCGCGACCGCATCGTCGGGCTCGACGCAGGGGCGGGACATTATCTCCCGAAGCCGTGCAGCGCCCGCGAGGTCGTCTCGACGGTACGCGCGGCGCTTCGCACCCGCCACCTTGCCGAGCCCGCCGAGCGCAAGCGGTTCCTGTTCAGCGACTGGCAGATGGATGTCGGGGTGCACGAACTCATCGATCCGGCGGGGGTGCTGGTCGGTCTTACCGACGGCGAGTTTGCGCTGCTGCGCGCCTTCGTCGAACGCCCGCGCCGGATCCTGTCGCGCGACATGCTGCTCGAGGCGGCGCGAGGTCCGGATAGCGACGCCTTCGACCGGGCGATCGACGTCCAGATCAGCCGGTTGCGACGCAAGCTGCGCGCGCCGGGCGACGAGATCATCCGCACGATCCGCAACGAGGGCTATCTGTTCGTGCCCAACGTCGTCCGCGCGTGACCGCAGGGCGGCGACGCCTGCGCGTGCCGCTCCTGCTGCGCTTCTTCGCGGTGATGCTGGCCTGCGTCGCTACGGTGCAGATCGTCAACGCCGCGCTGATCGCCGCGATCGGGTTGCCGCTGCCCCAGCTCTACACCGTGGACCGGGTCGCGGCGGCGCTTGCGCGGGGGCACGATCCCGGCGGCCAGTTCGCGCTGTCGCTCGCCGATCGGGCGCCACGGCAGACCTATTTCCGCGACGAGGTTCCCCGCGCGGCGCTGGCGAGACGGCTCCATGTCGCGCGCGAGCGCGTGGAGGTGTTCCGCTTCCTGCCGCTCGGCAGCAATTTGCGGTCGCCGTTCAACGACAGCGCGACGACCGCAAGTCGCGCGCAGGTCTTCGCGACCGACATCTTCTTCGGCGACTTCCAGGCCGCGCTACGCCTCCGTGACGGGCGCTGGCGGGTGCTGACGCCCGCGCAGGGCGACGTCGCTCATTGGCGCTGGCGCGGGCTGCTGGTGCTACTCGCGGCGATCGTCGTCGTCGTGCCGTTCGCCTGGGTCATGTCGCGGCGCCTCGCGCGTCCGATCGCGGCTTTCGCCTCGGCCGCCGATCGCCTCGGGCGCAATTTCCGCGCTGCGCCGATCGATCCGAGCGGCCCGCCCGAGATCGCCGAGGCGGCGTTCGCGTTCAACCGGATGCAAGGACGGCTCGAGCGCTTCGTCGAGGATCGCAGCCTCCTGATCGCCGCGATCGCGCATGACATGCGCACCCCGTTGATGCGGCTGTCACTGCGCCTGTCCGCCGCACCGGAAGAGCTGCGCCGCGCCGCCGAGCGCGACATCGCGGACATGGACGCGATGATCGTCGCGGCCACTGCCTTCATCCGGGACGTCCGCGAACCCGCGTTCCGCCGCGCGCTCGATCTCCGCACGCTGATCGAAAGCGTGACCGACGACATGGCGGACGGCGGCGGCGCGGTGTCCCTCCAGCCCGGCGAGTCGCTGGTGATCGAAGGCGAGGCGAGCGGGCTGAAGGCGTTGGTCAGCAACCTCGTCACCAACGCGCTGAAATATGCCGGCGGCGCGGAAGTGTCGCTCTACCGCGAAGATGCCCATGCCGTGATCGAGGTCCGCGACCACGGCGCGGGCATCGCTCCGGACGATCTCGACCGGGTCTTCGAACCCTTTTTTCGCGGCGAACCGTCGCGCAGCCGCGACACCGGCGGGATCGGGCTCGGGCTGGCGAGCGTCCGTGCGGTCGCGCAGGCGCATGGCGGCGACGCGACGATCGCCAATCACCCCGATGGCGGCGCACTCGCGCGGGTCATTCTGCCGCTCTGACCGGCGACATGAAGCGGCCGGGACATATCGCGGCAACGTGGCGCCGGCATAGCAGCCATGTCGTGCTTCCTCCCCTGTAAGCATCGACCGCTGGGCTGCAACTTCGGTGCGTCCGGCACTCCCGAACTACGGGGCGGCTTCGGCCGCCCCGGATTTTTCCAAGTGGTTCGCGCGGCGCCTCAGCGCTGCAGCGGCGCGTGCGCGATGTTGGGCAGGACATGCCGAGCGAACAGATCCGCCTCGGCAGCGTGCGGATAGCCCGACAGGATGAACGCCTCGATCCCCATGTCCTGGTACATGCGCAATTTGGCGAGCACCTGATCGGGATCGCCGACGATCGCCGCGCCGCAGCCAGACCGCGCACGGCCGACCCCGGTCCACAGATTCTCTTCGGCATAGCCGTCGTCGGCGGCGTTCTCGCGCAGCGCTGCCTGCGCCGCGACCCCGGCCGAGGTCGAGTCGAGCGACTTGGCACGGATCGCCTCGCCCTGATCGGCGTCGAGCTTCGACAGTAGCCGGTCGGCATAGCCGCGTGCTTCCGCCTCGGTGTCGCGAACCACGACATGCGCGCGGTAGCCGAAGCGCAGGGTGCGGCCGTGCCTGGCGGCACGCTCGCGCATGTCGGCGATGATCGCGGCGACGGCTTCCTTCTTGTCGGGCCACATCAGGAACACGTCGCAGCCCTTGGCGGCCGCCTCACGCGCGTCCGGGGAAAGGCCGCCGAAGTAGAGCAGGGGCGCCTTGCCGCTGACCGTGCCGATCCGCGGCGGATCGATCTTCAGCTTCCAGAACTCGCCGTCATGGTCGAGCGGTTCGCCGTTCAGCAAGGTCTTGAGGATGTGCATCGCTTCGACGGTGCGCGCGTAACGCGGCGCCGAGCCGAGCGTCTCGCCGGGCATGTCGGACGAGATGATGTTGACGGTCAGCCGTCCGCCGAGCAGCCGGTCGATCGTGGCGATCTGCCGCGCAAGCTGTGGCGGCCACGTCTCGCCGATCCGCACCGCCATCAGCAGCGCCATCCGACGCAGCATCGGCGCAATCGCCGCCGCGAACGCCGTGGTATCGATGCCGAGCGCATAGCCCGACGGCAGCAGGATATTGTCGAAGCCGCCGGTCTCGGCCTGCATCACGATGTCGCGGCAATGCTCCCAGCTCGATTTCAGCATCGGATCGGGAACGCCGAGGAATTCATAGTCGTCGTCGCACAGCGCCGAGAACCAGCTGATCTCGCAACTCCGGTCGGTCATGGCAGTTTCTCCCCGCGCGATGCGACGAGCACATCGTACCAATCCTGACGGGTCCAGCGGACCTTGCCGACCTCGGCGAGTTCGGCGATCCGCGCGGCGTTCTGGGTGCCGACGATCGGGATCACGCCGGCCGGGTGCGCCATGATCCAGCTATAGGTTGCCGCCGCGCGACCGACCCCGAACTTGGCCGCGAC
>DATLME010000280.1:0-3424 GCA_035537395.1 Sphingomonas sp. | reverse complement strand
ACCGCGGCGGCGATCGAGGCGATCAAGGTCGAGCTCGGCGCGAGCGGCATGAAGGACATGGGCCGGGTGATGGCGGAGCTGAAGGCACGGCATGCGCAGACGCTGGACATGAGCAAGGCGAGCGGGCTGGTGAAGGCGGCTTTGGCGTAGGCCGTTGTAAACTCCCCTCCCGCCTGCGGGAGGGGTTGGGGGAGGGCATGTCGGACAAGGGCTACAAACGACCCACGGCACGCTCACGCGAATTGCGCGCGAACATGACGGACGCGGAGCGCAAGCTCTGGTCCTATCTCAGTGCGCGCAAGGTGGCGGGTGTGCGCTTCAACACGCAGTTTCCGATCGGTCCGTTCATCGGCGACTTCGTATCGCGCGGCGCCAAACTCGTCATCGAGATCGACGGTGGTCAGCACAGCTCCGCGGACCACGACGATCACGAGCGAACCCGCTATATGGAGGTACGAGGCTACCGCGTGATTCGCTTTTGGAACACCGACGTGCTGGCGAATATCGAGGGTGTCGTGAGCGAGATCGAACGCGTGCTGCAGGACAGGCCCTCCCCTAACCCCTCCCGCGAGCGGGAGGGGGATACGCGCGGCTCTTCTGGCGTATGACCCTCACGCCCCAATTCCTCGACGAGCTTCGCGCCCGCACGCCGCTGTCCACCCTCATCGGCAAGACCACCAAGCTCACCAAGGCCGGTCGCGAGTACAAGGGCTGTTGCCCGTTCCACCAGGAGAAGACCCCGAGCTTCTACGTCAACGACGACAAGGGCTTCTATCACTGCTTCGGCTGCTCGGCGCATGGCGACGCGATCCGCTGGATGACCGACCAGCGTGGCTTGCCGTTCATGGATGCGGTGAAGGAGCTCGCCCAGACGGCGGGGCTCGAGATGCCCGCGATGGACCGCCAGTCCGCCGAAAAGGCCGAGCGCGCGCGCGGGCTGCACGATCTGATGAGCGATGCCGCGACCTGGTTCGTCGAGCAATTGGGCGGCCTCGGCGGGGGCGAGGCGCGGGCGTTGCTCGATCGTCGCGGAATTTCGGCGGAGACCGCGCGCGCGTTCGGGATGGGCTTCGCACCCGACAGCCGCGGCAAGCTCAAGACTGCGCTTGCTGCCTATGGCGACGCGATGCTCGTCGAATCGGGCATGCTGATCAGTGTCGAGGGCAAGGATCCCTATGATCGGTTCCGCGGGCGGCTGATGATCCCGATCCGGGACGCGCGCGGACGGACGATCGCGTTCGGTGGGCGGATCCTCGATGCAGGTGAACCCAAATACCTGAATTCGCCCGATACCCCGCTCTTCGACAAGGGGCGGACGCTCTACAATCTCGATCGCGCCGCGCCCGCGGTGCGCAAGACCGCGCGGGTGCTGGTCGTCGAAGGCTATATGGACGTCATCGCGCTTGCGCAGGCCGGCATAGCGGAGGCGGTCGCGCCGCTCGGCACCGCGCTCACCGAGCCTCAGCTCGAACGGCTGTGGCGAATGGTCGACGTGCCGACGCTCTGCTTCGACGGCGACGCGGCGGGCCAGAAGGCAGCGCTGCGCGCGGCGCATCGTGCGCTCCCGATGCTGGCGCCAGGCCGGAGCCTTTCCTTCGTGACACTGCCCGAGGGCCAGGATCCGGACGATCTGGTGCGCAAGGGCGGCGCGATGGCGATGGAGAAGCTGCTCGCCACGCCGGAACCATTGGTCGACCGGCTCTGGAAGACCGAGCTCGCGGCCGAACCGCTGGACACACCCGAACAGCGCGCCGGGCTCAAGCAGCGGCTCTCCGAGCTGGCGAGCGGCGTCGCCGACCCATCGGTGCGCAGCGAATATCAGAGCGAGTTCCGCCGGCGCTTCGACACGCTGTTCGCGTTCCAGCGCCGCGCCTTCGTACCGTTCGAGAAGCGCAAGGGCCCGTGGAAGCCGCCGCTCGCGCCGGTCACCGCGGACGCGAAGGCGTTCCATGCCGCCGGGATCGATCGGGTGCTCGCCAAGGCGGTGCTCGCCGGGCTGATCCGCCACCCGGCCGAAATCGCACGCCACATGGAGATCCTCGGCAGCTTGAAGCTCGTCGACGGTGCCTTGGGGCGGCTGTTCGAGGCCGTCGTCGATCTTGCGCTAGAAGATCAAGCGCTTGATAGCGGCAGCTTGATGACCATATTGGCAAAATCCGGCTTCGACGCGGTCGCTGGCGACCTGCTGAGAGCCGATACGATGCCCTATACGTTCACTGTCGAAACCGGTGATCCCGTCCGCGCCCGTGCCGATCTCGACGAGGCGATCGCCATTTTGGTGGCGCGTCCCGAGATCGATGCAGCCCTCGCCCATGCGACGAGCGCGATGCAGGCGGATTTCACCGACGAGGCGTTTGGACGGCAAGTGGCGTTGGTGAGAGAGAAACAGGCGTTGGAGGATCGGCTTGCAAATCTGGTGCAGTCGAACGAAGACGCCCGAGCATTCGGACCCGAGGGCAATTGATGGCGAAGGCGACTATGGCGGCTGACACGACGGAGGCACCCGAAACCGGGGACGCGCCGCTCATCGACTTGAACGACGCGTCGATCAAGAAGGTCTTCGCGCGCGCCAAGAAGCGCGGGTACATCACGTACGACCAGCTCAACGAAGCGCTGCCGCAGGATCAGATGACCTCCGATCAGCTCGAGGACGTGATGTCCGCGCTGAACGAGATGGGCGTCAACATCGTCGAGAACGAGGAAGCCGGCGAAGACGGCGAGCCGGAGGAGCGCGCCGACGACGACGAGGTCGAGACTGTCGACGCCGAGGCGGAGAACGCGCCTGCGGTCGAGAAGAAGAAGGAAACCATCGATCGGACCGACGATCCGGTTCGCATGTACCTGCGCGAGATGGGCGCGGTGGAGCTGCTCAGCCGCGAGGGCGAGATCGCGATCGCCAAGCGGATCGAGGCCGGCCGCGACACGATGATCCTGGGTCTCTGCGAGAGCCCGATCACCTTCAACGCGATCATCGACTGGTCGACCGCGCTCAACGAAGGCACGATGCAGCTGCGCGAGATCCTCGATCTCGATGCGATGCTCAGCAAGGGCCCGTCCGCCGAGCAGGTCGAGAACGCCGAGGAGGACGATACCGGCGAGATCAGCGAGAAGACCGCGGGCGCATCGTTCAAGGAAGAGGCCGAGCCTGAAGAGGCGCCGGTCGCCGAGGACGAGGACGACGAACTGACCGAGCGGCGCACGCCGCGCCCGTCGGACGACGAGGAGGAGGACAATACCCTCAGCCTCGCGCAGATGGAAGAACAGCTCAAGCCGATGGCGCTCGAGCGGTTCGCGAGCATCACCGCGCTCTACAAAAAGTTCTCCAAGGTCCAGGTCGCGCGTCTTGAGGCGATGAGCGCCGGCGGCGAACTGTCGGCCGCCGACGAGCGCAAATACCAGAAGCTGCGCGAGGAACTCACCGCAG
>DATLME010000279.1:0-7472 GCA_035537395.1 Sphingomonas sp. | reverse complement strand
GTCGGATTGACGATCTGCTGGCGCTCGATGTTCTCGGCGGTGAAGGCCGACACCGCGATCGGCACGTCCTGGAGCCGCTGCGACTGGCGCTGCGCGGTGATGACGATGTCACCGATGCCGCCGGTCTGTGCGGTCTGCTCGGCATCGCCGGTCACCGCCTCCTGCCCGGGGCCGTTGGTCGGCGCTGTATTTTCGGCGGAGGTCGTGGCACCAGTCTGGGCGGCGGCCGGCGCGGCAACGATAAAGACGAGCGCAGACGCAGCTAGCAATTCGAACTTCTTCATGGACGACATCCTCCCCAGACCATCGTCGACATTGGGTCGATCTATGGTGTTCCAGTTTCCGGTATGCAGGCTAGCGTTGGAAAATTTCCTCCGTCAATTGAATTTTGTTAGGGAAACCGCGGCTTCGCGGAGTTGTTGCAAGGATGAAACAGTTGCAGAATCGAACTTATGTTCTGGCGATTGCCGGTTGCCGTAGCGTCAATCCCGTGTGTCCGGGGCAGCCGGCATGACCGGGCAGGCAGCGTCTCCCGGCGGGGGCGATATGGTCGGCATCGATCCGGCAGCCGCGGTTCCGGCCGAGGTCGCCGACGCGATCCGCACGCTGATCCGCTGGGCGGGAGACGACCCCGAACGCGAAGGCCTGATCGACACGCCGCGCCGGGTCGCCCGCGCATGGAAGGAATATTGCGCGGGCTATCACGACGATCCTGCCAAGCATCTCGAACGCGTCTTCGAGGAAGTCGGCGGCTATGATGAAATCGTGCTGCTGCGCGACATCCCGTTCCAGTCGCATTGCGAGCACCACATGGCCCCGATCATCGGCAAGGCGCACATCGCGTATCTGCCGAGCAACTGGGTGGTCGGCATTTCGAAGCTCGCGCGCGTGCTCCACGCCTTTGCGCGCCGGCTCCAGGTCCAGGAACGGCTGACCGCTGAAGTCGCCAATTGTATCTGGGACAATCTCAAGCCGCATGGCGTCGCGGTGGTGATCGAGGCCAACCATGCCTGCATGAGCGCGCGCGGGGTCCGCACCCCCGGCGTGTCGATGGTCACCAGCCGGATGATGGGCGTGTTCCGCGACGACGAGCGCAGCCGCAAGGAAGTGCTCGCGCTGATGGGGATGAAGGGATGACCGGTGCTCGAACCGTTCTGGTTACCGGCGGGGCGAAGCGGCTGGGTGCGGCGATCGTGCAGGCGCTGGCGGCGGCGGGGCATCGGCCGGTGATCCACTATGGCGCGTCGCGCGCTGCGGCGGTGGCGCTGGCGGAGACGGTCGGGGGCGTCACGGTGCGTGGCGACCTCGCCGATCTCGACGGCATTCCCGCGCTGTTCGGGCGTGCGCGGGAGGCGGCGGGCGCGCCGATCGACGGGCTGGTCAATTGCGCGTCGGCGTTCGAGTTCGATACCCCGCCCGACATCGACGCGGCGCTGTTCGCGCGGTTGAACGCGATCAACGCCGCGGCGCCGACGATGCTGGCAGGCGAGTTGGCGCGGCAGGGCGACATCGTCGACGGTGCGGTGGTCAATCTGCTCGACCAGAAGGTGGCCAATCTCAACCCCGATTTCTTCTCGTACAGCTGCGCCAAGATCGCGCTGGAGGGCGCGACCACGATGCTGGCGCAGGCGCTGGCGCCGCGGGTGCGGGTAAACGCGGTGTCGCCGGGGCTGACCCTCAAGAGCGGCGACCAGAGCGACGCGGAGTTCGCTGCGGTCGCGTCGCGCAACCTGTTGCGGCGGCCGGTCGGTGCAGAGCGGGTCGCGGAGGCAGTGGTGTACCTGATCGGTTCGTCGGGGGTAACCGGGCAGAATGTCTTCGTGGATGGCGGGCAGCGCTTCGTGCCGAGCCCGCGCGACGTCATGTTCGAGCGTGCCCGTGGCTGAATTCACCACCATCCTCGAAGGTCTCGAGGTCGCGATGCGGCTCGGCATCCACCCGCACGAAGCGGTGCCGCAGCGCGTGCTCGTGTCGGTCTGGATGACGGTCGCGTACGACGAACCGGTCAGCGAGGACCGTATCGAACGCGTGCTCGACTATGACTTCGTCCGCGCCGGCATCCTGGCGATGACCGCGGCGCGTGCCTTCGCGCTGCAGGAGACGCTGTGCGAAGCGGTCGCCGAGCTCTGCCTCGGCGATCGCCGCGTCCGCCGGGTGCGCGTCCGCTCGACCAAGCCCGACATCTACCCCGACGCGGCGATCGGCTGTGAGATCGTACGGGAGCGGTAAGCCTATCGAGCCCGGTTCGCCGCGCTGAGCACCGCGCGGACCGAGGCGGTCGCGATGTCGGTGTCGAGCCCGACGCCGAACACCGTCCGGCCCTCCGCGGTCCGGCATTCGACATAGGCGGCGGCCTGCGCGTCCGCACCGTGCCCGATCGCGTGCTCGTTATAGTCGACCACGTCGAGTATCGGCCCGGTCGCTTCCGCGAGCGCCGCGACCACGCCGGAGATGAGCCCGTTGCCGCGGCCCGAGATCGACCGTTCCTCACCGTCGACGGCTACCCGCCCGACGAACAGCCGCTGCCCGGCGGCGCCGCTTTCCTCATAGTCGCGCAACACGAAGCGGTCGGCATCGCGGGGGAGATAGGTGGCCTCGAAGCGCTGCCAGATGTCGGCGGCGTTCAACTCGCGGCTGGTCTCGTCGGCCATCGCCTGGACGTGGCGGCTGAAATCGGCCTGCAGGCGCTTGGGCAGCTTCAGCCCCTTGTCCTGTTCGATCACCCAGGCGACGCCGCCCTTGCCGCTCTGCGAGTTGACCCGGATCACCGCCTCGTAGCTGCGACCGAGATCGGCGGGATCGATCGGCAGGTACGGCACTTCCCAGAAGGCGTCGTTGCGGGCTTCCTGCGCCGAGAAGCCCTTCTTGATCGCGTCCTGGTGGCTGCCGGAAAAGGCGGTGAAGACGAGATCGCCGGCATAGGGCGTCCTGGGGTGGATCGGCAGATTGGTGCAGTAGTTCACCGTCTGGACGATCTCGTCGATGTCCGACAGGTCCAGCGCGGGATCGATCCCCTGGGTGTACATGTTGAGCGCCACCGTCACGAGATCGCAATTGCCGGTCCGCTCGCCATTGCCGAGCAGGCATCCCTCGACGCGGTCCGCGCCTGCCATCAGCCCCAGCTCGGCGGCCGCGACGCCGGTGCCGCGATCATTGTGCGTGTGGAGCGAGATCACGCAGGCGTCGCGCCGCCGGATATGGCGGCCAAACCATTCGATCTGGTCGGCATAGACGTTGGGCGTCGCGCATTCGACGGTCGCTGGCAGGTTGAAGATGATCGGCCGTTCGGCGGTCGGCTCGAGCACGTCCATGACCGCTTCGCAGACCTCGAGCGAGAAAGCGAGTTCGGCGGTGGAGAAGGTCTCGGGGCTGTACTCGAACTGCCAGTCGGTGGCGGGGCGCTTGCCGGCTTCGTCGCGCAGGATCTTGGCGCCGTCGACCGCGATCTGCTTCACCTCGGCGCGGGTCATGCCGAACACGATCTTGCGCCAGGCGGGCGACACCGCGTTGTAGAGATGCACGATCGCCCTGTCGGCGCCGTCGAGCGACGCGAAGCTGGTCTCGATCAGGTCGCGGCGCGCCTGGGTGAGGACCTGGATGGCGACGTCGCCCGGCACCTTGCCGCTGCGGACGAGACCCGAGATGAAATCGAATTCGGTCGCGCCGGCACTGGGGAAGCCGACTTCGATCTCCTTCAGTCCGACCTTCACAAGCAGATCGAACAGCCGGGTCTTCTTCTCGGCGTCCATCGGGTCGATCAGCGCCTGGTTGCCGTCGCGCAGATCGGTCGACAGCCAGCGCGGCGGCCGGGTGATCGTTCGCGACGGCCATTGCCGGTCGGGCAGGTCGATAGCGGGGAAGGGGCGGTATTTGGTCGACGGATCGCGCAGCATGGCCAGTCTCTCGAAAAAGCGAGGGGAGCGGGTCAGCCCTTAGGCGCGGGCAGCGTGCAGGGCACGCGCAACGAGATCGCGCCTAAGGGCGCGTAAGTCGACGAAGCGGTAGGCGGCGGGCCATGATCACGATAGCGATCTACCGCGCCGCCCGCCGCCCTGTCCAGCGCTTGTTACTTCTGGAACGCAGCAGCGATGTCGAGCTTCACCGCATCGCCGACCATCGGGATGCCGAAGCCGAGCCCGAACTCGCTGCGCATGATCGTGCCGACCGCGTGGAACCCGACATTCTCCTTGCCCCCCATCTGCGCCGGCATCTTGCCCGCGCCATAGAAGTGGACATCGAGCGTGACCGGCTTGGTCACGCCGTTCAGCGTCAGATTGCCGGTAAGCTTCGCGGTCTGCCCGGTCGCGACCACCGCGGTCGAGACGAAGCGCGCATCGGCGGCGGCGGCGCCGAAGAAGTCGGGCTTGCCGCCGGCCTTGCCAGCGCGGGTCAGATGCGCGGTGAGCCCGCTGCTTGCGGTGGTCACCTTCGACACCGGAATCGTCATGTCGACCTTGGTCGCCCCGAGGTTCTTCGGGTCCAGCGTCAGTGTGCCGGTCACGTCGCCGAAGATCCCGGTGTACGGCGAGAAGCCGAGGTGATCGAGCGTCCACGTCACCAGGGTATGCCCGGGATCGGCCTTGTAGGTGCCGCCGGTTACCGCGGCGGGGTTCTTCGATCCGGGGGCGGCGGTCGGGCCCTGCGCCAGGATCGGCGCAGCGGCGAGTGCAAGGGCGGCGGCAAGGACGAGGCGCATGATCATCTCCCGAATTGTTACGCGAAGTTCACCACAAGCGCAGCCGTCAGGGAAGCGCGAATGCGGAAACGAACCGTCTTCGTCCCATTCGTCTTTCCGGCAAACGCCGGCAACTGTGTCTCACGCCGGGTCGGACCTGAGACCACCCCTATCATCCGTCACCCCGGACCTGTTCCGGGGTCCACCCATCCCAGCTTCCGGCGGGTAGCTAGGCAAGGTGGATGCCGGAACAAGCCCGGCATGACGGAAGCCCGGGCCCTTCGACTTCGCTCAGGAGAGCCTCGACCCCGGACCCAGAGCCAGGCAGCGCGGCGCTTGTGGCTCTGGGTCCCGGCGTTCGTCGCGATGACGGATGGGAAAGGGGCTCAGTTCCTGGCCTTGTCGACCAGCGCGTTCTTGCCGATCCACGGCATCATCGCGCGCAGTTCGGCCCCGACCTTTTCGATCGGGTGCGCGGCCGCGGCCTTGCGCGCTGCCTTCAACTCGGGCTGCCCTGCGCGGTTGTCGAGCACGAAATCGCGGACGAACCGCCCGCCCTGGATGTCGGCGAGGACGCGCTTCATCTCCGCCTTGGTCTCGCTGGTGATGATCCGCGGGCCCGTAGTGATGTCACCATATTCCGCGGTGTTGCTGATCGAATAGCGCATGTTGGCGATGCCGCCTTCGTACATCAGGTCGACGATCAGCTTCACCTCGTGGAGGCATTCGAAATAGGCCATTTCGGGCGCATAGCCGGCCTCGGTCAGCGTCTCGAACCCGGCCTGGATCAGGTGGGTCAGCCCGCCGCACAGCACCGCCTGCTCGCCGAACAGGTCGGTCTCGCATTCCTCGCGGAAATTGGTCTCGATGATGCCCGATCGGCCGCCGCCGACGCCGCTGGCATAGGCAAGCCCGATGTCGTGCGCGTTGCCGCTCTGGTCCTGATGGACGGCAATCAGGCACGGCACCCCGCCGCCGCGGACATATTCGCTGCGCACGGTGTGCCCTGGGCCCTTCGGCGCGATCATGATCACGTCGAGATCGGCGCGCGGCTCGATGAGCCCGAAATGGACGTTGAGCCCGTGCGCGAAGGCGAGCGTCGCGCCCTGCTTCATGTGCTCGTGATAATCGTCGGCGTAGATCGCGGCCTGATGCTCGTCGGGAGCGAGGAACATGACGATGTCAGCCCACGCGGCTGCCTCCGCGTTCGACTTCACCGCGAAACCGGCCTCGATCACCTTCTTCGCGGTTGCCGAGCCCTCGCGCAGCGCGATCGCGACGTCCTTCGCGCCGCTGTCGCGCAGGTTCTGCGCATGCGCATGCCCCTGCGAGCCATAGCCGACGATCGCGATCTTCTTGGTCGTGATCAGGTTCAGATCGGCGTCGCGATCATAATAGACACGCATGCTGTGTTTCCCTTTCTTGTTGTCGTCATTCCGGCGGACGCCGGAACCCAGGGTCGCAAGCGATGCCGTTCGTGGCTCTGGGTCCCCGGTCGAGCCCGGGATGACGGTTTTACGTCAGGCGGCTTCCTTGCCGCGGGCGATCGCGACGATGCCGGTGCGGGCAACCTCGATCAGACCGACTTCGCTCATCAATTCGACGAACTTGTCGATCTTCTCGCGCCCGCCGGTGACCTCGAACACGAAGCTCGATGTGGTCGCATCGACCACCCGGGCGCGGTACACGTCGCCGAGCCGCAGCGCCTCGATCCGGTGGTCGCCGGTCCCGCGGACCTTCACCAGCGCCAGCTCGCGTTCGACGTGCGCACCCTGCGCGGTCAGGTCGGTCACGGTATGCACCGGGATCAGCCGATCGAGCTGCGCAACGATCTGTTCGAGCGTGGCAGGGCTCGCCGAGGTGACGATCGTGATCCGGCTGACGGATTTGTCGGCGGTGATCTCCGAGACCGTCAGGCTTTCGATATTATAGCCGCGCGCGGTGAACAGCCCCGCGATCCGCGCGAGGATCCCGGGCTCGTTGTCGACCACGACCGCGAGCGTGTGCCGCTCCGCGGCCTCCTGGGTGATGTGCATCAGACCAGCGCCTTCGCTTCGTCGTCCATCTCGCCCGAGACTTCGTTCGCCTGCAGGATCATGTCGGTATGCGCCGCGCCCGAGGGGATCATCGGGAAGCAATTCGCGAGCTGCGCGACGCGGCAGTCGACCATCACGGGACCGTCATGCGCCAGCATCGCCGCGATCCCGCCGTCGAGATCGGCCGGATCCTCGATCAGGATGCCTTTCCAGCCATAGGCTTCGGCGAGCTTGACGAAATCGGGGAGGCTGTCCGAGTAGCTTTCCGAATAGCGGCTCGAATAGGTCAGTTCCTGCCACTGCCGGACCATGCCCATATACTGGTTGTTGAGGATGAAGATCTTGACCGGCAGCCGGTATTGCGTCGCGGTCGCCAGCTCCTGGATGTTCATTTGGATCGACGCCTCGCCAGCAATGTCGATCACCAGCGCATTGGGGTTGCCGAGCTGCGCGCCGATCGCCGCGGGCAGGCCATAGCCCATCGTTCCGAGCCCGCCCGAGGTCAGCCACTTGTTCGGCGCCTCGAACCCGAAATGCTGCGCCGCCCACATCTGGTGCTGGCCGACTTCAGTGGTGATGATCGGCGACTGGCTATTGGTCGCTTCCCACAAGGCGCGGATCGCGTCGTCGAGGTCGCCCGGCCGGGCGCAACGGATGCCGTGGGCGTGGTAAGCCTCGGCCAGCTTGACGAAGTCCGGCAGCGCCTCCGGATAGCTTTCTGAATAGCGGCCGCCATGCAGCAGTTCCTGCCACTGCCGCAC
>DATLME010000278.1:0-4308 GCA_035537395.1 Sphingomonas sp. | reverse complement strand
AGGTATTTGGCGACGTCCCAGCCCTTGTTTTCGTCGTGAATGCGGTTGGCCTTGGGCACCTTCACATTGTCGAAGAAGGTCTCGCAAAATGGCGAATAGCCGCTGATCAGCAGGATCGGCTTGGTCGAGACGCCGGGCGAGGCCATGTCGAACAGCACGAAGCTGATCCCGCCCTGCTTCGATTCCTTGCTGGTGCGGACCAGGCAGAAGATCCAGTCGGCCATGTCGGCATAGCTCGTCCAGACCTTCTGGCCGTTGACGATATAGTGGTCGCCGCCATCCTCGGCGGAGGTGGCCAGGCCGGCGAGATCGGAGCCCGCATTGGGTTCGCTATAGCCCTGGCACCAGCGGATCTCGCCGCGCGCGATCTTGGGCAGATGCTCGAGCTTCTGCTCCTCGTTGCCGTATTTCAGCAGCGCCGGTCCGAGCATCGAGATGCCGAACGAATTAAGCGGATTGCGCGCACGGATCGCGGCCATCTCCTCGCGCAGGATCTTGGTCTCGGCCGGCGAAAGGCCGCCGCCGCCATATTGGCTGGGCCAGTCGGGCACGGTCCAGCCGCGCGCGCCCATCTTGTCCATCCACTGCTTCTGCGCGGGAGTGAGCATCGACTGGTCGCGCCCTCCCCAGACCGCGTCCTTGTCGGTGCGGACCGGCTCGCGCATCTCTGGGGGGCAATTCTCGGCGAGCCAGGCTCTGGTCTCGCTGCGGAAGGTGTCGAGGTCGGTCATGCTTGCTGCTCCCTCAAAAGCTTGTCGGCCAATCGCGCGATCGCGATCGCCTTGTGATCCTGGTGGGTGTCGGTGATGATCTGGCAGCCGATCGGCAGGCCGTCGGCGGCGCCGATCGGCACCGCGGTGGCGGGCAGGCCCGGATAGGTGGCGAGGCCGGGAAAGGCGAACTGGTAGCCGAACGGGGTGGTTGCGCCATCGATCGTCAGCGTGCGCTCGCGGATGATGGCGTCATCATGGGGGTAGGCCTGGGTGCCGAGCACCGGCGCGATCACCGCGTCGTAGCGGGTGAAGAGCTTGCTCCATGCGCGGCGGTTGCGTGCCTGATCGTCGAGCATGCCGAGCCAGTCGGGCAGCGACGCCACGGTGCCGTCATCAGCGGGCTCGCCGCGCGCGAGGGTGATCGACAGCAGGCGCATGTAGTTGGCGAACTGCGCGACGAGATCGGGGAGCAGGTCGCTGGTCCGCTCGATTTCGGCACCCGCGGTGGCGAGGGCGGCGGCGAGGCGATCGATCGCGGCCGCGATCGGCGCGGCGACCGGCGCGAGCGGGTGGCTGGTCAGGACGAGCAGCCGCAGCCCGGGCGCCGACACCGGCGAGGGACGGGGCAGCGGGATGTCGGACAGGATGTCGAGCGCAGCGGTGAGATCGTCGGGGTCGCGCGCCAGCGGGCCGATCACCGACATCGCGATCGCGGCGCCATCGGTGCCGGGGGTGATCTGGCCATCGATCGACAGCGCGCCATAGGTGGGCTTGTGACCCCAGATCCCGCAGAAATGGCTCGGTACCCGGATCGAGCCGCCAATGTCGGAGCCGATCTCGAGCGCGACCATGCCGCTCGCGACCGCCGCCGCGCCGCCGCCAGACGAGCCGCCGGGAGTGCGGGCGGGATCGAGCGGGTGGTTGGTGCGGCCATAGACCGGGTTGACCGATTGCAGGTCGGCGAGGCTGACGGGGACGTTGGTCTTGCCAAGGATCACCGCGCCGGCGCGCTTGAGGCGCTGGACCGCCACGGCGTCGGCGGCGGGCATGAAGTCGCGATGTTCCTCGTGGCCCCAGGTGGTCGGTAGGCCTTCGACGTCGAAGCTTTCCTTCACCGTCATGGGCACACCGAGCAGGGGGCCATCGAAGCCGTCGGCACGGCGCCGATCGATCTCGCGCGCCTGGTCGCGCGCGCGGCCGAAATCGCGGACGACGACCGCGTTGATCGCGCCGTCGGCAGCCTCGATCCGCGCGATCGCGGCTTCGCAGGCGGCGAGCGCCGTCATGTCCCCCGCGCGGATCGCGGCGGCGGTGGCGAGGGCTGATTTCTCTAGCATGTGAGGCGTATCCGCAGGGGCAACCCACTCCCGCCGTCATCCCGGCGCAGGCCCGGGCCCAGAGTCACGGGCGTTGCGCCGTGTAACCCTGGGTCCCGGCTTTCGCCGGGATGACGGATGGGGGAGGGCGCGGCTTGCGTCACTTCAGCTTGCCACCCGTCGTTGCGGCGTCCTTCAGCGACTTTGCCACCGGGAAGCCGTGCTTCTCCAGCCCGGCGACGACCTTGTCGAGGCCTTCGGTCTGCGCCCAGAACATCGGTCCGCCGCGATAGACCGGCCAGCCATAGCCGTAGATCCACACCACATCGATGTCCGACGCGCGTTGTGCCTTGCCTTCTTCGAGGATCAGCGCGCCTTCGTTGACCATCGTGTAGAGCGTGCGCTCGACGATCTCCTCGTCGCTGATCTCGCGGACCGTGGAGCCGGACTTCTTGCGGAAATCCTCGATGATCTCGGCCACCCGCGCGCTCGGTGTCGGGTTCCGCTTCTCGTCGTAATCGTAGAAGCCGGCCTGCTTCTTCTGGCCCCAGCGGCCCTCGGCGGCGAGCGCGTCGCGAATGTTCTCGATCCGGGTCGGATCGCGGTGCCAGCCGATGTCGACCCCGGCGAGGTCGCTCATCTGGAACGGCCCCATCGGCATGCCGAACTCGACATGGACGCGGTCGATCTGCTCGGGGGTGGCGCCCTCCATCAGCAGCTTGTTGGCCTCGACCTGGCGCGGCATCAGCATGCGGTTGCCGATGAAGCCGTGGCAGACGCCGGCCACCACCGCGACCTTCTTGATCTTCTTGGCAAGCGCCATGACCGTTGCAAGCACGTCGCCCGCGGTCTTGTCGCCGCGCACGACTTCGAGCAGCTTCATGACATTGGCGGGCGAGAAGAAGTGCATCCCGACGACGTCCTCGGGGCGCTTGGTGCACGCCGCGATCTCGTCGATGTTGAGATAGGAGGTGTTCGACGCCAGGATCGCGCCGGGCTTGCAGATCGCGTCGAGCTTTGTGAAGATCTCCTTCTTCACGTCCATGTTCTCGTAGACCGCTTCGATGATCAGATCGCACTCGGCGAGCTGGTCGAAATCGAGCGTGCCGTTGAGCGCGCCCATCGCCTGTTCGACCTGCTCGGGCTTCATCCGGCCCTTGGCGGCGGAGGCCTCGTAGTTCTTGCGGACGACGCCGGTGCCGCGGTCGAGCGCGTCCTGCTGCATCTCGACGATCGTCACCGGGACGCCGGCCGAAAGGAAGTTCATCGCGATCCCGCCGCCCATCGTGCCAGCGCCGATCACGCCGACGCGGTTGATCGGGCGCAGCGCGATGTCGGGGGCGATGCCGTCGATCTTGGCAGCCTGGCGTTCGGCGAAGAAGATATGGCGCTGGGCGGCGGACTGGTTGCCCATCATCAGCTTCATGAACTCGGCGCGCTCGTTGGCGATGCCGTCGGCGAAGCTCGACCCGTTCGAGGCCGCCTCGACGCACTTGATGTTCGCCTCGGGCGCCTCGAAGCCGCGGAAGCGCTTGGCATTGGCCTTGCGGAACGCGGCGACCGCCTCGGGATCGGCGGTGGCGGTCTTTTCGCTGGCGCGGGGCAGGGGGCGCGCATCGGCAACCGAGCGGGCGAAAGCGATCGCGTCGGCCTCGAGGCTGTCCTCGCCGACGAGCTGATCGATCAGCCCCGCCTGCTGCGCCTGCTTGGCGGAGATCGGATCGCCCTTGGCGGTCATTTCGAGCGCGAGTGCGACCCCGGCGATGCGCGGGATGCGCTGGGTGCCGCCAGCGCCGGGAAGCAGGCCGAGCTTCACCTCTGGAGTGCCGATCTTCGCCGAGGGGACCGCGACGCGGTAATGGCAGCCGAGCGCGACCTCGCAGCCGCCGCCGAGCGCGGTGCCGTGGATCGCGGCGATCACCGGCTTGTCGGCGGACTCGATCATGTCGATGACGGTGGGGAGGCCGGGCTCCTGCATCGCCTTGCCGAACTCGGTGATGTCGGCACCGGCGAAGAAGGTGCGGCCGTCGCAGCGGATCACGACCGCCTTGATCGACGGGTCGGCAGTCGCTTCCTTGATGCCGGCCTCGAGCCCCTGGCGGACCGCGGCGCCGAGCGCGTTGACGGGCGGATTGTCGCTGATGATGACGAGGATGTCGTCATGGCGTTCGGTGCGGATCGGGCTGGTCATCATAGTCTCCATTATCGTCACCCCGGGCTTGGTCCGGGGTCCACCGGGCCAGCAGCGTGGCGCCGGTGGTGGGGTGGACCCCGGAACA
>DATLME010000277.1:0-6438 GCA_035537395.1 Sphingomonas sp. | reverse complement strand
GCGGCTGCTGCTCGACCTGATCGAGGGCGACCAGACGCTGTTCGTGCGCCGCGACGAGATCGAGGCGCAATGGACCTGGATCGACGCGATCCGCGCCGGCTGGGCCGCCAACGACATGAAGCCGAAAAGCTATGCCTCGGGCAGCTGGGGCCCCTCGGCCGCGATCGCGCTGACCGAACGCGGTGGGGTTACCTGGCAGGACGATTGAACCTTCCCGTCGTCCCGGACTTGTTCCGGGATCCACCGTGCCCCACGGCGTACGGAAGTTGTGGATACGTGGATGCCGGAACGACTCCGGCATGACCAAACAGGAATTGAGCATGACCGAGATCGAATGGTGGGACTACGAGGATGCCGAGGAGATGGCCGCGGCGGTCGCTGGCGACATCCAGTTCATCATCGAAAGCGCGATCGACGCACGCGGCGGAGCGGTGATCGCGCTGTCCGGTGGCAAGACCCCGATCCCGATCTACGCCAAGCTGGCCAGCGCCAAGCTGGATTGGAAGCGGGTGACGATCGTACCGACCGACGAGCGCGTCGTTCCGCTCGGCGATCCGCTGTCCAACGTGACGATGATCGCCAAGTCGTTCATCCCGAAGGGCGCGCGGGTCATGCCGATCGTGCCGACCGCGAATGCCGACTACAAGGCAGCCGGCCGCTCCGCCGACGCGCTGATGCAGGACCTGCACTGGCCACTCGACCTGTGCCTGTTGGGCGTGGGGGCGGACGGGCATACCGCGTCGATCTTCCCGGGGCCGGACTTCGACGAGGCCTTGTCGGGCCCGCGTGAGCGTCGCGCCCTCGGCGTCATGCCCGACCCACTGCCCGCCGAAGCGCCGGTGCCGCGGGTGACGCTGAGCCGCGAGGGAATCGTCACCGCGCGCGCCCTGCTGATCGCGGTGACTGGCACCGCTAAGCGCAAGGTGATCGAGGACGCGATCAAGCAAGGTGCCGGGTCGGCCTATCCGATCGGCCGGGTGCTTGCCGATGCCGAGCTTCCGGTGGATATTCACTGGGCGGCTTGACCGTCGGGCCGGGCATGTTCCGGCATCCACGGTGGATCGAACTCACCGGCTGCGGATGGCGCGGCACGGTGGATGCCGGAACGAGCCCGGCATGACGGGGTAAATATGATCGCCAGTGAAGT
Organism: Sphingomonas sp.; assembly: GCA_035537395.1. GTDB lineage: Bacteria > Pseudomonadota > Alphaproteobacteria > Sphingomonadales > Sphingomonadaceae > Sphingomonas. Next base: position 5,291 of record DATLME010000277.1, on the reverse strand, counting down.
CGCCGCCGTCACCGACCGGATCATCGAGCGTTCGCGCCCGACCCGTGAGGCGTATCTCGCGCTGATCGAGCGCGAGCGCGACAATGGCGCGCGGCGACCCCAGCTGGGCTGTGCCAATCTGGCACATGCCTATGCCGGCACCGAAGAAGACCGCGACACGATGAAGTCCGGTGCCGGCATGAACATCGGCATCGTCACCGCCTACAACGACATGCTCTCGGCGCACGCGGTCTATTATCGCTACCCCGAGCTGATGAAGGTCTGGGCGCGCGAGGCCGGTGCCACCGCGCAGGTCGCCGGCGGCGTGCCCGCGATGTGCGACGGCGTGACGCAGGGCTACCCCGGCATGGAATTGTCGCTGTTCAGCCGCGACACGATCGCCTTGTCCACCGCGATCGCGCTCAGCCACGGTACCTTCGAGGGCGCCGCGCTGCTCGGCATCTGCGACAAGATCGTGCCCGGCCTCCTGATGGGCGCGCTGCGCTTCGGGCATTTGCCGATGGTGCTGATCCCCGGGGGGCCGATGCCGACCGGGCTCGCCAACAAGGCCAAGGCTGCGGTCCGCGAGCGCTTCGCCGAGGGGCTCGCCGAGCGCGAGGAACTGCTCGACGCCGAGATCGCGGCCTATCACACCAAGGGCACCTGCACCTTCTACGGCACGGCCAACACCAACCAGATGATGATGGAGGTGATGGGGCTCCACATGCCTGGCGCGGCGTTCGTCAATCCAGGCACCAAGCTGCGCCAGGAGCTGACCCGCGCCGCGGTCCATCGGCTCGCCGAGATCGGGTGGCGGGGCGACGATTATCGCCCGCTCGGCCACTGCGTCGACGAGCGCGCGATCGTCAACGCCGCGGTCGGGCTGCTCGCCACCGGTGGCTCGACCAACCACCTGCTCCACGTTCCGGCGATCGCGCGGGCGGCCGGGATCGTGATCGACTGGGACGATTTCGACCGGTTGTCGCGCGCGGTGCCGCTGATCGCGCGAGTCTATCCCAATGGCTCGGCCGACGTGAACGCGTTCGAGGCGGCGGGCGGGATGCCCTATGTGATCCGCGAGCTGATCGCGGGCGGCTATCTCCACCGCGACATCATGACGATCGCGTCGAACGATCTCGGCGCCTTTGCGGAAAAGCCGGTACTCGACGACGACCGCCTAGCCTGGATGCCGGTGGGCGACAGCGGCGACGACACGATCCTGCGCCCCGCTGCGGCGCCCTTTTCCGCGGACGGCGGCATGCGCATCCTTGCCGGCAATATCGGTCGCGCCTGCATCAAGGTTTCCGCGGTCGACCGCACCCGCTGGGTGATCGAGGCGCCGGCGATGGTGTTCGACGACCAGCTCGACGTCCTCGAGGCGTTCAAGCGCGGCGAGCTCGAGCGCGACGTCGTCGTGGTGGTCCGCTTCCAGGGCCCGCGCGCCAACGGCATGCCCGAACTCCACAAGCTCACACCGCCGCTCGGCGTGCTCCAGAACCGCGGTTTCCGCGTCGCGCTGGTCACCGACGGGCGGATGTCGGGGGCGAGCGGCAAGGTGCCCTGTGCGATCCACTGTTCGCCCGAGGCGCTCGGCGGCGGCGCGATCGGGCGGATCCGCGACGGCGACATGATCCGTGTGGATGCCGAAAGCGGGATGCTCGAGGCGCTGGTCGACGCGGACGAATGGGAGGCGCGCCCTCTCCCCGAGCAGGTCCCGCCGGTCCAGGGGATGGGTCGTGAGTTGTTCGGGATGTTCCGCGGGCTTGCCGACGAAGCAGAAAAGGGCGCATCGGCGATGCTCGCCGGCGCCGGCCTGTAGGGAGAGCCAAGCATGCACCTCGTCAGCGCCGACATCGGCGGCACCCATGCCCGCTTCGCGATCGCCGAGGTCGAGAATGGCCGGGTGATCTCGCTCGGCGAGCCAGTGACCCAGAAGACCGCGGAACATGCCAGCCTGCAGACCGCGTGGCAGGCGTTCGAGAAGATCCATGGAGCGCCCCTGCCCCGCGCGATCGCGATTTCGGTCGCATCACCGATCAGCGGGGACGTCATCCGCCTGACCAACAATCCGTGGATCATCCGCCAGTCGCTGATCGGCGAGCGCCTGGGTGCCGACATCTACACCGTGATCAACGATTTCGGCGCGGTCGGCCATGCCGTCGCGCAACTCGCCGACACCGATTTCGTCCATCTCTGCGGCCCCGACACGCCGCTGCCCGCGCTCGGCGTGACGACCGTATGCGGGCCGGGCACCGGCCTGGGCGTTGCGCAGGTATTCAAGACCGACGAGCGTTACCACGTCCTGTCCACCGAGGGCGGGCATGTCGATTACGCGCCGCTTGACGGCATCGAAGACGCCTTCGTCAAGAAGCTGCGCGGAAGCTACACGCGGGTCTCTACCGAGCGGATCTGCTCCGGTCCCGGCATCGTCGCAATCTACGAGACGCTGGCGGCGATGGAAGGCCGTGCGGTGCCCAGCCACGACGACAAGACGATCTGGAAGGAAGCGCTCGAGGGCACCGACTCGATCGCGCTTGCCGCGCTCGACCGCTTCTGCCTCGCGCTCGGCGCGGTGGCGGGCGATCTCGCGCTTGCGCATGGCGCCAAGGGCGTGGTGATCGCGGGCGGCCTCGGGCTGCGGATCAAGGATCGACTGCTGCGCTCTGGCTTCGATCAGCGCTTCGTCGCCAAGGGCCGGTTCCAGTCGCTGATGGCGGCGATCCCGGTCAAGCTCATCACCCATCCCCAGCCCGGCCTGTTCGGTGCCGCCGCCGCCTTCGCCCAGGAGCATACATGACCGACATAGCCACCATCATGCAGACCAGCGCCGTCATTCCGGTGCTCGTGATCGACGACGTCGCGACTGCGCGTCCGCTCGCCGAAGCGCTGGTCGCCGGCGGGCTGCGCGTGCTCGAGGTCACGTTGCGCACGCCCGCGGCGCTAGAGGCGATCGCGGAGATGAAGAAGGTCGAGGGCGCGATCGTCGGTGCCGGCACTGTGGTCGACGTCGCGCAGTTCGGGCAGGTGATGGACGCGGGCGCGGAATTCATCGTCTCTCCCGGCCTGAGCGAGCGGCTGGCGGCGCCGATCATCGAAAGCGGCGTGGCGTTCCTGCCCGGGATCGCGAATGCGGGCGACATCATGCGCGGGCTCGATCTCGGGCTGACGCACTTCAAGTTCTTCCCGGCCGAAGCGAGTGGCGGGCTGAAGGCGCTGAAGGCACTCGCCGCGCCGTTCTACCAGTGCCGGTTTTGCCCGACGGGCGGGATCACCGAAGCCAACGCGCCCGAATGGCTGGCGTTCAAGCCGGTGCTGTGTGTCGGCGGAAGCTGGGTCACCGGCGGCACGATGGCCGAGGTCGAGATGAAAGCGCGCGCGGCGGCAGGGCTGCGGCTCTAGCTCTCCGCCGATCATCGTCATCCCTGCGGAAGCCGGACCCAGAGCCACGTAGCGTATCGCTCATTACTCTAGGTCCCGGGTCAAGCCGGGATGACGGCGCCGTCACATCTCGCCGCGCGCCTTCCGGATCGCGTACCATTTCTTCACATTGGCATTATGCTGGTCGAGCGTGTCCGCGAAGACATGCCCGCCGGTGCCATCGGCGACAAAATACAGCGCCTTGCTCGATGCCGGATCGAGCACCGCATCGATCGAGGCCCGCCCAGGATTGGCGATCGGCCCGGCCGGCAGCCCGCGCTCGGCGTAGGTGTTGTACCCGTTCTTCGCGGTCAGCTCCGAGCGCAGGATGCGCCGCCCAAGCGGCCGTCCCTTGGTGATCGGATAGATGACGGTGGGATCCGCCTGGAGGGGCATGCCGATTCGCAACCGGTTGCTGTAGACCGCCGCGACGGTCCGTCGCTCTGCCGGCTTGCCGGTCTCCTTTTCCACGACCGAGGCAAGCACGATCGCTTCCCGCGGGGTGGCGACCGCAATGCCCTGTTTCCGCTTGGCCCAGGCGCCGGCAAGATAGTCGCGCATCGCCTTCTGCATGCGGCCGACCAGGGCCGCGCGCGTGTCGCCGCGCTGGAAGGCATAGCTGTCGGGCAGCACCGATCCTTCGGCGATCTCGGGCACCGCGCCGGCCAAGCCGTCAGCTTTCAACAGGGCATCGCGGACCATGATCGCGGGATAGCCTTCCGGCACCACCACCATGCGCTGGAGCACCTTGCCCGCCTGGAGCATCGTCAGGATATCCGACGGCGAGGCGCCAGCCGGGATGCGATATTCGCCGGTCTTGATCGGTTCGCCCGATCCGAACACCCGCGCATAGAGCCGGAAGCGCCGCGCGGACGCGATCGCCCCCGCCTTTTCCAGCTCGGTCGCGGCGGAGGCGAGGCTGCTCCCCTCCGCGATCTGCACCGATAGCGGCTGTTTCGCCGGTCCCTCGCCGCTCCAGCCCCGCGCGATCATCAGTGCCGCGACCAGCGCGATCAGCCCGAGGACGGCTCCGAGACACCCGATCCGGCGCATCGCGACCGGCCTAGACCGCGCGCATGATCAGCGAGGCGTTAGTGCCGCCGAAGCCGAAGCTGTTGTTGAGCACCGCGCGAACCTTACGCTGCTTGGCCACATGCGGCACCAGATCGACGCCTTCCGCGCCCTCGGACGGGTTGTCGAGATTGAGCGTCGGGGGCACGATCCCGTCCCGCATCGCGAGGATGCACAGGATCGATTCCACCGCGCCCGCGCCGCCGAGCAGATGCCCGATCGCCGACTTGGTCGAACTCATCGAGAGCCCGCCGATATCGTCGCCGAACAGTCGCTTGACCGCGCCCAGCTCGATCATGTCGGCCATCGTCGAGGTGCCGTGGGCATTGATATAGTCGATGTCGGACAGCGCCAGCCCCGACCGTTTCATCGCCATTTCCATCGACCGGTACGCGCCGGAGCCCGAGGGTTCGGGTGCGGTGACGTGGAAGGCGTCGCCCGACAGGCCGTAGCCGACCACTTCGCAATAGATCGTGGCGCCGCGGGCCTTGGCGCGTTCATATTCCTCGAGGACCACCACGCCTGCGCCCTCGCCCATGACGAAGCCGTCACGGTCGCGGTCATAGGGGCGGCTTGCCTGTTCGGGGCGGTCGTTGAAGCTCGTGTTCAGCGCGCGCGCCGCGGCGAAGCCGGCGATGCCGATCGGGCAGATCGTGCTTTCCGCGCCGCCCGCCAGCATCACATCGGCATCGTCCATCGCGATCATCCGCGCGGCGTCGCCGATCGAATGCGCGCCGGTGGAGCAGGCGGTGACCACCGCGTGGTTCGGCCCCATCAAACCGTATTTGATCGAGACCTGCCCGGAGATCAGGTTGATCAGCCGC
>DATLME010000276.1:0-3983 GCA_035537395.1 Sphingomonas sp. | reverse complement strand
CATCCACCGCGATCGCCTGCCCGTTGACGTAGCTCGCATCGTCCGACGCCAGGAACAGCGCGACCTTCGCCAGTTCTTCCGGCTGCGCTCCACGACGTAGCGGGTTGAGCCGCCCGACCCGGTCCATCTTGTTGGCCTCGCGCGCGTAATCGAAGGTCGGCTTGGTCATCCCCGTCTCGGTCAGCCCCGGACAGATCGCGTTGACCCTGACGTTCGAGCCAGCGAGCTGCTGCGCCGACACCTGGGCGAGGTTGATCACCCCAGCCTTGGACGCCGAATAGGCCGGCGATCCCGCGCCCGAGCGGATCCCGGCAACGCTCGCGGTCAGCACGATCGCGCCCTGCCCGCGCTCCGCGATCTTCGGCGCGGCATGCTTGATTGCTAGATAGGGCCCGATCAGGTTGACCCGCAGCACCTCGGTGATCAGCGCAACGTCGGTGTCGAAGATGTTGGCCATGCCCCCCGAGATGCCCGCATTGGCGAACATCACGTCGAGCCCGCCGAACCGTTCGCAGGCGAGCGCGACGGCGCGCACGACGTCCTCCTCCAGCCCCGCGTCGATCCGGATCGCGACCGCAGTGCCGCCCGCCTCGCCGATCAGGCGCGCGGTCTCGTCGGCGCCCTCGGTCTTGTCGGCGCAGACGACGCTGCCGCCCTCGGCCGCGAACTGCAACGCGGCGGCGCGCCCGATCCCCGAGCCCGCTCCGGTGACGATGATCGACTTGTCGGTGAAGCGCATGTCGTCCCTCCTACTAACGCCGTTCGTCCTGAGTAGCGGCTGAGCGAAGCCGAAGACGCGTATCGAAGGACAAGTGGTTCGATTCGGGCCTTCGCCAAGCTCAGTCCCTACTCACCACGAACGGAGTGGTGTTGCTGCCGGTCGCCCAGCTCAAATCGTGACCCCGCCATCGATCACGATCGTCTGCCCGGTCATGAAGCTGCTCGCCGCCGACGCCAGGAACACCACCGCGCCGGAAATCTCGTGCGGTTCGCCGATCCGCCGCAGTGGCGTCGTCGCGTTGCGCTTCGCCGCCGCGGCCTCGTCCTCCCACAGTGCGCGCGCGAAATCGGTCTTGATCAGCCCCGGCGCGATGCAGTTCACGCGCACCCCGTGCTGGCCATATTCGACCGCGAGATTGCGCGCGAGCTGCATGTCCGCGGCCTTGCTGATGCAATAGGCGCCGATGATCGGCGACCCGCGCAGGCCTCCGATCGACGAGATGATCACGATCGACCCTTCCCCGCGCTCGCGCATCTCGGGCGCGACCATCGAGATCAGCCAGTGGTTTGAGACGATATTGTTGTCGAGGATCTTGCGAAACTGGTCGTCGCTGATCCCTTCCTGCGGCCCGTAATAGGGGTTCGACGCCGCATTGCAGACGAGAATGTCGACCCGGCCGAACGCGCGACGCGTCTCGTCGACCAGGTTCTGCAACCCTGCCTTGTCGGAGATGTTCGCCGCGACCGCGATCGCGGTGCCCTCGCCATACTTGCCGTTGATCTCCGCCGCCACGGCATCACACGCGTCCTGCTTGCGGCTCGACACGACGACCTTGGCGCCGTGTTCCGCCATCTCGTGCACGGTCGCCAGCCCGATTCCGCGCGACGACCCGGTGACGATGGCGACCTTCCCGGTCAGATCGAATTGCGACATCCTGCTCTCCCTCATCGAACTCCGTCATCCCGGCGAAAGCCGGGACCCAGAGACAAGCCGCGCAACGCCTGCGGCTCTGGGTCCCGGCATTCGCCGGGATGACGACAGGGCCCCTAAGCCCCGGCCTTCTCCGCAAACCCCCAGCTCGCCTTCGCCAGCCGGTACACCCCCGCCGCCGATCGCTCGGCCTGCGCGCTCGACGCGGTCCCGTCGACGATCCGCTTCTTGATCCCCTGGACGATGCCGGTCAGCCGGAAGAGGTTGTAGCTGAAATACCAGTTGAGATCGGGCACCCCGTCGCGCCCCGTCGCCGCGCAATAGCGCGCGACCATGTCCTCGACGGTCGGGATCCCGCCATCGCCGCCCGCCTTGCCGAGCACGCCCGAGCGGCCTTCGGGCTCGGTCACCCAGCTCATCAGGAAATAGGAGAAATCGGCAAGTGGATCGCCCAGCGTCGACAGCTCCCAGTCGAGCACCGCGATCACCCGCGCCTCGTCGTTGGCGAAGATCATGTTGTCGATGCGGTAGTCGCCATGAACGATCGAGGTCCGGTCCTGCGTCGGCAGCGTCCGCGGCAGCCATTCGATCAGCCGCTCGACCTCGGGCATCGTCTCGGTTTCGCTGGCGCGATATTGCTTGGTCCAGCGCGCGACTTGGCGCTCAAAATAATTGCCCGGCTTGCCGTACTCGCCGAGCCCCGCAGCGACATGGTCGATCTTGTGCAGATCGGCGAGCGTGTCGCACATCGCATTGTAGATTCCGGTGCGCTCCGCGGGTGCATAGTCGGGCAGCGTCCCGTCCCAGAGGTTGCGGCCGTCGGCTAGTCCCATGACGTAGAACATCGCGCCGAGCACGCTCTCGTCGGTGCACAGGCCATAAGGCTTCGCTACCGGAAAGCCGGTCGGATAAAGCCCGTCGATCAGCCGATACTCACGGTCGACCGCGTGCGCCGAAGGCAGCAGCGGCCCGAACGGCTTGCGCCGCAACACATACGCACCCGACGGGCTGTCGATCCGATAGGTCGGGTTCGACTGACCGCCCGCGAACTTGGCATAGGTGAGCGGCCCCTCGAAGCCGGCGACATTGGCTTCCATCCACGCCGTCAGGCGATCGACGTCGAGCCGGTCGCGGCCCTCCGCCGGGATCGTGCCGGTCATCGTCGCGGTCGCGCTGGTCTCGGTCACGCCGCTCTCCCCTCAGGCGAAAGTGATGACGCTACGGGTGGCATCGCCCTTGCGAAGCTCGGCGAAGGCGTCGTTGATCCGGTCGAGCGGCAGCCGCTCGGCGATGATCGTGTCGAGATCGAGCTCGCCGCGCATGTAGAAATCCACCAGCCGCGGAATATCGACCGGGAAGCGGTTCGACCCCATCAGCCCGCCCTGGAGCTTCTTGCCGGCCAACAGGTCGAGCGCCGACAGGCCGACCTTCTCGGCGAGCGGCATCATTCCGAGGATCGTCGCGGTCCCGCCACGCCGGAGCACCTTGACCGCTGTTGCCGCGGATTGCGCGCGGCCGACCGCCTCGATCGCGTGATGCACCCCGCCGCGCGAGATCTCGACGACCTGCTCCGCCGCGGTCTCGCTCATCGCGTCGATCGTGTGGGTCGCGCCCAGCTTCTCGGCGACGGCGCGTTTTTCCGGCACCGGATCGAGCGCGATGATCTTCGCCGCGCCCGCAATCTTCGCGGCGTTGACGGCGGCGAGCCCGATCCCGCCGCATCCGACGACGCACACCGTCTCGCCCGGGGTCACGTCGGTGGTGTTGAACACCGCCCCTGCCCCCGTCGTCACCGCGCACCCGATCAGCGCGGCGCGATCCATCGGCATGTCGCGGTCGATCGCCACGCAGGCATGCTCGTGGACGAGCATCATCTCGGCATAGGCCGACAGATTGAGCATCTGCGCGATCGGCGTCTCGCCCAGCATCAGCCGTGGCGCCTCGCCCTTCTTGCGGCGGGTGTCGCCGCCGAGGCAGAGCGACATGTGCCCGGTCACGCAGAACTCGCAATGTCCGCAAAACGCCGACAGGCAGGTGACGACATGATCACCGACCTTCACAGTCGCGACATCGTCACCGATCGCCTCGACCACCCCCGCCGCCTCATGCCCCGGGATCGTCGGCATCGCATGCGGATAGGCGCCGTCGACGAAGTGCAGGTCGGACCGACACACGCCGACCGCGACGGTGCGGATCAGCACCTCGCGCGGGCCGGGCTTGCTGACGGTCACCTCCTCGATGCTGAGCGGGGTGTTGGCTTCGAAGAGGACGGCGGCTTTCATTGATTACTCCGACTGAGCTGATCACCTTCCGTTCGTGGTGAGTAGGGGCT
>DATLME010000275.1:0-5938 GCA_035537395.1 Sphingomonas sp. | reverse complement strand
ATCGTCCCACAGCCAGCCTAGACCAGCCTCGGCACGCGCAATCCAGCCGCCGATCTCGCCGCCCTCGCGGCCGAGCATGGCCGCGAGCGCGAGCAGGTCGCGATTGGCGCGGAGCAGGATCATCGACATGCCGATATCGGCGACGCGGAACGGGTTCTCGCGCGCGATCCGGGCATGATCCCAGCCGGTCGACCGACCGAATTGGACCAAGGCGAGGTAGCGGTCATATTCGAGCTTGGTCGGGCGCATCTTGGCATCGAGATGGCCGGTGTCGCGGCGCACATACTCACCCACCGCCGAGACGTCGATCGGCTCGCCGGGTACATCCCATTCGGGCGAATTGTCGCGGCCGGTTTCCCACGGGTGCATCGCGACGACGACGCCGCGGCGGTCGGGATCGCGGTGGTCGGCAAACCAGCGATGCCAGTCGAGTAGCCGATCGAACAACGCCTCCACCCGCGCCCGGAACGAATCGCCCTGCCCTGCAGCGGTGGCGCTGTCCCACAGCCGGCGGACGATCGTCGCGGCGACCGGCGGCTGGGTGATCCCGGAAGTAGCCGGACTACGGCCGGTGTCCCAGACCGAGGGACCGGGGAAATAGCCCGCGTCTTCCTGCCAGAAGACGATGTGCGGCACGAACCCGTCGTCCCACTGCGCCGCGAACAAGCTCTCGATCTCGCGCCAGGCGCGATCGCGATCGAAGCGGTCGAAACCGAGCGCCCCGAACGCCGAATCCCAGTTCCACTGGAACGGATAGACGCGGCCGTTGGGGACGGTGTAGCCGCCACGATCATTGGCCAGCAGGATCGCGCGCGCGGCGCCGTCGTCGGAAGCTGGCACGGTCATCTAGCGCGTTCCCGAAAAAAGAGGCGGGGGAGCAGCGACGGCCGCCCCCCCGCAGGGGGAGGTCAGAAGGCGAAGGACAAGCGGGCGGTGATGCGTCGCGGCAGCACCGGGCGACCGACGAAGAAGGCGCCGCCCGCCGACTGTGCAGAGTCCTGACGCGGCGATCCTTCGGTGGTGGCATCGCTTTCGAACAGGTTGAAGACGTTGACCGCGGCACGGACGTTGACGCCGTGGAACGGGATCTTCACGCCGGCATCCAGATTGACGACGTTGAAGCTTTCGAGTTCGATCGCGTTGTTCGCCGCGGTGAAGTTGTCGCCGGTGTAGTTGGTGAACAACGAGAAGTCGAAAAAGTCGTTATCGTAGAACAGGCCGGCATTGTAGAGCAGGTTCGGCTGGCGTTCGAGCTCGTTTCCGATATTGGCCGGCGTCGTATCGAAGCTGGTATATTTGTGATCCTGAAGCGTCAGGTTGCCCTGGACACGAAGACCCTTGAACAGGCGGACGCTGGCGGTCGATTCCAGACCATAGGACTCGGTGCCGACGAGGTTGACGCGCTCGGTCAGGCCGCCCTGCCCGTCGTTGACGAACAGAACCTGCCGGCGATTGTCGAGCTTGGTGTAGAAGCCGGCTAGCGTGCCCGACACGCGGCCGCCGTCATACTTCACGCCGGCCGACGCCTGCTTGATGATCTCGCCTTCGTAGCTCGCAGGCTGGTTGAGCGCATTGAAGGTGACGGCGCGGATTTCGGGGAAGAAATAGCCGCGCGAGCCGTTGGCGTAGATCGAGAAGGTGTCGGTCAATCGGAACAGCGCGCCCGCCGCGATCGCCCATTCGGTCGCATCCACCTTGGCGGTCTGGAAGGTGTCGTTACCCCAGATCACGTCGCGCAGTGCGGTGGCAAGGTTCGGCGTCGTGGTGTCGGTGACGAAGGTGGACGTCCGCTCGCGCCTGATATCGCCGGTGAAGCGCTCGATGCGACCGCCGATGTCGAACACGAAGCGCCCGGCCTCGATCTGGTCGGCCAGATAGCCGGCGTAGCGCTCGACCTCGTGGCGATTGTTGACATAGCCGGCCCCGGCATTGAGCAGCCCGGCGTTGGAGACGATCGTGGTCGCCCCCGTCGTCGGGTTGCGGACCGACAGGTTCACCAGCCTCGGGCTGTTGTTGAATTCCGCCAGATAGGTGGTGGTGACGTTGACGTCGCTCGCCTTGGCGTTCGCATAGAAGCCGCCAAGGGTAAAATTATGCTCGAGCGACCCCGTCACCAGGTTCTTGGTCAGGTTGAGCTCGCCGGTGAAATCGGACGCCGGCCGGTCGCGGTCGGTGGTGCGGTTGGCGAACAGCAGGTAATTGGCCGGCACCGCGGCGCCACTGTCGGCGAAGGTGAAGCTGGCGTTGGCGAGGGTGCCGAGATTGCGGTTGGTCAGGAAACCCTGAAGCGATTCGGGAACGTTGATCACCCCGTCGCCGTCGGAGAAGAGCCCGAACTTGTGCTTGTAGTCGGCGTAGCGGACGCGACCGTTGATGCCCCAGCCGCCGCCGAAATCCTTGTCGAGCGCTAGTGCCGCCATGCCGCCCTTGACGGTAACTCCGTCCGTGATCTCGGTCTGGAAGCGGCCGTCGGGGGTGTTGAAGCCCAGTCCACGAACGTTCGGACCCTGCACCGAGTAGACGATGCTCCCGTCGTTCCCACGCACGCGATCGCGGTTGGCGCCGTTGAGCGGGATCGGCAGGTAGAACTGCGTCTGGTCGTCGATATACTGGCCGAACACCGTCACCGAGCCCGAACCGTCGCCGAACTCGTACTTGAGGTTGCCGCGAAGCTGATAACCTTCGGTCTCCAACCCGGTGCGGATCGGCCCCTCATCGGTGCGCACGAAGCCCGAAAGGGCGTAGAACAGATTGCCGCCGAGCGGACCATTGACCGCGAAGTCTGCGCGCATCCGCCCGCGCTCAGCCCATTCGAGCTGCGCAATGCCGTGATGATCGGCGCCGCCGGTCGTCGAGATGTAGTTGATCAGGCCCGCGACCGAGCCCGGGCCGAACAGGTTGGAGACGCCGCCGCGGACGAACTCGAGCCGCTGGATGCCGAGATCGTTGCGGGCATAGACGTCATAGGCCGACGAGTTCAGGCCAAAGGTGCTGAACACCGGCATGCCGTCATACATCAGCGGCGTGAACTGGTATTGGCCGCCGGACGGCAGGCCCGCGACGAAAACGTTCGAGGCGACTTCGCCGCCGCCCGCATCCGCCTTGATCGTCGGGATGGTGTTGAGGATGTCGGCCTGGCTCGACACCGACAGCTTCTGCAGCTGGTCGTCGCCGATCGCGGTGACGGCCAGCGGAGAGTTGAGCGCGGGACGACCGACGCTGGTACCGGTGACGATGATGTCGCCCTCGTCCGCCGCAAGCCCCGGCTCGCTCTCGGCCGGGGTTGCGCCGGTGGCTTGCGGATCGGTCTGGTCCGTCATGGTCTGCGCCATCGCGACGTGCGGCAGCAGCGCCGCGGCTGCCAACAGTGCGGCGCGCCCACTTAGTCCGAGCTTGGTCATTGGATCCCCTCCCATGGTCGTCGGGGCATCGCGCCCCGTTCCGGGCGGCGCTTCGCTGGCGCCATCACCGATGCTCAGAACCTGCTAAGTCTTGGGCCGGAGAGCTAGCCCTTCAACGTGCAACGATCTGTTGTCGATTGTGGAACAGCTGACTAGAACGGCGACATGCTCGATCTCGGCGATCTCATGGTGTTCACGAAAGTCGTCGAAACCGAAAGCCTGACCAAGGCGGGCGAACTACTGGCATTGCCGAAATCCACCGTCAGCCGCCGCCTGACTCGCCTCGAGGAATATCTCGGCGTCCAGCTCCTGCATCGCTCGACCCGGGCGGTGACGGTGACGCAAGACGGCGCGACCTTCTTCGAATATTGCCTGCGGTCGATGGGCGTGCTGCGCGACGGCGAGCGCGCGCTGCAAAGCGGCAGCAGCATTCCGCAGGGCGTCGTGCGCGTCGCCATCCCCTATGTGCTCGGGCAAAGCCTGATCGGGCCGCTGCTCGCCGATTTCCTCCTGCAATATCCCGATGTGCGGCTGGTATCGGTACTCAGCGACAATGCGGTCGGGCTGCTGCGCGAAGGGTTCGACGTCGCCTTGGCGGTCGGGCCGTTTGCCGACTCCGGATTGATCGCGGCTAAGCTCGGTACGACGGGCTGTGGTACGTTCGGCGCGCCGGGCTATTTCGAGCGCAAGGGCATGCCGCAAAGCCATACCGAGTTGCCGCGCTTCGACCTGCTTGCCACCGGTACCGTCGATCGGCGCCATCGCTGGACGCTGCACAATGCGGACACTGAGGTCGCGGTGGAGTTCTCGCCACGGCTGCTATGCAACGATCTCATCTTGTTGCGTCACGCCGCCTTGTCCGAACTCGGCATCGCCAATCTCCCCGCCTTTCTGTGCAAGCGCGACCTTGCCGAGGGGCGGTTGGTCGAGGTGCTGCCCGGCTGGCAGGCCGCCGACATGCATTTCTACGCGCTGTTCGCCGATCCAAAGGGAGTGCCGGTGCGGGTGCGTACGCTGATCGACTTCCTCGTCGAGCATCTCCGTCCGATGCTGTCCTGGGATCTGCATTGAAGTTGCCGTGAGCGGAACACTGCGTTCCGTCGAACCGGGCTAGCCGCTGCCGCGTCGACCCGTCAGCTTGACCCTCTCGGCATCAGACCGGGAAGTTGAGGGGACGCGCGGCATCGTGAGCGACATCGTCGACACCAACGACACGGACCGTCGCCGCGATCTTCTCGCGCTGTTCGCCGAAGCCGTGCGCTCGGTCTCGGCCGAGGTCGCGATGCCGCGAGACCTGCCGTCGAGCCCGCACGGCCGCACCGCCGTCATCGCAGTTGGCAAGGGTGCCGCCGCGATGATGAAGGTCGCGCGCGAGCGGGTCGGCACGCGCCGGTTCGAAGGCCTGGTGATCACGCGCCACGGACACCTTCCCCCCGATGGCGTCGATTGGCCCGGGGTCGAGGTGATCGAGGCCGGCCACCCCTATCCCGACGAGAACAGCGTTCGCGCCGCGCACCGCGCGCTCGATCTGGCGCGATCGCTCGAAGCGGGCGATCGGTTGCTCGTGTTGCTGTCGGGCGGCGGATCAGCGCTGCTCGCGGCCCCTGCGCCGGGGATCACGCTTGCTGACAAGCAGGCGATCACTCGTGCGCTGCTCCAGTCGGGCGCGACGATCGAGGAGATCAACCGCGTGCGCAAGCATCTGTCGGCCGTAAAGGGCGGCCGGCTCGCGGTCGCGGCGGGTGCGGCGGCGGTGACGACGTGGATCATCTCGGACGTGCCGGGCGATGATCCGTCGTTCGTTTCGTCGGGGCCGACGGTGGCGGATAACAGCAGCCTCGCGGAAGCCCGCGAGATCCTGGAGCGCTATGGTATCGCGGCGGCACCTGCCGTCGCCGCGGCGCTGACCGATAGCGCCAACGAGACGCCGGCGGCCGACACGCTCGGACTGGCGGGAAGCGAGACCGCGGTGATCGCCCGGGCGCGCGACGCCCTCGCCGCCGCTGGTGCGCTTGCCCGCGATCGCGGGTACCAAGTCACCAATCTCGGCGACCAGATCCAGGCCGAAGCGCGCCATCTCGGCGCCAGCCATGCCGCGCTCTCCCGGCGACTGGCGCGGGCCGGCGGACCCGAACGCGCGATCGTCTCCGGCGGCGAGTGCACCGTGACCGTAGTGAACAAGGCCGGACGCGGCGGGCGCAATCTCGAATATCTGCTCGGCCTCGCGATCGCGCTCGACGGCGAGCCCGCGATCTGGGCGCTCGCCTGCGACACCGACGGCATCGACGGCACCGAGGACGCGGCGGGCGCGATGATCACGCCCGACACCCTCGCTCGTGCCGCCCGGCTGGGGCTGGACCCCGCGCGGCATCTCGCAGAGAACAATGCGTTCCTGTTCTTCGAGGCATTGGGCGACCTCGTCGTCACGGGCCCGACGCTGACCAACGTCAATGATTTCCGCGCGATCCTGATTGGCGCGGGGGGAGGGAGCGCATGAACCACCGAGCAGATCGTTATCCGTGGACGTTGATCGCGCT
>DATLME010000274.1:0-12427 GCA_035537395.1 Sphingomonas sp. | reverse complement strand
GCGAGCTGGACCCCGCCCTCGATCTGCCGGCGTTCCTCGTTGAGGCGATCGAGCTCGGCCGCGATCGCGCCTGCCTCCACCGGATCGCGCGTCGTCAGCAGGCGCACGCCGAGATCGGCGCGCCCGACACGTCCGCCCGCGTTGATCCGCGGCCCCAGCGCGAAGCCGAGATCGGTCGCGGTCGGCGCGCGGGTCAGCCGCGAGGCGTCGATCAGCGCGGCGAGCCCCGGATTGCGGCGCGCGGCCATCACCTTCAGCCCCTGCGACACGAACGCGCGGTTGAGCCCGCGCAGCTGCGCGACATCGGCGACGGTGCCGAGCGCGACGATGTCGAGCAGGTCGATCAGCCGCGGCTCGGCGCGCGCCGCGAAGAAGCCGCGCGCGCGCAGGGTGCGGACCAGCGCGGCGGCGAGCAGGAAGCACACCCCGACCGCGGCGAGGTGCCCATGCGCGGCGCCGTCGGTCTCGTCGAGCCGGTTGGGATTGACCAGCGCATGCGCCAGCGGCAGCGCCGCGGCGCACTGGTGGTGATCGACGACGATGACGTCGACCGGCGCGGCGTGCGCCATCGCCAGCGCCTCGAACGCCTGCGCACCGCAATCCACCGTGACGATCAGCGACGCACCCTCGGCCGCGAGGCGGACCAGCGCCTCGCCCGAGGGGCCGTAGCCTTCCATCAGACGGTCCGGGATGTAGGGCCGCGCCTCGATCCCGAGATCGCGCAGCACGAGGATCATCAGCGCCGCCGAGGTGGCGCCGTCGACGTCATAGTCGCCGAACACCGCCACGTTCTCGCGCCGTTCGACCGCATCGGCGAGCCGCGCGGCGGCGCGGTCCATGTCGCGGAAGATCGACGGATCGGGCATGAAGCCACGGATCGACGGCGCCCGGTGCTGCTCGAGCGTCTCGCGCACCGCGCCGCGCGCCAGCAGCAGCTGGGTGACGAGGTCGTCGCCGCCGAACCCGTCACGCGCATCCGCGGCGAGCGCGCGCCACCGCCAGGGCTGGCCGAGGATCGATCGCGTGATGCCGAGGACGGGGGTCATGCGCGGGTCATAGGCGGAATGCGTCGCCGCGCAACGGCTGCTCGCGTGCGCCAGGAGTCACAAGGGTCCGACCCGCGCGGCGTCTAAGAAAGCCCGCTTCACCGTCACCCCGGACTCGTTCCGGGGTCCACCGGGCTGCTTGGCGCGCGGCTCGCGTTCCCGAGACTGGCTGCTCCGGCGACGTGGACCCCGGAACAAGTCCGGGGTGACGGTAATGCCCGCCAGCCCGCCCGCCAGCCATCACCCCTTAAGCCAGGGCGACTCCCGGAACCACTTGGTCACGATGTACTTGACCCCGGCGCCGACCGCGGTGCCCTCGTGGATGGTGCGTTCGTTGGGGCTGCCGTCCGGCTTCATGTTGTTCCACGTCAGCAGCAGGCCCCGACGCGGCGCGACCCGGACGCCGGCCTGCGGGAACCAGGTCGCGCCGCCGTCCGCGACGTCGTTGAGATAGATCATCGCGGTCCAGGTACGCTGACCGCCCGAGGTCCGCATCCGTTCCCAATAGCTTTCGCGCGCGTGGAAATAATCATGATGCGTGCGGAATTGCTGCCCCGGCGCGTAGCGCTGCCCCTGCATCGTCTCGCCATGCGCGGGGTCGATCCCGAGCAGCGTCGCGATCGCCTCGTCGATCGGGCGGATGTCGGGCGACCAGCGTTCCATGTCGCAGCTCTCGCTGGTGCGGAAACCGGTGCCGGCGCGGTCCGACAACAGGGTCGAAGGCCGGCGATCGGCCTCGATCGTCGCGATCAGCCGGTCGCATTGTGCCGCGGTCAGGAAATCGGCGATCTGGTAGATCTCGGCGGCATCGGTCGGCATCCGCTTCGCCTGCGGCGCGGCCGCGAGCCGCCGGCTGACGTCGAGGCCGATCTGCCGGCGCAGCTTGCTGGGCGCATCGGGAGCGGGTTTGCGCAGGAACATCGCTCGCAACGCTGCCTCCCGCCGCCCCGAAACGCAAGAGGCCCGGCGTCGCCACCGGGCCTCCCGCGTCGCTGGCGCGTCGATCAGTAGAAGATGTCGTACACCACATCGAGCACCCGGCCGTTGCGGATGTCGACGAGCATCGCATCGTTGTAATAGCGCACCCAGCGATACGGCCCATAGGCCTCGGGGAGGCGGTACGAGAAGGGATCGTTGATCCAGTAGTTCTGGTTCCACAGGATCGACGACAGCGTGATGCCGATCGAGAAGCGGCGATAGCCGTTGCTCCAGCCATAGGGCGCGTAATAGCGCGGCAGGCGGTACAGGCTGCGGTTGCTCGTGCGGTAGCGGTTCCAGTTATAGCGATTGTCGTTGCGCCAGCCGCGGTTCCACGCCTGGCGCTGGTCGAAGCCATTGGCGCGCGCGCCGTCGCGGCCCCGGTCGCCGCGATCCCACTGGTTGCCGCGCTGCTGCTCGCGGCCGAAATCGCGGCGGTCGTCACGGCGATCGTCGCGGAAATCCGCACGGTCGTCGCGGCGGTCGTTGCGGAACTGCTCCGGGCTGACGATCCCGGCACGGCGATCCTGGCGGTCGTCGCGGCGCTCGCGCGCGAAGTCCTGGCGGTCGTCCCGACGTTCGCGGACGAATTCGCGGTTGCTGCCGAACTGCGGCTGGGCGACCCGCCCGCCATCGCCCAGGCGACGCTGCTGTCGTTGCTGCTGGCGTGCCTGCGCCTGGGCCTCGGCCTGGACGGTGAAGCCGTTGCCCGCACGATCGCCGCGATCCCCGCGGCTTCCCGCGTCGCCACGGCGCTCGCGCTGCGGCTGTGGCTGTTGCGCGGGCTGGACCGCCTGCGGCTGGGCTTGCGGCTGGGGTTGCGGCTGCGCCTGCGCGCGGGCCTCCGCGCGCGCCTGGACGCGCGCCGCGCGTTCCGGACGGGCGCCGCTGTCGCCATTGTCGGCGCGGCGTTCCATCCGGCTTGCGCGCCGCTCCGCGCGCGCATCTTGCGCCTGGGCGGCGATCGGCATCAGCATCGATGCGCCCAGCAATGCACTGATCAAGCTCTTCATGGCAGATGTCCATTCCCGCCGGCGCACGAGCCGGCCCCGATGATGCAACCGCTATGTCACCGCAGCCGTGTCACCATGCTGAACTGGTTCGTCAGCATTGCGAAAGCTTGCAGCCTTCGATCCGCGGCGACCATTCAGCGCGTGGGCACGAGCGCCGGGATGCCGCGGGCGGCCTCTGCCGGATCGATGCCGGGACGAACGCCGGCGGGGATGATCTCCTCGCCCCGTAACGCGCGCGCGGCACGCTGTACCGCCTCGACGACGCGCGGGTAGATCCCGCAGCGGCAGATATTGGTCAGGGCGGCGCGGATCGCCTCTTCGCTGGGATCACCGTTGCGCTTGAGCAGCACCGATGCCGCCATGATCATCCCGGGCACGCAAAAGCCGCATTGCGACACGTTGCCGGCGATGAAGGCGAGCTGGAGCGGATGGCTACGCTCGCGCGACAGTCCCTCGATCGTGGTGACGTAGCTACCCTCGATCGAGCCGATCTCGATCCGGCAGGAGGCTCTCGCGATCCCATCGACATCGACGATGCACGCGCCGCAATGGCCGGTGCCGCAGCCATATTTGGTGCCGGTGAGATTGGACGCATCGCGCAGCGCCCAGAGCAGCGGCGTCGCTGGATCGAGCCGGTACTCGACCGGCTGGTTGTTGACCGTGAAGCGCGTCATGCCGCCGGTCTAGCCGAGGTTGGCGCGGGTTGCACCGGCATCAATGGCCCAGCGCCGCGATCTCCGCGGCGTCGAAGCCGAGCGTGGCGAGCGTGGCGGCGTCATCGCGGGCGCCGGCCATCGTCGGGGCGACGGTCGGGCTCGCCGAATAGCGCGGCGCGGGTGCGGGCTGGGTGACGCCGCCGGCTTCGACCAGGGTGCCGCGCGCCTGATTGTGCGCGTCGGCGGCAGCCTCGGCGAAGTCGAGGACCGGCGCGAAGCAGACCTCGTGGCCCGCAAAGGCAGCCACCCATTCGTCGCGGGTGCGGGTGCGAAAGCGGGCTTCGAGGTCGGCCTTCAGCACGGGCCAGGCCGCGGGGTTCATCTGCGCATCCCATTCGCTGCCGTCGAGCGCCATGACCCGGCGGAGCGCGGTGTAGAATTGCGGCTCGATCGCACCGATCGACACCCATTTGCCGTCGGCGGTCTCGTAGGTGTCGTAGAAATGCGCGCCGGTATCGAGCAGGTTGGTACCGCGAGGGCCCCGCCACATCCCCGCCGCGCGAAAGCCCCAGATCATGCTCATCAGCAGCGCCGATCCGTCGGTCATTGCGGCGTCGACGACCTGGCCCTCGCCGGTGCGTTGCGCGTGGAGGATCGCCGCGAGCACCCCGAACGCGAGCATCATCCCGCCGCCGCCGAAATCGGCGACCATGTTGATCGGCGGGGTCGGCTTCTCGCCCGCGCGGCCGAACGCGTGGAGCGCGCCCGAGACCGCCAGATAATTGATGTCGTGGCCGGGTTCGGCGGCCATCGGCCCGGTCTGCCCCCAGCCGGTCATTCGGCCATAGACGAGCCGCGGATTGTCGGCGTGGAGGATGTCGGGCCCGAGGCCGAGACGCTCCATCACGCCGGGACGAAAGCCCTCGATAATGCCGTCGGCGCCCGCGGCGAGCCGGCGAACCGCCGCGATCGCCTCGGGACGCTTGAGATCGAGCGCGATCGAGCGCCGCGAGCGCAGCAGCGGATCGTGCGCCGGCGATGCCATGCCGCCGCCGCCGGGGCGGTCGATACGGATCACCTCGGCACCGTGATCGGCAAGCATCATCCCGCAGAACGGGCCGGGGCCGATGCCCGCGATCTCGATGATGCGGATGCCGTGAAGGGGTGGGGTGGTCATGCGCGGCGTCTCCTGCTTTTGCGGAAGCTAAAGCGGACGGGGCAGCGCCACAACAAAAGTTATGCTGGGATACGGGAGCACACGGCACCACCCCGGCGAAGGCCGGGGCCCAGGTGGGAAGGCAGAGGTAACGAGGGATTGCGCGTCGTCACGCGACTCCCCCGTCTGGGCCCGGGGTGGTGTCGCGAGTCGGCCAGACCCCAGCCGCGGCACCCCGCGCGCGGTGGCAAGCGCCGCTTTACCCCACCCCCGTCATGCCGGACCAGTTCCGGCATCCACGGTGCCGCACACCCCACAGGTGAGATCAGGCCGCAACGTGGATGCCGGAACAAGCCCGGCATGACGACACGTCAGGAAACCCTGTTCCCAGAGCCCAGTCGCGGCGCGCCCCGCCCGGTGGCAAGCTCCGCATCCGAGAACCGGATCGGCGTCCGCAGCCCCGCGATCGCATCGCCCGGCACGATCATGCCACGCGCGACGATCTGCGGGTCGGTCAGCGCCTGCTCGACGGTGTTGATCGGCCCCGCGGGCACCCCGGCGGCCTCCAGCCGGGCGAGGAGGTCGTCGCGCAGGAACGTCCGGGTCGCCGCCGTGATCGCGGCGAACAGCGGCGCGCGGTGGTCGAGCCGCCCGGCGTTGGTGGCGAAGCGCGGGTCGGCCGCTTCTGCCTCGAGCCCCGCGACCGCGCAGAAGCGACGGAACTGCGCATCGTTGCCGACCGCGAGGATGAACCAGCCGTCCGTGGTCTCGAACACCGCATAGGGTGAGACGTTGAGGTGCGCATTGCCCATCCTGGGCGGGGTCGTGCCGCTCGCGAAATAGTTCGCAGCCTGGTTGGCGAGCATGCCCGTCATCGTGTCGAGCAGCGCCATGTCGATCTGCTGCCCGCGCCCGGTACGCTCGCGCATCGCGAGTGCCGCCTGGATCGCGATCACCGAATAGAGCCCGGTGGCTATATCGGCCATCGCGACGCCGATCTTCTGCGGTGCGCCGTTGGGTTCGCCGGTCAGGTCCATCATCCCGCTCATGCCCTGGACGATGAAGTCGTAGCCCGCGCGCGGGGCATAGGGGCCGTCCTGCCCGAAGCCGGTGATCGAGCAATAGATCAGCCGCGGGTTGAGCGCCGACAACGTGGCATAGTCGAGGCCGTATTTGGCGAGCCCGCCGACCTTGAAATTCTCGATCAGCACGTCCGATCGCAGCGCGAGGTCGCGGACCTGCTGCTGGCCCTCGGGCGTGGTGAAATCGATCACCAGCGAGGTCTTGCCGCGGTTGCAGGCGTGGAAATAGGCGGCGTCGCGGGTGCCGTCTTCGTGGGTGACGAAGGGCGGCCCCCAGCTCCGCGTGTCGTCCCCTGCCGGGCTCTCGACCTTGGTGACCTCCGCGCCGAGATCGGCGAGCACCTGGCCCGCCCATGGCCCGGCCAGGATGCGCGCGAGTTCGAGGACCTTCAGGCCGGCGAGGGGGGTGGGTTTGCTCACCGCGCTGTCACCCGTGGCGCTCCTGCTTTCGCAGCGAGGCGACGTGCCTCAAAACGCCGCGATCCCGGTGATCGCGCGGCCCAGGATCAGCGCATGCACGTCGTGCGCGCCTTCATAGGTGTTGACCGTCTCGAGGTTCATCAGGTGGCGCATGACGTGATATTCGCCAGCGATGCCGTTGCCGCCGTGCATGTCGCGCGCCATCCGCGCGATATCCAGCGCCTTGCCGACATTGTTGCGCTTGACGATCGAGACCATCTCGGGGGCGAAGCGGCCCTCGTCCATCAGCCGCCCCACGCGCAGGCTCGCCTGCAGGCCGAGCGCGATCTCGGTCTCCATGTCCGCGAGCTTCTTCTGGAACAGCTGGCGTCCGGCGAGCGGGGTGCCGAACTGCTGGCGGTCGAGGCCATATTGGCGCGCGGCGTGGAAGCAGAACTCCGCCGCGCCCAGCGCGCCCCAGCTGATCCCGTACCGCGCGCGGTTGAGGCACGAGAACGGGCCCTTCAGCCCCTGCACGTCGGGCAGCAGCGCGTCCTCGCCGAGCTCGATCTCGTCCATCATGATCATGCCGGTGATCGACGCGCGCAGGCTGAGCTTGCCCTCGATCTTGGGCGCCGACAGCCCCTTCATGCCCTTTTCGAGGACGAAGCCGCGGATCCCGCCGCCATGCGCGTCCGACTTCGCCCACACCACGAACACGTCCGCGATCGGCGAGTTCGAGATCCAGGTCTTGGCGCCCGAGAGCAGGTAGCCGCTGTCGGTCTTGGTCGCGCGCGTGGTCATGCCGCCCGGGTCGGAGCCGGCATCGGGCTCGGTCAGCCCGAAACAGCCGATCCATTCGCCGCTCGCGAGCTTGGGCAGGTATTTGCGCTTCTGCTCTTCCGATCCGAACGCGTTGATCGGGTACATCACGAGGCTCGACTGCACGCTCATCATCGAGCGATAGCCGCTGTCGATCCGCTCGACCTCGCGCGCGACCAGGCCATAGCTGACATAGGACGCACCGACGCCGCCATATTCCTCGGGCATGGTCGGCCCGAGCAGGCCGAGCGCGCCCATCTCGCGGAAGATCTCCGGATCGGTATGTTCGTGCTGGAACGCGTCGACGATGCGCGGCGCGAGCTTGTCGTCGGCATAGGCCCGCGCGCTGTCGCGGATCATGCGTTCGTCCTCGCTCAACTGATCGTCGAGCAGGAACGGGTCCGCCCAGTCGAATGCGCCCATGCCGGCCATCATGTCTCTCCTTGTGCGCGCGGAGCGCTAAGCGGGGGAGGGCGGCATGTAAATGCGGTATAAGGTCCCTCCCGCGCCCGCGCCTAGAGCCCGAACCGCAGCGTCACCCGCACGTCGCGACCCGCCAGCGGCGCGAAGTCCTTCAGGAAGCTGGCGTGGCGGCGCGCGACGACGTCGAAGATGTTGTTCGCCGACAGCAGGATGCTGGTCTTGCTGTCCTTGCCGAACGGCGACAGCCCGAGCGTCGCGTTGACCATCGTATAGCCGTCGGTCCGCGTCTCGAACCGGGCGGTGCGGTCCTGCGCGAAGACATGCTCCGCCTCGATCCGCGCGCTGGCGACATCGCCCTGCGCCTCGACCCCGCCGAGGACACGGGCAGGCGGGATCCGCGGCACCGGGCCGAGATCGACGATGTCCGCGCGGACATAGTCGCCGAGCAGGTCGGCGTTGATCAGGTAGCTGCCGACCTGCGCCAGGCGGACCGACGCTTCCGCCTCGACCCCGTAATAGCGTGCGCCCTGCTGCCGATACTGGAAACAGGGCAGGTCGACCTCGCGCCCCGACGGTGCCGCCGCCGCCGCGCACACCGCGCTATCGACCTGGTCTTCCGAGATATAATCGGTGAACCGGTTGTAATAGGCCGACGCGTCGAAGCTGAACCCGTCGCCATGCACGTGGGCGGTCGCCTCGACCCCCCAGGATTTCTCCACCTTGAAGTCGGGGCTGCCGAGCTCGTACGCCTGGGTGCCGGCATGCGCGCCATTGGCGAACAGCTCCTCCGCCGAAGGTGCGCGCTCGGTGCGCGACAGGTTGACCCCGAGCCGCACCGCCTCGCTCACTGCATAGGACGCACCGAGCGAGCCCGACACCGCATCGAACCGCCGCCTTCCTGCGAAGAAGCGCGGATCGTCCACCGCGGTGCGCGCCGCCAGGTCCGACATCTCGTAGCGCAGTCCGCCCTCGGCGCGGAACGCCCCCGCCTGATATTGCTGGAGCGTGAAGAAGCCGGTCTGGTTGGTCTCGTTGCGCGGCAGGAACGCCTCGTCGCCAGCGACGTCGAAGATGCGGTTGAAGAACTGGACCCCGCTCGCGCCCTGCCACCCGCCGCGATCCGCCTGCACCAGCTCGAACCGCCCCTCGAGCCCCTTGTTGAAGAACGCGGTGCCGATGCCGCCGTCGGGCTCGAGCTCGAAATGGCGATAGGTCGCCTGCCCGGCGCGGACCCGGATCCGGTCGAGCCAGTCGCCCCCGGTCACGATCTCGCCGCGCAGGTCGACCCGGTTCTGGACCACCGAGAGCCGTGGCGCCTCCTGCTCCTGCCCGACCTGCGTCGCAAAGCGGATCGGCACCCCGTAGAGGCTGTCATAATGGCTGTACGACACGCCGAGACTGCCGCCGTCGGTGACGATCGCCGCGCCCGCGCCCGCGGTCCAGGTGCGCGCCGCCGAATTGGGCAGCCGATCGCGCAGCGCGGCGGAGGCCGCGAAGTCGATCGGCTCGTCGGTATCCTGCGGCAGGCCGACCTGGCCGAGTGCGGCGCGGCGTGCGGCCGGGGCGAGCAGGAACCCGTTGCCGGTGCGCAGGTCGCCGCTCTTCAGGTACGAGCCGTCGGCGTGCAGCACGAGATGCTCGCCGACCGCGACGTCGCCTGCGCCGCCGATCGAGCGTTCGTCCGCGGCCGAGCCATAGCCGGCGATCGCGTTCATCCGGTAACCGTCGACCGGCACCGTCCGCGGGATCCGGGTGTCGATCACGTTGACGACGCCACCGACCGCGGACGAGCCGTAGAGCAGCGCGGCGGGCCCACGCAGCACCTCGATCCGCTCGGCGAGCAGGGGATCGATGATCACGGCGTGGTCGACGCTGGTGTTGGACACGTCGATCGACCCGATCCCGTCGGTGAGCACGCGGATCCGCTCGCCCTGGAAGCCACGCAGGATCGGGCGCGAGGCACTCGGCCCGAACGAGGTCGCCGACACGCCGGGCTGGCGCGCGAGCGTTTCCCCGATCGTCGGGCGAAGGTTGCGGGTGAGTTCCTCGCCCGACAGAACAGAGGTGCCCTGGAGCACGTCGCGCTCGCTGGTCCGCACCGGCGCGGTGACGATGATGTCGCGCCGCGACTCGGCATCGGCCGCGCGGACGGGGGCGGTCTGCGCGAGGGCGGGGGTGGAGAGCAGGGCGGCCCCGCCGGCGAGGACGTGCTTGAACATGGGGAACTCCGGAACGCGGTTACCGGCGGCTCCCTAGCCGCGATGTTATCTTATCTCAAAGGTTAATTGCGGGTTGTGGTCGGCGTCGTTCCGGTCATGCCCACGCCCTGATCGTCACCCCGGACTTGTTCCGGGGTCCACCACTCCGCCGGACCCTCGGACGTTTGGCACGGTGGACCCCGGAACAAGTCCGGGGTGACGGAGCGTGGTGCGGCCAGCACCCACCCCCACCGTCATCCTGGCGAAAGCCAGGACCCGGAGCCAAGCACCGCGGCGCTTGCGACCCTGAACCCCGGAACAAGTCCGGGGTGACGGAGCGTGGTGCGGCCGGCACCCACCCCCATCGTCATCCCGCCTCCCGCTACATCCGCGTGCGGACATCCAGCAGCTCCGGAAAGAACCGCTGCTCCACCACCCGCGCCAGATAGGGAACGCCCGCCGTCCCCCCCGTACCCGTCTTGAACCCGATCACCCGCTCCACCGTCTTCAGATGGCTGAACCGCCACAGCTGCAGGTGATATTCGAGGTCGACCAGCTTCTCGGCGAGTTCGTACAGGTCCCAATGCCGGTCGGGATCGCCATAGACGATCGCCCAGCACGCCTCGACACCCGGCGATGCGCCGACATTGACGGTGAAGTCGCGCTCGATCCGGTCGGCGGGAACCGGCAGGCCGCGCCGTGCGAGCAGCCGCAATGCCTCGTCGTACACGCTCGGGCGCGACGCTTCCTCGCGCAGCCGGTCGCGCACCTCGGCTTCGTCGAACACGTCGATCAACGCGGCATTGCGGTTGCCCATCACGAATTCGAGCTGGCGATATTGATCGGACTGGAAGCCCGAGCTGGTGCCGAGCGAGCCGCGCATCGTCGCGTAATCCGCCGGGGTCATCGTCGCGAGCACTTCCCAGGACTGGATCAGCTGCGCCTGGATGCGGCTGACCCGCGCCATCATCTTGAGCGCTGGCTGGAGGTCGTCCGCCGCGATCCGCCGGCGTGCCTCGCCGAGCTCGTGGAGGCAGAGCTTCATCCACAGCTCGGAGGCCTGGTGGATCGTGACGAACAGCAATTCGTCGTGCACGCCGCTCGGCGTGGTCTGCACGGCAAGCAGTTCGGGGAGCCGCAGATAGCTGCGATAGGTGAGGCGGGTCATCGTCGCGAGGATAGGCGCGCCGCCCCCGGATGACAAAGCCGTTGCCGTCGGGCGGACCCGCGGCGGGTTCAGTCGCTGACGATGCTCAATATGGCAAGCGTGACCCGGTCGTCGTGCCGGGTAACGACAAGATCCGCGACGAGATGACCGCGTACCCGCAGATCGGCATCGGGCAGGGCGGCTAGCCAGCGGTCCAGCGCAGCACTCGGCTCGACGGCCAGGTCGATGCGGTGGCGAACCCCGACGATGGTCGCGCTCGCCCAGGCGGTTTCGTCGGTGGCGACGACGAAGATCGTCGCACCCGCCGCACGGGCGGAGATGCGCAGCGCGCGCGCCAGCAGGATCGTCGGATCGTCGACGAGCACGGGCATCATGCCCGGTGCTCGTCGATAAAGGCCTCGATCCGCGCGATCATCTTGGGGCCGGGGTGGCGACCGCGCTTGAGGTCGCCGACCAGCCGCGGATCGTTCGCCGCGAGCCGCCCGAACCGGGTCGGCGGCATCTTGGTCTTGCGCAGGTAGCGGTCGATCTTGACCAGTGGCGTCATCGTCTGTTCCCTTCGAGTCTCGCTGCATGTTCCTGATCTGTTCCGTTTTCCAACTTGTCTAGGATTTTTTCCTAGACTAGGGTTGATACGTGGTGACCGATGATCCCCGGACGGCCCTGAAGGCATTGGCGGCGGCGCGCGGCACCAGCCTCGCCGCGCTGTCCGCGATGCTCGGTCGCAACGCCGCCTATCTGCAGCAGTTCGTCACCCGCGGGTCACCACGCACGCTCGCACGCGACGACCGGCGGCGGTTGGCCGACTATTTCGGTATCGACGAGGTATTGCTGGGGGCGGAGCCGGGCCGGCGCGCCTTTTCGCTGCCGCGGCTCGATGTCGCGGTGTCGGCCGGCGCCGGAGCGTTCGTCGACGGCGACGTCGTGCTGGGTGCCGAGGCGATCGATCCGGCGCTGGCACAGCGACTCGGCCTGCGCGACGGCTTGGCCGCGATCGTCCGGGTGCGGGGGAACTCGATGGAGCCCGGGCTGGTCGACGGCGACCTGATCGTGGTCGATCGCGCGCGCCGATCACCGGGTGCTCGAGGCGAGGTGTTCGTGATCCGCGTCGACGGAACGATCATGGTCAAGCGCGTGGCGCGTGGCGCCGGGCGGCCGGTCGCAACCAGCGACAACCCGGCGGCGCCGGAAGTGCCCGCAGGACCGATCGAGGTGATCGGCCGAGTAGTGTGGCTGATGCGCGCGCCGCGTTGAACCCGCTCTCTCCGTGGCGAAGGCGCCACGCCAGACCGAATCTCGCAATCGCGGGTACACGCCCCGTCACACCGTTCGTACCCCGGCGAAGGCCGGGGGCCCAGTTGGGGAACGGTAGTGGCCGGCGGCGGCGCTTAACCACCTCCGCCATCCCACCTGGGCCCGGCCTTCGCCGGGGTAGCGCGGAAGGGTGGACAGCGGCTCTACCCTACCGCCAACGCTCGCACACACC
>DATLME010000273.1:0-5900 GCA_035537395.1 Sphingomonas sp. | reverse complement strand
TGCGCGATCACGCCTTCGAGCAGTTCCTTGTCGAACACGCCGACTCCGTTCGCCTTCACGACGATATCGGCGCGGGCGGCGTCCTCCAGCACGCTGCGCATCGATGCCTCGGTGGCGGGATAGACGACGACGCGCGCCCATTCGGGCGGATCGATGTCGCGATGAAGCTGCCGATCGAACGCGTCGGGCTCGTAGAAGGTGATGTCGTACCCGCGTCCGGCGAGATCGCGCAGGATGCCGCGGTAGTAGGTCGCAGCGCCGTTCCAGTAGGACGACAGCAAGCTCGAGCCGTAGAAGGCGATCTTCATGCGGCATCCTTTCTGATTGCGCCATCGAGCGAGGCGATGATGGCGAGTAGTTCGTCGACGCGGTGTGCGCAGCTGTGGCGCGAACGGATCGTCTCGAGCCCGGAGGCCGTCAGTGCCGCACGCAGCTCCGGATCCGACTGGATGTCGCGAAGCGCCGTGCTCATCCCGTCGCCATTCGCCACCGACAGATAGTCTTCGCCTTTGCGAAACAGCCCTTCGCTGTCGTCCCACGGCGCGGAGACCAGCGGGATGCCGCAGGCGAGCGCCTCGAACATGCGGATCGTCGGGATGCCGGGGAGGATCGTCGCGTAATAGCGCCGCGGCACGTGGACCGTAGCGAGGTGACGGGCGAAAATCTCGGGCGCGCGGGCATTGGGCGCCCAGCCGCGATAGGCGGCGCCGTGGCGCGCAATCATCGCGCGTGCTTCATCCGGATAACGGACGCCGTAGATATCGAGGTGCAGGCCAACCTCAGCGGCGGGCGCGAACAGGAAGCGCTCGAGCTCCGCGGTACGCTCGCCGTCGCCCCAATTACCGATCCAGACGAGTCCGTCGCGCGCGCCTTCGGTTTCCGGCGGGTGAAAGAGCCGGGTGTCGGCGGCCTCGTGCCAAGTCCAGACGCGCCCTGCCCAGCCCCAGCCGCGATAGACCTCGGACAGGGTTTCACCGAAGGCCAGCACGCCGTCATAGCCGCCGAGGTCGAACGCGCGCATCTCCTCTGGTGCGCTGACCGCGCGGTGGTGCGTATCATGAAACAACAGGTGGAAGCCGGCACCATGCGCGCGCAACTCGCCGATCGCAGCGACAAGCGCGGGATCGTTCCATTCGTGCACGATCACGAGGTCGGCGCCGTCGGTGAGCGCCGGGAGATCGGCGGCCGCCGGATCATAGGTGATCGGATCGAGATCGGGGTAAGCGGCACGGAACGGCGCCAGCCCCTCGTCACCCGCGTCGGCGAGCAAATTGCCGAGACTCCAACTGCCGGCGGGTTCGCAGGCGGTGACGTCATGGCCGCGCGCGATCAATTCGCTGAGCACGCCGCGGAGGAAGTGCGCGTTGCCGTGGTTCCAGCACGACAGCAGGGAATGCGTGAAATAGACGATCTTCACGCCGCCACCCTCTGCTCGGTCAGCTGTGCGTAGAGGGCTGCCATGGCGCTCGCGGTCGCTTCGGGGGTGTAGCGGCGAGCACGCACCAGCGCGGCATCGCCGAGCCGCTCGGCCAATGCCTGGTCGTCCAGCAGGGTCTCGATCGCAGACTGGAAGGCGGCATCGTCGCCGACCGGCGCGAACAGCGCGACGCCGTCCCAGAGCTCGCGGAAGGTCGCGATGTCGGCAAGCACCAGCGGGCAGCCGGCTGCGGCAGCCTCGAGAACGGCAAGGCCGAACGGCTCGAACCTCGCAGCGGAGACGAAGACCGGCCGCTCGGCCAGTTCGGCACCCAGTGCAGCACCGTGGAGCTGCCCAAGCAGGTCAAGATGCAGCGGTTCTACGGTCTCGCCATGCGGTCCGCGAACCGCGCCCGCGGCGCGGATCGGCACCGCCAGCCGTGCAGCGACACGATCGAGCAACGCGGTGTCCTTCACCCGGTCCCACAACCGTCCTGCGGTGAACGCGCGCCGAGCGAGCGTGGCGCGCGGCGGCGCCAAGGGCATGCGGCCGTTGTGGACCACGACCGGCAGGCGGACGAGACCGTATTCGCGCATCACCGCTTCGGCATGGCTTGCGCTCGGTGCGACGACGATGTCCGCGGCGGCCAGCCCGTGGCTGGTCAGCACGCGCTGCCACCCCAGATCGGCGGGCAACGCGCCGCCATGCGCCGCATCCCACCAGGTCGCGACGCAGCCATGCACTGCGGCGACAACCGGCATGCGGAAATGCCCGCTGGCGGCAAGCGTCGGGGTGTTGAGGTGGACCAGATCGACCTGCTCGCCAGCAGCGAGCTTCGCGATCGCCTCGCCGGCCGCGAGGATCGGCGCGGGGCCGTCGCTCAACCAGTCGAGCGGCAGATCGGTGACGATCAGCCGGACGCCCGCTGCATCGGCTTCGGAGCGCTGTTCGGGAGATGGCGGCGGGCCGAGTGTCGCGAGCACGACGTCACCGTCGACCTTCGCCAGTGCCGCAGCGAGATCGAGCGAATATTGCCAGACCCCGCCGACCGTGTCGGTGGTCATCAGGACCGACATCGCCGGTGTCACGACGCCAGTGCCCGCGGGGGATCGATCGCAAGGTTGAGCCGCCGCTCATCGGCGAGCCAGCGCGCGAGCGTGGCGACCCCTTCGCGCCACGCCACCTTCGGCTCGAGCCCGAGCGCCGCTTCCGCCGCGCGGGTATCCGCGACGAAGTAGCGCTGGTCGCCCGCACGCCAGTCGGCATAGTCGATCTCGACCTCGCGCCCGATCAGCGTGCCGATATGCGCGAGCAACTGGCGCAGGCTTATCGCATTGTCGGGACCGCCGCCGAGATTGAAGGCGCGTCCGGCGACCGTGTCGATCCGCTGCCATGCACGGACATAGGCGTCGACCGCGTTGGACACGTCGAGGATGTCGCGAACCTGGCACCCGTCGCCATACAGAGTGATCCGCTCGCCAGCGAGCGCACGGATCAGGAAATGCGCGACCCAGCCCTGGTCCTCGGTTCCCATCTGGCGCCGGCCATAGATGCAGCTCATCCGCAACACCGCGGTGGGGACGCCGAAGCTGCGCGCGTAATCGAGCACATATTGATCGGCAGCGCCCTTCGAGCAGCCATAGGGCGTGTGGAAGTCGAGCGGCCGAGCTTCGCCGATGCCGTACGCGCGCACCGCCGGATCGCTTGCGACATAGGCGTCGTCGCTGCGATCGAACGACAGATCGGCGAGATCGCCATAGACCTTGTTGGTCGACGCAAAGATCATGGGCGTTTGATCGCCACGCTCGCGCAATGCTTCGAGCAGGTTGAGCGTGCCGGCGATGTTGATCGCGAAATCCGCGCGCGGATCGGCCATGCTCGTCGTCACCGCGACCTGCGCGGCAAGATGGAACACCGCCTTCGCGTCGCGGGCCGCCGCGGCGAGCGCGGGTTCGTCACGGACGTCGGCGATCACCGGCTCGATCAAGTCGCCGTGATTGGTCTGCAGCCAGCGCAGATTGCCGTCGACACCGGGGCGCGACAACGCGTCGTAGATCCGCACCCGGTGACCCTCGCCGGCCAGCCGGTCCGCGAGGTTGGAGCCGATGAAACCGGCGCCGCCGGTAATCAGGATCGGGCGTTGATCGCGCGCGGCGTCTGCGATCACGCCACCAGCCCTCGCCGATCGAGCTCGGCCCGCATCTGTTCGACATTGTCGGTCGAGGTCTGCTCGGCAACCCATTCGGCGAGCACGGCGAGTCCGTCGCCAAAGTCCTGCTTCGCCTCGAAGCCGAGCCGGTCGGCGGCGAGCGTGGTGTCGCAGAAGCAATGGCGGATGTCGCCGATACGCGCCTTGCCGACGATGATCGGGGCAAGTTCGTTCTTGCCCATCGCGCGCGCCAGCTCGGTAGCGACCTCGGTGACGGAGCGGTCCTGGCCCGATCCGATATTGAAGGTGCCGCCCACCGCCTGCGGCAGTGTCAGCGAGTCGGCGAAGGCGCGCGCGACGTCACTGACATGGACGAAGTCGCGGCGTTGCTCGCCGTCCTCGAAGATCATCGGCTGCTGGCCGTTGAGCAGGCGCGATGCGAAGATCGCGAGCACGCCGGTGTATGGGTTCGACAGCGCCTGGCCGGGGCCATAGACGTTGAACAACCGCAGGCACACGCCCTCGATGCCGTACGGCGCGGCCATGATGTGGGTGGTGCGCTCCTGGACATATTTGTTGAGCGCGTAGATCGACGACAGGTTTGGCCGCTTCCATTCGGGCGTCGCGACCGGCTGCAGCGGACGGCCCTCGGCATCGACCGGCTCCCAGTTCGAGAGACCGTCGCGGAGTCCCTTGCGCTCGGCATCCTCGACCAGCGCGCCGTCGGCATCGCGGTACAGGCCCTCGCCATAGATCGACATCGACGAGGCGGTGACGACGCGGCGGACCGGACGGTCGATCAGCGCCTCGAACAGCACCGCGGTGCCGACGTCGTTGGTGGAAGTATAGCGCTCGACCTCGTACATCGACTGGCCGACCCCGACCTCGGCGGCGAGGTGGACGACGGAGTCGACCCCCTGCAGCGCGCTGGCAACGGCGGCCTTGTCGCGGACGTCGCCGCGGATCAACTCCGCCTCCGGGTTGAGCATCTTCGAGCCGTCGACGTCGCCATGGACCTGTTCGATAAGACTATCGAGGACCCGGACGCGGTTGCCGCGGGCAAGCAGTTCTTCGGCGACGCAACGGCCGATGAAGCCGGCGCCGCCGGTGATCAGGATTGTCTCGCTCATGCGCAGCGCGCCGGAATAGCCGTGACGGGATTGATGATCGTGCAAATTGTCGGCATGTACGGCGTCGGCTCCTGCTATCCAGCGGTGGAC
Organism: Sphingomonas sp.; assembly: GCA_035537395.1. Classification (GTDB taxonomy): domain Bacteria; phylum Pseudomonadota; class Alphaproteobacteria; order Sphingomonadales; family Sphingomonadaceae; genus Sphingomonas. The sequence goes on along the minus strand of DATLME010000273.1, from coordinate 1,114 downwards.
ACAATCCAGTAACAAAGCTTCATCTTCTTTGTTCCCGCTAACGTCGATCAAGAAGGCACGCGGAAAGGGCCGGAACCTGGGTGCTGTGGCGGTGTTTGGGGGCGTAACGATCGGCCGACTGGCGGCACGACAAAGGGATGCTTCGCGCCGGTGGCTGCCACTTTCCTTCTCATCCGGCATGCCCCGCATGTGCAACTCGACCGACGGCTGTCGGGGCGGCTGCCCGGGGTCGCGCTCAGTGCCGACGGCGTTGCGCAAGCGGAGCGGCTAGGCTTGGCGCTGGCGGACGAGCCGATCGCGGCGCTGGTGTGCAGCCCGCTCGACCGGACCCGTGACACCGCCGCCGCGATCGCCGCATCTCGCGATGCGCTGCCGGTCACGGTCCTCGACGCGCTGATCGAGATCGACATGGGCGACTGGACGGGCCGCGCGCTCGACAGCTTCGGCGACGATCCCGCCTGGACCGCCTGGAACGAGCAGCGCGGCACCGCGCGGATTCCCGGCGGCGAGACCATGGGCGAGGCGCAGGCGCGGATCGTCGACTGCCTTGCGGCGCTGGCGACGGCGCACCAGGGAGAGACTGTGGCGGTCGTCACGCATGCCGACATGATCCGCGCCGCCGTCGCGCATGTGCTCGGCATGCCGCTCGACGATCTGCTGCGCTTCGACGTGGCGCCGGCGTCGGTGTCGCGGGTCGTCTGGGGTAACTGGGGCACCCGCCTCGTCAGCCTCAACGAGCGCCTCGCGTGACCGCGACCCGGGTGCCCGGCGCGCCGACTTACCGTCACGAGCCTGGCTCGAGGACGCTTACCACAGGAAAAGCCCTGCCATGATCGAAGCAGCGATGATCTGGAACGAGCCCAACAACAAGTCGCATTGGGACCCGGAGGTCGATCCCGACTGGTCGCGCTTTGCCGACACCGTGATCCGCGCCGGACGCGCGATCGGGACGGCCAACCCGCGAGTGACACGGGTGCTGGGCGGCATGTCGCCGATCGACGCGTCGTGGCTGCAGCGGCTTGAGGCGCTGGGCGCGCTCGACCAGGTCGATGTCGTCGCGGTCCACGGCTTTCCGCTCGACTGGAACCTGTGGTCGATCCACGACTGGCCGGCA
>DATLME010000272.1:0-21081 GCA_035537395.1 Sphingomonas sp. | reverse complement strand
TTTCACCCCCTTGCGCGCGCGGTATCCCGGCGGACGTTCCAGGAACGGCTGCTCGCGGCCGGGCTGCCAACGGACCCGACGGCGGCTGGCACGCTGCACCGGCTCGCTGCTGCCGACCGGCTGCGCGCCTGGCTGTTGTTCGTGGCCGGGCGCCCCGTCGCGTATCTGTGCTGCACCGCGGCCGGCTCGACCTTGCGGTACGACTATCTGGGCCACGATCCGGCGTACGCGGCGCTGTCGCCGGGAACCGTGCTCCAGCACGCCGCGATGCGCGATCTCTTCGACGATCGCTTTGCCTGGCTCGACTTCACCGAAGGCGAGGGCCAGCACAAAAGGCTGTTCGCGACCGCGGGCGTGGCATGCGTCGATCTGCTCCTGCTGCGGCCCACCTGGCGCAATCGGCTAGCGGTGGCAGCGCTGACGCGCTTCGACGCGGCGGTAGCGAGGGGCAAGCGGCGGCTGCGCTCGCCCGCGCTCGGCCGTCTCGCAAAGCGCCTGCGCCGCTAGCGCCTCTTTCCCAACGCGTCGCCGCGGTCCTACATGGCAGCGATGCATCTGCGCACCACCGCCATCATCCTGTCTGCGCGCGCGCATGGCGAGCACGGCTCGGTGGTGCGTGCGCTGACCCGTGACGACGGGGTGCAGCCCGGCTATGTCCGCGGCGGCCGCTCGCGTGCGCTGCGGCCGGTGTTGCAGCCCGCCAACATCGTGCTCGGCGACTGGCGTGCGCGCACCGGCGAGCAGCTCGCGGCGCTTACCGTCGAACTGATGCACAGCCGTGCCGCGCTGCACGGCGAGCCGCTAGCCGCCGCCGCGCTCGACTGGGTGACCGCGCTGACGGCGGTGTCGCTGCCCGAGGCGCAGGCCTATCCACGGCTCTACGACGCACTTGGCGGCATGCTCGACGCGGTCGAGGCGGCGCCGGCAGCGCGGGGCTGGGCGGTGGCGCTGGTGCGTTACGAATTGCTGGTGCTCGCCGAACTCGGCTTCGGCCTTGCGCTCGACGCGTGCGTGGTCGGCGGAGGGCAGGACGATCTCGCCTTCGTCAGCCCGCGGTCAGGCGGCGCCGTCAGCCGGCAGGCGGCGCTCGGCTATGAAGACCGGATGCTCGCCCTGCCCGCGTTCGTGCGGGTCGGCGGAGAGGCGGACTGGCCAGATATCCTCGCCGGGGTCGCGCTGACCGGGCATTTCCTTGCGCGCGACATCCTGGTCGATCGCCGGGCCGAGCCGCTGGCGGCGCGGATGCGGCTGGTAGATCGGCTGAAAAGGGCGGTTGCGTGAGGCTCGCGCGCATTGCAAGGGCAGCGGCATGGCCCTGATCGCGATCCTCGCCGGCGACGGCATCGGCCCCGAAGTCACCGCGGAGGCGCGGCGCGTGCTCGAGGCGCTCGAACTCGGGCTGGTCTTCGAGGAAGCGCTGGTCGGCGGTGCTGCGTACCGCGCGACGGGGCACCCACTGCCCGCGGCGACGCTGGCGCTCGCGCAACGCGCCGACGCGGTGCTGTTCGGCGCGGTCGGCGATCCGTCGTGCGACTCGCTCGACCGCGCGCTGCGCCCCGAACAGGCGATCCTCGGCCTGCGCAAGGAACTCGGGCTGTTCGCGAACCTGCGGCCCGCGATGCTGTTCGCCGGGCTCGAGGATGCCTCGGCGCTCCGCCCCGAGGTGGCGGGCGCGATCGACCTGGTGATCGTGCGTGAGCTGACCGGCGACGTCTATTTCGGTGAAAAGGGCCGTCGCACGACCGCCGCCGGCCTGCGCGAAGGCCATGATCTGATGCGCTATGACGAGGCGGAGGTCGCGCGGATCGCACGGGTCGGGTTCGAGACCGCACGCCGCCGACGCGCGCGGCTCTGTTCGGTCGACAAGGCCAATGTGCTCGAGACGTCGCAGCTCTGGCGCGACGTCGTCAACGAGGTCGCGCTCGACTATCCCGGGGTCGCGCTCAGCCACATGTATGTCGACAACGCCGCCATGCAGCTGGTCAGGAACCCCGGCCAGTTCGACGTGATCGTGACCGGCAACCTGTTCGGCGACATCCTGTCGGACCAGGCGTCGATGTGCGCCGGATCGATCGGCATGCTGCCGTCGGCGTCGCTCGACGGGGCGGGGAAGGGCCTGTTCGAGCCGATCCACGGGTCGGCGCCCGACATCGCGGGGCAGGGCCGGGCGAACCCGTGTGCCGCGATCCTGTCGGCGGCGATGATGTTGCGCCATTCGCTCGGGCGTGCCGACGCAGCCGATCGCATCGACGCGGCCGTGGCCGCCGCGATCGCGAGGGGCGCGCGGACGGGCGATCTCGGCGGCGGGCTGTCGACCCGCGGCATGGGCGACGCGGTCCTCGCCGTCCTGTGAACGAAGTGCTCGAACTCGCCGTCGTCGTCCCGACCTTCAACGAAAAGGCGAACGTGGCAACGCTGGTCGCCCGGCTCGACCAGGCGCTTGCCGGTCGCCGCTGGGAAGCGATCTTCGTCGATGACGACAGCCCCGACGGCACCGCCGAGGCTGCGCGCGAGTTGGCGCGGCACGATACCCGGGTACGCGTGATCCAGCGGATCGGCCGGCGCGGGCTTTCGTCGGCCTGCGTCGAGGGGATTTGCGCGACCGCCGCGACCGCCGTCGCGATCATCGACGGCGATCTCCAGCATGACGAGACGTTGCTGCCCGCGATGCTCGACCTCCTCCAGCGCGACGAAAAGCTCGACCTCGTGGTCGGCTCGCGTTTCGTCGCCGGCGGGGGCACCGGCGACTGGGACCGCGACCGCGTCGCCAAATCCGCGCTTGCGACACGGCTTTCGCGCCGCGTGCTGAAGGGAGACCTGAGCGATCCCATGAGCGGGTTCTTCATGATCCGGACCAGCATCGCGCGGCGGCTTGCTCCGGATCTGTCAGCGATCGGCTTCAAGATCCTGCTCGACCTGATGACGACCAGCCCAACACCGCTGACCTTCGCCGAGCTGCCGTATACATTCCGCGTCCGCACCGAGGGCGAGAGCAAGCTCGATCACGTGGTCGCCATGGAATACCTGATTGCGCTTTATGATCGGATGGTGGGGCGCTTCGTTCCGGTGCGGTTCGCGATGTTCTCCGTGATCGGGTTGGTCGGCACCGGCGTCCACATGTCGGTGCTCGCGGTCCTCCTGCTGCTCGGCGCGACCTTCCTCGTCGCGCAGATGCTGGGCGCGGCAGCGGCGATGACGTTCAACTTCTTCCTCAACAACGCACTCACCTACCGCGACCGGCGCCTGAAGGGGTGGCGGCAGCTGGTCGACGGCTGGGTGTCGTTCTGCGTGGTCTGCTCGGTCGGCGTGGTCGCCAATATCGGCATCGCCGCCTTCCTCCACGATGCGCGCGCGGGCGGGGTCGCTGCATCGGCGCTGCTCGGGATCCTGGTCGGCGCGGTGTGGAACTACGCGATGTCGTCCAAATTCACCTGGGGTCGCTACTGAGCCGGCTCACAGCCAGCTCGACAACCACATCCAGCGGCGGAACGAGCCCGGACCCGCCAGCGCAGTCGCGGCGATGATCGGGTAGAAATGGACGAACAGCGCGGCCGCGAGCGTCAGGAAGGCTTCGTCGGCATAGCGCCACCGCCGCTGCCCGAAATGCGCGAAGGCCGCCGCGATGACGATCGGCAGCCAGATGCTCGACAGATAGTAATAATAGAAGAAGCCGAGCGATTTGGGGATGATCGCCCAGATGCCGATACTGGCGATCCAGAGACCCGCCAGCGCGCCCAGCGCGACGTTGCGGTCGCGCGCCCAGGCCCAGAGGCACGCGAGCACCGCGACCAGGCCACCCCACATGATCGCAGGATTGCCGAGCAGCAGGATGCCGCGCTGCGCCCCGTCGGCGGGTTCGTACAGGTACCAGATCGGCCGCAGGTCGAGCGGCCAGGTCCACCATGACGACTGGTAGCTGTGCGGCGGCAGGATCTGGGTCTGCTGTCGGTACATGTCGGCCTGGAACGGCACCAGCTTGCCCAGCGTCATCGGGTCGTGCGCGTAGAAGAACGCGGGTGCGAAGGTCGCGAAATAGGTCAGGATGCTGGCGCCCCCGAGCACCGCCAGCGCGCCAACGGCGGACAGCCCGGGCCAGCGGTCCGCACGTCCACGGCGCAGCAGCAGGAACGCGATGCCGGCAAACCCGACATAGGGGGCCGCGGTCCATTTGGTCCCGACTGCCAGACCGAGCAGCACGCTGCCCGCCAGCCAGCGCCGCCGGACCTGCGGGCCCGACCCATGCATCGCCCAGATCATCGTCGCGAGCGCGGCAACGACGAACGCGGCCATGAAGCCGTCGAGCATCGCGATCCGCGCCTGGATGAAGATGGTGAAGTTGAGGACGGCCAGCAAACTGCCGATCACGGCGACGCGGAGCCGACCGAAGATCAGCCACAGGATCGCGAACACGCCGACGACCACCGCGACGCCCGCGACGCTGGAAAAGATGCGCCAGCCGAGCGGCCCGTCGCCGAACAGCATGATCCCGAGCGCGAGGATTGCCTTGCCGAGCAACGGATGCTCGATGTTCGCCGGCCCGGCCAGCGTGGCAAGCGCGCGCGCCGCCGGAATATAGTGGACCTCGTCGAACACCAGTTGGTGCGGCGTCGTCAGCCGCCACGCGAACAGGGCCTGGGCGACGATGCCGATGGCGGCCGCGACGGGGAGGGGACGTTGAACCGATCTGAACACACGGCCTTGTTCCCGCTTCGCCACGGGCTTTCAAGGGCGCACGATGCTTGAAAGCCCGCGGCGAAGGGGGCAAAGCGCGGCGATGAAGCGCAAGGCAGGCCAGGACCGTTCGATCACCGCGCAGTGGCGCCCGGCAACGCTTGCCATCCGCGGCGGCACCGCCCGTTCCGAATATGGCGAAACCTCCGAGGCGTTGTTCCTGACCTCGGGCTACAGCTACGACAAGGCCGCCGACGCCGCTGCGCGGTTCGCGGGCGAGCAGGAGGGGATGACCTATTCCCGGCTGCAGAACCCCACCGTCGAGATGCTCGAACAACGGATCGCGCTGCTCGAGGGCGCCGAAGCATGCCGGACGATGGCGACCGGGATGGCCGCGATGACCGCAGCGCTGCTCTGCCAGTTGCAGACCGGCGACCATGTCGTCGCCGGACGTGCGGCGTTCGGATCCTGCCGCTGGCTGACCGACACGCTGCTGCCGAAGTTCGGGATCGCAACGACGATCGTCGACGCGCGCGATCCGCAGGCGTTCGCCGATGCCGCGCGCCCGGCGACCAAGGTCTTCTTCTTCGAAACCCCCGCCAACCCGACGATGGACATCGTCGATCTGCGCGCGGTGTGCACGATCGCGCGCGAACGCGGGATCATCAGCGTCGTCGACAATGCTTTCGCCACGCCGGCGCTGCAACGCCCCATGGAATTCGGTGCCGACGTCACCGCCTATTCGGCGACCAAGATGATGGACGGGCAGGGCCGCGTCCTCGCCGGCGCGGTCTGCGGTACCGAGGACTTCATCCTCAACACGCTGCTGCCGTTCACCCGCAACACCGGGCCGAACCTGTCGCCGTTCAACGCATGGGTGGTGCTGAAGGGGCTCGAGACGCTCGACCTGCGGATCCGCCGTCAATCCGAAAACGCCGTCGCGGTGGGCCGCTTCCTCGAAGCCCGGGTGCCGCGGATGCTGCACCCGGGGCTGCCGAGCCACCCGCAGCACAATCTGGCGATGAGCCAGATGGATGCGTGCGGCCCGATCTTCGCATTCGAGGTCGAGGGGCGCGCGCAGGCGCATGCGCTGCTCGATGGGTTGGCGTTGATCGACATCTCGAACAACATCGGTGATTCCCGCTCGCTGATGACGCATCCTGCTTCGACGACGCATTACGGCGTTGCCGAGGACAAGCGGCAGGAAATGGGCGTGACCGAAGGGTTGCTGCGGCTCAACGTCGGGCTCGAGGATCCGCGTGACCTGATCGACGATCTCGACCAGGCGCTCGGCGCGGTCGGGCTGTGAAGGAGTTCTTCTCCTATGCCGAGGTGACCGGAGCGGTCACCGTGCGGGTCTCGGTCAGCTATCTGCCCGACCAGTCCGAGCCGCGGCGGGGACGCTGGTTCTGGGCCTACCACATCCGGATCGAGAATGGCGGCGACACCAGCGTCCAGCTGCTCGCGCGGCACTGGGTGATCACCGACGGTCGGGGCGCACGCCACACCGTGGAGGGCGAGGGCGTGGTCGGCGAACAGCCGGTGATCGCGCCCGGCGCCAGCTACGACTATGTCTCCGGTTGTCCGCTGGCCACGCCGACCGGGGCGATGCAGGGCAGCTACAAGATGATCGGCGAGGATGGCGGGCTGGTCGACGTCGTGATCCCGCGTTTCGCACTGGTGGCGCCGGCGGTGACGAGTTGAAGCGCACCCACCTTCCGCTCAACGGCATGCGCGTCTTCGATGCGGCGGCGCGCCACCTGTCGTTCACGCGCGCCGCGGACGAGCTCGCGGTAACCCCGGCGGCAGTGGGCCAGCAGATCCGCGCGCTCGAGGATACGCTCGGCGTCGTGCTGTTCCGTCGCACCACGCGCGGACTGGAGCTGACGCCCGAGGCCGAGGCCGGGCTGGGGCCGTTGCGCGACGGTTTCCTGCAATTCGAGGAAGCCGTGCGCGCGATGCAGGCGGGGCAATCCTCCAAATCGCTGACCATCGCCGCGCCGCGCGACCTGACCGAAAAATGGCTGATGTCGCGGCTCGCCGCGATCGCGGCGAACGATCCGGACCTGCGGTTCGTGCTGATCGCCGCGGACGAACTCGTCGACTTTACCGAAGCCAATCTCGATCTGGCGATCCGCTGGGGCGAGGGGCCGGGCGAGCACCAGGGCGAAGCGCTGGAATCCGACGGCATGGTGACGATCACGGCTGCGGGCGGCGCTGCCGGGGCCGGCGTGAGCGAGACGAGCATCGTCTGGCCGGGCAGCCCGGGCGCCGACGGCACACCGCTGGTGCGGGTCGCGGATGCGGGGCTCGCGATCGACGCCGCCGCGGCGGGGCTTGGCAGGACGACGGTGCCGCAGCTGCTCGCCGCGCATGATCTCGACACCGGCCGCGTCGTCCAGATCGGTGCGGCGGTGCCGTCCAAGCTCGGCTATTGGCTGGTGGCGCCGTTGCCGCAATGGCGCCAGCAGAAGGTGCGCATGCTAGTCGAGATGCTCGGGCGGTGACCGCCGACGGCCCCCGCGTCATCACGTCGGCGCGGCTGATCATGCGACCGGTGCAGCCGACCGACGCCGCGGCGCTGCACGAGGCGTATCGCGACCCCGATCTGATGCGCTGGTGGTCGAGCGCGCCTCACACGACGCTGGCCGAGACCGAGGCCTATCTCGCGCCCCGCACCGATCAGGCAAGCTGGCGCGGCTGGGCGATCACGCGGGCCGGCGACGATCGGGCGATCGGCACGATGGGCAGCACGCAGCGCCGCGATGGCGTCGCGGAGATCGGCTACATGCTGGTGCGCAGTGCCTGGGGGCAGGGATTTGCGCGCGAAGCGGTGTCCCGGCTGCTCGACCTGCTGTTCCACGAGGAAGGCCAGCGCCGGGTGTTCGCTGACGTCGACCCCGACAATCGCGGCTCGCTGGGGTTGCTCGAGGCGCTCGGCTTTCGCCGCGAGGGGCTGCTGCGTGCGGAATGGGAGACGCACATCGGCGTGCGCGACAGCGTAATCCTGGGTCTGCTCGCGGACGAATGGCGTCGCGCCTCCTGACGCGCATAGCCGCGCCGCGAGAGCGGCGTGGCCACCGTCAGCGGGCGGTGGGCACCAGGGGTCCGACGGTCAATTCTTCAACTTCCAGCCGCGCCGGAGCAGCTGATAGCACAGCACCGCGAGCGCCACGTCGACCGCGAGAATGGCGAGGCTGCCGATCAGCACGGGCGAGTCGCTCAGCCCGAGGAAGCCGTAGCGAAAGCCCGAGATGATGTAGAAGACCGGATTGGCATGGCTGACCGCCCGGAAGGTCGGCGCGAGCTTATCGACCGAATAGAAGGTGCCCGACAGCAGCGCGAGCGGCGCGACCACGAAGTTGGTGACCGCCGCGGCATGATCGAACTTCTCCGCCCAGATCGAGGTCAGCACGCCGAGCAGCGCGAGGAAGGTCGAACCGAGCAGCCCGAACCACAGGATCGCAAGCGGCGCGTGCGGGGTCACGCGGACGCCGGGCCACAATGCCATTGCCAGCCATACCGCCCCGCCGACGCAGAACGCGCGGGTGACCGCGCCGCCGACCAGCGCGGCGAGCAGCTCCGCGGTCGATAGCGGCGGCATCAGATAATCGACGATCGTTCCCTGGATCTTGCCGACCAGCAGCGAGAAGCTGGCGTTGGCAAAGGCATTGTTGATCATCCCCATGACGATCAGTCCGGGGGCGATGAAGTCGGCGAAACCGACCTCGCGTCCGCCGAGATGAACCGTCCCGCGCGAGCCGAGCGCGGTGGTGAAAACCACCAAAAGAAGCAGTTGCGAGATCGCGGGTGCCCAGATCGTCTGCAACTGCACCTTGAAGAAACGCCGCACCTCCTTCACATAGAGGGTCTTGAGACCGCCCCAATTGACGTTCCGGATCACCGGAACGCCAGGCGCGTTCCGGATTGCCGACCGAATTTCACCGATTGGTGGCTGGCTGCTCATGGCTCAGCGGGTAACCGCAGCCGGTGCCGCCCGCAACCGACTAGACGAGGAAACAACGATGTCCTGGACCGAAGAGCGGATCGGCTCGCTGCGAACCATGTGGGAAGCGGGCCAGACCGCGAGCCAGATCGCCGAGGCGCTCGGCGGAGTCAGCCGCAATGCCGTGATCGGCAAGGCGCACCGTCTCGGGCTGCAGGCGCGGCCGTCGCCGGTGAAGCCGAACGATCCCGACAAGGACAAGGCTGCCGCTGCCGCTGTCGCTGCGGCTGCTCCGGCTGCTGCACCGGTCGCACCCGCGCCGCCGGCGCCGGTCGCCGCGCCTACGCCTGCGCCGGTCGCGGTGAAGCCAGCGCCGGTCGATGTCGACGAGGACGACGATGCCGAGGACGAGCGCATCGTCGCGGCACCGGTCGCCGACGCCGCGCCGGTCGCGGCGCCGCAGCCGATCCTGCGGTCGGTCGGCCCCGGCGGCTTCCTGCGCCAGGCACCCGGCGAGCAGCAGCCGCCGAGCACCCCCGCGCCGCCGCGTCGGCTAGTGCCCGCCAAGCCGTCTGCCGAGATCGCGGGCAAGACGACGTTGCTCGATCTCAACGACCGGATCTGCAAATGGCCGCTCGGCCATCCGGGCGAGCCCGATTTCCACTTCTGTGGCGACAAGGTGAACCCGGGCTTCCCTTATTGCGTCGCGCATTGCGGCCATGCCTATCAGGCGCAGCTCCCGCGCCGCGATCGCCGGCCGCCGCCGCCGCTGCCGTTCGGCGGCCCGCGCGTTCGCTGAGGCGAGCATCAAACGAAAAAGGCCCCTCCCGGAAACGGAAGGGGCCTTTTTTTGGCTCAGCAGGGCTGGACCGGTAGGTCTAGAACCGGAACGCCGCAGTGGCGCGCAGCGAGTGCCAGCGGAACTTGTCGTCCGAGCGGCGGAAGTCGGTGCCCGCCGTGTTGGGCGCGAGCACGAACGGGTTGGTCGCCGGTGCGGTCCCCTGCGTCACCCGGACGCGGGCATCGTCGTCCTGGTACTGGTGGTACATATATTCCATGCCGATCGAGAAGTTGCGGCCGAGCTTCTGCTCGATGCCGCCGCCGCCGGTGATGCCGAACTGGTTCTGCTTGCCGCTCTGGTTGAAGGCGTTGGCGGTGTTGGTCGAGGTGAAGCTGCGCTCGATGCGCGCATAGCCCGCGCCGAAGGTGCCGTAGAACAGCGTCGTGTTCGCGGCATAGCCGGCACGCCCGCGGATCGAAGCTTCCCATTCGATCTCGCGCGTCATCACGTAGTTGGCGGGCGTCGTCGAAAAGGCAGTGACGCTGTCGGTGATGTCCGACTTGCCGAACTCGCCGACGAACCCGATCACGATGTTGCCGCGCTGGCTGTCCGCGCCGACGCGCGCATAATAGGCGGCGCCGTCCTTGTCGTTCGCGCAGCCGGCCGGGGTCCGGGTCGCACCGCCGGCGCGGCCGTTGCAGAAGCCGGTGGAGAACGCGTTGGCGCCCGCCGCGGTGTTGACGTTGTCGCCGAAGCGGCCGTCCAGGTTGCGGTCGAACAGGATCGACGAGCCGACATCGTTCGGCTGGACGTCGTAGCCGCCTGCCGCGCCGACATAGACGCCGCTGAACGGCTGGTCTGCGGTGGTTTCCTGCGCGGTGGCGGGCAGGGCGAAGAGGGCAGCGCCGGCGGCGCCGGCGATGAGAATAGTACGCATAGGATCTCCTGATGCTCGTCGTGAAGCGCAGAAGAAACGAGCGGGATGCGCAAAGTCTTCGCGTCGCGCGGTGATATGTTGATGGTGTGACATCCCCGCATCAGTTCGCCGGTGCGGCACCACGCAGGGCCGCGCTTCGGCGCTTGGCAGCCGGGGCGGAGCTTCTATAGATCGTAGCGATGTCCGACGATCTCTTCGCGTCTTCCGCCGCCGCTACTGCCGCCAGCACCGCCTATGACGCGTCGTCGATCGAGGTGCTCGAAGGGCTCGAGCCGGTCCGTCGCCGCCCGGGCATGTATGTCGGCGGGACCGACGAACGCGCGCTCCACCACCTCGCCGCCGAGGTGATCGACAATGCGATGGACGAGGCGGTGGCGGGCCACGCGACGCGGATCGAAGTGACGCTGGAGCCGGGCAACCGGCTGACCGTGGTCGACAATGGCCGCGGCATCCCGGTCGACCCGCATCCGAAATTTCCCGACAAGTCGGCGCTCGAGGTGATCCTGTCGACGCTCCATTCGGGCGGGAAGTTCGCGGGCCAGGCCTATGCGACCTCGGGCGGGCTCCACGGCGTCGGCGTGTCGGTGGTCAACGCACTGTCCTCCGACACCGTGGTCGAGGTCGCGCGCGACCGGCAATTGTACCGGCAGCGGTTCGCGCGCGGGCTGACGCTCGGCCCGCTCGAGAAGCTCGGCGGCACGCCCAACCGGCGCGGCACCTCGGTCGCGTTCACCCCCGATACCGAGATCTTCGGCCCCGAACTCCACTTCAAGCCCGCGCGCCTCCACAAGCTGGCACGCTCCAAGGCGTATCTGTTCGCGGGTGTAGAGATCCGCTGGAAATGCGCGCCCGAGCTGATCACCGACGATACCCCGGCGGAGGCGGTGTTCCAGTTCCCGGGCGGCCTCGGCGATCATCTGCGCGAACAGGTCGGCCGCCGCGAGTGCGCGACCGCGGACTTTTTCACCGGGTCGCAGGATTTCGCGGGCGGGCAGGGCAGGGTGGAATGGGCGGTGGCGTGGCCGCTGTGGAGCGACGGCAGCTACAGCTGGTATTGCAACACCATCCCGACCCCGGACGGCGGCACCCACGAACAGGGCCTGCGCACCGCGCTCACCCGCGGGCTGCGCGCGTTCGGCGATCTCGTCGGGCAGAAGAAGGCGAAGGATCTCACCGCCGACGATGTCATGATCGGCAGCGAACTGATGCTCTCGGTCTTCATCCGCGAGCCGCAGTTCCAGAGCCAGACCAAGGACCGGCTGACCTCTCCCGAGGCGGCGGGGCTGGTCGAAAAGGCGGTGCGCGATCATTTCGATCATTTCCTCAGCCACAATATGGACCGGGGCAAGGCGTTGCTCGGCTATGTGCTCGAACGGCTCGACGATCGCCTCCGTCGCAAGCAGGAGCGCGAGGTCAAGCGCAAGACCGCGACCTCGGCGCGCAAGCTGCGGCTCCCCGGCAAGCTCACCGATTGCTCGTCGGACGATCCCAAGGGCACCGAATTGTTCATCGTCGAGGGTGATTCCGCAGGCGGATCGGCCAAGCAGGCGCGCGATCGCAAGACCCAGGCGATCCTGCCGATCCGCGGCAAGATCCTCAACGTCGCGAGCGCGACCAGCGCCAAGATCTTCGCCAACCAGGAAATCGCCGATCTGATCCAGGCGCTCGGCTGCGGCACCCGCAAGGACTGCCTGCCCGACAATCTACGCTACGAACGTATCGTCATCATGACCGACGCCGACGTCGACGGCGCGCACATCGCGACCCTGCTGATGACCTTCTTCTTCCAGGAGATGCCCGAACTGGTCCGCCGCGGGCACCTCTACCTCGCGCAGCCGCCGCTCTACCGGCTGACGGTCGGCGCCAAATCGCTCTACGCCCGCGACGACGCGCACCGCGCCGAGATCGAGCGCGGGCCGTTCCGCAACAAGAAGGTCGAGGTCTCGCGCTTCAAGGGCCTGGGCGAGATGAACCCGATGCAGCTGCGCGAGACGACGATGGACCCCGCCACGCGCGGCATGCTGCGGATCACGCTTCCCCAGGAATATGAGGAGCGCGCCGGGGTGAAGGACCTGGTCGACCGGCTGATGGGCAACAATCCCGCGCATCGCTTCGCCTTCATCCAGGAGAACGCAGCGCGCATGGACGGCGAAGCGATCGACGCGTGACGGGCTGAAGATGCCCCGCGATCCGCGTTGCGATGCGCGCAACGCAAGCAGCCTCCCGCTCAGGCCAAGCTCAGCCTGATCGCCAGCGCGGCGAGCGTCACCAGCAATACCGGGACGGTGAGCGTCGCACCCACCCTGAAGTAATAGCCCCAGCCGATGCGGATCCCCTTCTGCCCGAGGACGTGCAGCCACAGCAGCGTGGCGAGCGAACCGATCGGGGTGATCTTCGGGCCGAGGTCGCAGCCGATCACGTTGGCGTAGATCATCGCCTCCTTCACCGCACCGGTGGCGTGCGTCGCGTCGATCGACAGCGCGCCCACCAGCACCGTCGGCATGTTGTTCATCACCGACGACAGCAGCGCGGCGATGATCCCGGTGCCGAACGCCGCGCCCCAGATGCCGCCGCTGGCGGTGCGATCGAGCAGCGCGGCGAGGTGATCGGTCAGCCCCGCGTTGCGCAGCCCGTAGACCACCAGGTACATGCCGAGCGAGAAGATCACGACCTGCCACGGCGCCCCCGCCAGCACCTTGCGGGTCGCGATCACGTGGCCGCGTGCGGCGATGATCAGCAGCAGGCCCGCGCCGGCCGCCGCGACGACGCTGACCGGTACGCCGAGGGGTTCGAGCAGGAAGAAGCCAGCGAGCAGCGCTGCCAGGACGACCCACCCCGCCCTGAACGTCGCCCGGTCGCGGATCGCATCGCCAGGCGCGCGCAGCTGGGTGACGTCGTAGCGATCCGGCACGTCCCGTCGGAAGAACAGCAGCAGCACGACCAGCGTCGCCGCGATCGAGGCGAGATCGACCGGCACCATCACTGCGGCATAGTCGGCGAAGCCGATCCGGAAGAAGTCGGCCGACACGATGTTGACCAGGTTGGAGACGATCAGCGGCAGGCTGGCGGTGTCGGCGACGAACCCCGCTGCCATCACGAACGCCAGCGTCGCCCGGTCCCGATATCCCAGCGCGCGCAGCATCGCGATGACGATCGGCGTCAGGATCAGCGCCGCCCCGTCATTGGCGAACAGTGCGGAGACTGCGGCGCCGAGCAGCACGATCAGGACGAACAGCCGGCGTCCATTGCCATTGCCCCAGCGCGCGACGTGCAGCGCCGCCCATTCGAAGAACCCCGCTTCGTCCAGCAGCAGGCTGACGATGATGATCGCCACGAACGTCGCGGTCGCGTTCCAGACGATGCCCCAGACCACCGGCACGTCGGCGAGCGAGACGACGCCAAGCAGCAAGGCGACCGCAGCGCCGCCCAATGCGCTCCATCCGATCCCCAGGCCCCCGGGCTGCCAGATGACGAGTGCGATGGTGACGACGAAGATGGCGAGCGCGAGCAGCATCAGGCGATGCGCTGTCCGGCGGCATCCACGACCTGCTCGCCATCCTCCTTGGCGAACGCGCCGCGATGGGCATCCGGTAGCAGATCGAGGACGGCTTCGGACGGGCGGCAAAGCTTCACGCCGGCCGGCCCGACGACCAGTGGCCGGTTGATCAGGATCGGGTGCGCCATCATCGCATCGAGCAGGGCGTCGTCGGACAACGCCGTGTCGGCGAGGCCCAGCTCGGCATAGGGCGTTCCCTTTTCGCGAAGCAGATCGCGGGGGCGGATCCCCGCGCGGTCGATCAGTTCCACCAGCATCGCCCGCGAAGGCGGGGTCTTGAGATACTCGACGACGTGCGGCTCGATCCCGGCATTGCGGATCAGGCCGAGCACGTTGCGCGAGGTGCCGCATGCCGGGTTGTGGTAGATCACCATATCGACGGCCATGGCGCGTCCTTTCAGGAAGAGGGGTCAGTGGGGAGCGGTGGGCAAGCAGGGGTCAGCAGGAAGGGGACAGTTCGGCCAGCAGGGGCCCACACAGCTCCGGTGCGCCGGCGCAGCAGTCCTTCACGAGGAACAGCATCAGCGCGCGCAACCCGTCCAGATCGGCGCGATAGACGATCGACCGGCTCTGCCGCTCGGACCGGACGATACCCGCCCGGGCGAGAACGCCGAGATGCGCCGACATCGTATTCTGCGGCACGTCGAGCCGGCGCGCGATATCGCCGGCGGCCAAGCCCTCCGGCCCGTGGCGCACCAGCAGCCTGAACACGTCGAGACGCGTTCCCTGTGCGAGCGCGCCCAGCGCCCCGATCGCCGACTCGATATCCATATATCCAGCATAGACGATATAGCGGGGGATGCCAGGGGGTGTTCTTCCTGTCCAGGCATATAGCCTGATCCGCTCCTTCGCCTCCGACACGGGCAAGGGGCTCTTCATCAACCTCGCACCGGGGCGCGCGCCAAGCTGGGCAGGGTCGGCAAGGCGCTCTCCGTTCGAAACGACCGCGGATCCGTTATCCGGTGCTCGAACCGCCGCCTTGCAAAGGCCGGCTCCGGCAATGGTCGCGCCACCACTCTCGTCACCCCGGACTTGTTCCGGGGTCCACCCGGCCCAGCCTCCGTGGCCGCGAGGCAAGGTGGATGCCGGAACGAGTCCGGCATGACGGAGGCAGGTGCGCGGCGGCGCCCCGCCGCGTCGTGCCGGCTCGACCGGAATCCGTTTCCAGGCGGGTTCGCCTGATGGTCCTTGCGCCCACCATCGTCACCCCGGACTGGTTCCGGGGTCCACCCGGCCCAGCCTCCGCGGTGCCGAGGCAAGGTGGATGCCGGAACAAGCCCGGCATGACGGGGAGATGGCGTGAGCGACCTCCTGACGACATTCCCGGCTGCGGAGGCACGAACGCCGGCGCACCGGCTCCATCCTCCGATCACGGCCGAAATGGCGACGTCAGTCATTCCCCCCGATCAGGTCGCCCAAGCCCCCGAGTACCGATCCCTCGCCGCGGTTGCCGCCGCCGCGCGACCCGGCTGCGGCGAGCATTCGGCCCGCGAGCCGGGAGAAGGGCAGGGACTGGATCCACACCTTGCCCGGGCCGGTCAGCCGCGCGAAGAACGCGCCTTCGCCGCCCGTCAGCATCGTCTTGATCCCGCCCGCGGTGACGAGATCGAAGGTGACGTCGGGCGTGTACGCCGCCAGGCAACCGGTATCGACATGCAGTTCCTCGCCGGCGCGCAGCTCGCGCTCGACGACCGTGCCGCCCATCTGGATGAAGACCCAGCCGTCGCCGTCGAGCCGCTGCATGATGAAGCCCTCGCCCCCGAACAGCCCGGTCATGATCCGCCGCTGGAACTGGATGCCGATCGATACACCCTTGGCTGCGGCCAAAAAGCTGTCCTTCTGGCAGATCAGCGTGCCGCCGAGGTCGCCGAGGCGGATCGGCAGGATCGATCCCGGCGTCGGCGCACCGAACGCGACCCGTGCCTTGCCGCGGCCGTTGTGCGTGAACACCGTCGTGAACAGGCTCTCGCCGGTCACCAGCCGCTTGCCCGCGCCGAGCAGCTTGCCCATGAACCCGCCGCCCTGCGCGCCCGATCCGTCGCCGAACACCGTGGTCATGTCGATGCTCGCATCCTTCCAGACGAGCGCGCCGGCCTCGGCAACCGCGCTTTCGCCGGGATCGAGCTCGATCTCGAGGAACTGCAGCTCCTGGCCCTTGATCTCATAGTCGATGTCGTCCGCGTCGCTGCTTCGACGGGGGGATCCCCACGGGCTTTCAGGCGGCATGATCGCGCTCCTTTGCTGACCGGCGGTTTTTAGCAAATGATCCCGGCGCGACTAGTAGTCTCCTCCGGTTGACCGCTTCGCCTGATCGCCCGTAATAGCGTCCGGGGCGGTCATCTCGACCGCCCTTTCCCGTTCGAAGGAGTTCGCCCGTGTCGATCACCGCGCTCATGCCCGTCTATCCGCGGTGCGGCGTGCGGCCGGTCCGAGGCGAGGGCTGCTACCTCTATGGCGAGGACGGCACCCAGTATCTCGACATGGCGGCGGGGATCGCGGTCAACGCGCTCGGCCATGGCCACCCCAAGCTGGTCGAGGCGATCGCGACCCAGGCTGCGACGCTGATGCATGTGTCGAACCTGTACGGCAGTCCGCAGGGCGAAAAGTTCGCGCAGCGGCTGATCGACACGACCTTTGCCGACACGGTGTTCTTCACCAATTCGGGGGCGGAAGCGGTCGAATGCGCGATCAAGACCGCGCGGCGCTATCATTTCGCCAACGGCAATCCGCAGCGCCAGACGCTGATCACCTTCAGCAACGCGTTCCACGGCCGTACGCTGGGCACGATCTCCGCGACCAACCAGGCCAAGATGCGCGACGGGTTCGAGCCGCTGTTGCCGGGCTTCGCCTATGCGCCGTTCGACGATCTGGAGGCAGCGCTGGCGCTGGTCGACGATCGGACCGCTGGGTTCCTGGTCGAGCCGATCCAGGGCGAGGGCGGGCTGCGCCCCGCTTCCGACGCGTTCCTGAAGGGGCTGCGCGCGGCCTGCGACGAACACGGGCTCCTGCTGCTGCTCGACGAGGTCCAGTGCGGCTATGGCCGGACCGGTAAATTCTTCGCGCACGAACTCTACGGCATCACCCCCGACATCATGGCGGTGGCGAAGGGCATCGGCGGCGGCTTCCCGCTGGGCGCGTGCCTTGCGACCGAAGATGCGGCCAAGGGCATGGTGGCAGGCACCCATGGTTCGACCTACGGCGGCAATCCTCTTGCCATGGCAGCAGGCGAGGCGGTGTTCGAGGTGATCCACGAGCCCGGTTTTCTCGACAACGTCACCAAGATGGGTGCGCGGCTGCGGCAATCGCTCGAACAGATGATCCCGAACCACGATCACCTGTTCGAGGAGGTGCGCGGCCATGGGCTGATGCTGGGGCTGAAGCTCAAGAGCGACGCACGCCGCTTCGTCGGCTTCCTGCGCGACGAACACCAGCTCCTCACCGTGGCGGCGGGCGACAACGTGATCCGCCTGATCCCGCCGCTGGTGATCGACGAGACCCACATCGCCGAATGCATCGACAAGCTCAGCGCCGCCGCGCGGGTCTACGTGCCGGTTGCGGACGACTGATGGCTGCAGTGCGCCACTTCCTCAGCCTGGCCGATGCGGGTCACGACGGCATCGCCGCGATCCTCGCTGATGCGCTCGACCGCAAGGCCGCACGCGCGGGGTGGAGCAAGGGGCGGGTCGACGCCGATGCGCCGTTACGCGATCATGTTCTCGCGCTGGTATTCGAGAAGAGCTCGACGCGTACGCGGGTGAGCTTCGACATGGCGATCCGGCAATTGGGCGGCAGCGCGATCGTCATGGACGCGGGGACGATGCAACTCGGTCGCGGCGAGAGCGTCGCCGATACTGCCCGGGTGTTGTCGGGCTATGTCGACGCGATCATGATCCGCACCGACGACCACGCCAAGGTCGAGGAGATGGCGCATTTCGCAAGCGTGCCGGTAATCAACGGACTCACCGACGCGTCGCATCCCTGCCAGATCATGGCGGATCTGCTCACGATCATCGAAGCCGGAAAGACGCTGCCCGGCCTGAAGGTGGCGTGGCTGGGCGACGGCAACAACGTGCTCGCCTCGATCGTCGAGGCCGCATCGCTGCTGCAATTCGACGTGGTTGCGGCCTGTCCGCAGGGGTTTCAGCCTGAAGAAGAGGCGATCGTTCGGGCGTCGGGGCGCGCGCGGGTCGTCGCGGATCCGCGCGAGGCTGTCGAGGGGGCGGATATCGTCGTCACCGACACCTGGATCTCGATGGGCCAGGCGCATGCCGACACCAAGCTGCGCGCGATGCTGCCCTATCAGGTCGATGCCGCGCTGATGGCGGCGGCGAAGCCCGATGCGAAGTTCCTCCACTGCCTGCCCGCGCACCGCGGCGAGGAGGTCACCGCCGAGGTGATCGACGGCCCGCAATCGCTGATCTGGGCGGAGGCGGAGAACCGGCTCCACGCGCAGAAATCGATCCTGCGCTGGTGCTTCGGCCAGATCGGTTGATCGCCGCGCGCGCTGCGACCATCTAGGCGCGGTGACCGATATCCCCGAAAACGCCCCGACGACCGATCTCGACCGTGTCCTCGGCTTCACCATTCCCGGACGCAGTGCCCGCGGCCGCGTCGCGCGGCTCGGCCCCGCGCTCGCCGCGGTGCTCGACGCGCACGCCTATCCGCCGGCGATCGAGGCGCTGCTGGCCGAGGCGCTGACGCTCGCCGCGCTGATCGGCTCGACGCTGAAGGACAAGGAGGGTCAGCTGACGATGCAGACCCGTACCGAGAACGGCGTCGTCCAGCTGCTGGTCTGCGATTATCGCGGTGGCGAGGTGCGCGGTTACGTCCAGTACGACGCGGACAAGCTCGCCGAGGCGCCCGAGCAGCCGACGCTGTTCGCGCTGTTCGGCCAGGGCTATCTCGCGATCACCTTCGATCTCGCGACGTCGGGCGAGCGCTACCAGGGCATCGTCCCGCTGGACGGAGAGACCCTCGCCGACGCGGCCGAGAGCTACTTCGTCCAGTCCGAACAGATACCGAGCATGGTCCGCGTCGGGATGGCCCGCGATCCGGCGGGGCGGCTGGTCGCGGGCGGGCTGTTTCTGCAGCATCTTCCGGAGGGCGAGGATGGACGGGAGCGGCTCCATACCCGGCTCGACCATCCCGAATGGGAGCATGTCGCGGCACTGGGTGCGACGACCGCGGCAGCGGAGCTCGCCGACCCGGCGCTGCCGCTCGAAACGCTGGTGTGGCGCCTGTTCAACGAGGAGGACGACGTCCGCGTCTTCGCGTCGACGCTGCTGACGCGGGGCTGTCGGTGCACCGCTGCGCATATCGGCAGCGTGCTGGGCAAATTCCCGATCGAGGAGCGCCGCGCGATGGCGGACGATGCCGGCATCATCCATGTCGATTGCGCGTTTTGTTCGATCAAGTTCCCGGTGCCGGCGGAAACGATCGAGCCGGCGACGCTTTAACGCGGTCTTCACTAAGACGGTGTAGGTCCTTGCAAGTGCTGTTCAGCACGGATTTCTCCCTTTGAGAGCTAGCGCTCTAACCTCGGGGCCGCCTCACCGCGGCCCCTTTTCTTTTTGGCGGCTTTGGCCTAGCGCCGCGCGGATCATGGCATCTCCACCCCTGGCCGTCGTGCTCGTCTCCGGCGGGCTCGACTCGATGGTCTCCGCCGCTGCGGCGCGCGAGGCGGGCTTCGGCGTGCTTGCGCTGTCGATCGACTATAACCAGCGTCACCGCGTCGAACTGGCGGCGGCACGTCGGGTCGCCGCGGTGCTCGGCGCCGAACGCCATATCGTCCTGCCGCTCGATCTGTCCGCATTCGGCGGCTCGGCGCTCACCGCCGACATCGCGGTGCCGAAGGGCGGCGTCGAGCCGGGCATTCCCGTCACCTATGTGCCTGCGCGCAACACGATCTTCCTCAGCCTCGCGCTCGGCTGGGCGGAGGCGATGGGCGCGCGCGACCTGTTCATCGGGGTCAACGCGCTCGATTATTCGGGTTATCCCGATTGTCGCCCGGAATTCATCGCCGCGTTCGAAGGTCTTGCCGAACTCGCGACGAAGGCGGGGGTCGAGGGCGAGCCGTTCCGCATCCATGCGCCGCTGCAGCATATGAGCAAGGCGGACATCGTCCGCGAGGGGACGCGGCTCAAGCTCGACCTCGGGATCAGCTGGTCGTGCTACGATCCGGCGCCGGGGGGCGTTCATTGTGGCCGCTGCGACAGCTGCCGGCTGCGCAGCAAGGGCTTCGAGGACGCTGCCATCCCCGACCCGACCGTCTACGCGGCGTAGCGACGCCATGAGCTATGCCGTGAAGGAGATGTTCCTGACGCTCCAGGGCGAGGGGGTGAATGCAGGCGCGCGCGCGGTGTTCGTTCGCTTCGCGGGCTGCAACCTGTGGTCGGGACGCGAGCAGGACCGATCAACGGCCACGTGCCGCTTCTGCGATACCGACTTTGTCGGCGTCGACGGGGTTGGCGGCGGCAAGTTCGCGGACGCTGGAGCGCTGGTCGTCGCGGTCGAGGGCCATTGGGGCGGTGATCGTGCGCATCGCTTCGTCGTGCTGACGGGTGGCGAACCGATGCTCCAGGTCGACGATGCGCTGGTAGAGGCACTTCATGGCGCAGGGTTCCGCATCGCGATCGAGACCAACGGCACGCTGGCGGTACATCCGGCGATCGACTGGGTCTGCGTCAGCCCCAAGGCGGGCAGCGTCGTGGTCCAGCGGCGCGGCGACGAACTCAAGCTGGTATGGCCGCAACCAGGCACGGATATCGACACCGTCGAACGCTGGGATTTCGCCCACCGCCTGATCCAGCCGCTCGACGATGCCAATGCGCCGGCGAACACCGCAGCGGCGATCGAACTGGTGATGAACCGGCCGCATTGGCGGCTTTCGTTGCAGAACCACAAGTTTCTGGGGCTGCGATAGGTCCGGCGAGGGCCCTGGATAGTGGATCGGGGTGAGGGTGTTGCTGGCGGGGCTTCCGGTCACACCTTTGCCGTCATCCCGGCGAAGGCCGGGACCCAGAACCACGAACGCGGCGCTGCTTGGCTCTGGGTCCTGACTTTCGTCAGGATGACGGAAGTTTAGCTGGCATGTGCTCTGCCCGCCCCTTTCATCAGCCCGGCGTTGCCGGGATGACGGGGGTGGGGATGCTTGACGGCGGCCGGCGGCCGACGGCCGGCTTGGCGATCAG
>DATLME010000271.1:0-2063 GCA_035537395.1 Sphingomonas sp. | reverse complement strand
CGCTCGCAGGTCGACTAGGGCACTCGACAGGATAACTTGGTCGCAGATATCGGGCGTGCCACTATCCCGTCTGCATGCACGGGCTCACCCACCTCCAGCGGCTCGAAGCCGAAAGCATCCATATCCTGCGCGAAGTCGTCGCCGAGGCGGAGCGGCCCGTGATGCTCTATTCGGTGGGCAAGGATTCGGCGGTGATGCTGCATCTCGCCAAGAAGGCGTTCTTCCCCGCGCCCCCGCCGTTTCCGCTACTCCATGTGGATACCACGTGGAAATTCCGGGCAATGTACGAACTTCGCGATCGGGCGGCGGCAGCGGCCGGGATGGAGCTGATCGTCCACCGCAATCCCGAGGCGCAGGCGGCCGGGATCAATCCGTTCGATCATGGCAGCCGTCATACCGACCTGTGGAAGACCGAAGGGCTGAAACAGGCGCTCACAGCAGGTGGCTATGACGTCGCGTTCGGCGGCGCGCGGCGCGACGAAGAGAAAAGCCGGGCGAAGGAGCGGATCTTCTCGTTCCGGTCTGCGGCGCATGGCTGGGATCCGAAGGCGCAACGCCCCGAGCTCTGGCAGCTCTACAATACGCGCATGCACAAGGGCGAGAGCATCCGCGTGTTCCCGCTGTCGAATTGGACCGAGCTCGACATCTGGCAATATATCCTCGCCGAGGACATCGAGATCGTCCCGCTCTACTTCGCCGCGCCGCGCCCGACCGTCGTGCGCGACGGCATGTTGCTGATGGTCGACGACGATCGCTTCCGGCTCGAGCCCGGCGAGTTGCCGGTCGAGCGCTCGATCCGGTTCAGAACGCTCGGCTGCTATCCGCTGACCGGCGCGATCGAGAGCGAGGCCGACACCCTGCCCGCGATCATCCAGGAAATGCTGCTCACCACCACCAGCGAACGCCAGGGCCGTGCGATCGACCACGACCAGAGCGCGAGCATGGAGAAGAAGAAGCGCGAGGGGTATTTCTGATGCGCGCCGTGCATTCGTCTAACGCCGTCATCCCGCACGCGTTGGGGGGTCCACCTCGCCACTCTGTGCGGCGGTTGGTGGCTCGGTGGATGCCGGAACGAGCCCGGCATGACGGAGTGGGCATGGTTGCTCGCCGGGCCAGCAGGCTTGCGAGGATCGGGACCGTGCCGCCCGCTTACCCTCGTCACCCCGCCCTGTTTGCGGGGTCCAATTCTCCGCGGTCTGCGCGGCGGGTTGTGGCGCGGTGGATGCCGGAACCAGTCCGGCATCACGGGGGATTGTTCGCATGACCGTGTACCAGCCCGACGCGCTCGTCGCGGTCGACATCGACGCCTATCTCGATCGGCACGCCCACAAGACGATGTTGCGCTTCATCACGTGCGGGTCGGTGGACGACGGCAAGTCGACGCTGATCGGCCGGCTGCTCTACGATTCGAAGACGATCTTCGAGGATCAGCTCGCCACGCTCGAAGCGGATTCACGCCGGGTCGGCACCCAGGGCCAGAATATCGACTTCGCGCTGCTGGTCGACGGCCTCGCCGCGGAGCGCGAACAGGGCATCACCATCGATGTCGCCTATCGCTTCTTCGCCACCGAAAAACGCAAGTTCATTGTCGCGGACACGCCGGGCCACGAACAATATACCCGCAACATGATCACCGGCGCGTCGACCGCCGATCTCGCGGTGATCTTGATCGACGCACGCAAGGGCGTGCTGACCCAGACGCGGCGGCACAGCTATCTGGCGCACCTGATCGGCATTCGCGAGATCGTCGTGGCGGTGAACAAGATGGACCTGGTCGGCAACGATCAAGACATGTTCGACGCCATCGTCGAGGATTACCGCGGCTTCGCCGCGTCGATCGGCATCAAGCGGTTCGTCGCGATCCCGTTGTCCGGGCTGACCGGCGCCAACGTCGCCGCGCCCTCCCCCGACATGCCCTGGTATGACGGACCGCCGCTGCTCGCGCATCTCGAGAGCGTCGTGGTCGACGCCGACCGCGCCGCCGCGGGTGCGTTCCGCCTGCCGGTGCAATGGGTCAACCGCCCCGATCTGGACTTTCGCGGGTTCGCGGGGACGATCGCGCG
>DATLME010000270.1:0-9770 GCA_035537395.1 Sphingomonas sp. | reverse complement strand
ATGACCGAACTCACCGTCTGGCACGATGGCGCCTGCCCGCTTTGCCGCGCAGAGATCGCGTTGATGCGTCGGCTCGATACCAGAGGGGCGATCCGCTTCGTCGACGCAAGCGAGGCGCAGGAAGACGCCTGCCCGCTCGATCGGCGCGCCTTGCTGGCGCGCTTCCATGCCAGCGAGAACGGGACGTTGTTGTCCGGCGCCGCAGCGTTCGCGGCGATGTGGCGGGCAATCCCGCTGCTGCGGCCGTTGGGATTGCTCGCGCGCTCGCGGATCGTGCTGCGGGCATTGGAAACCGGATATCTCGGGTTCCTGCGGATCCGCCCCGCGCTGCAGCGGGTGACACGGTTGGTGGTGCCTTCATGATGGACAGGTCAGCCCCACGAGCGATGATGCTTGCGGAAGCCGTCAGTCGGGAAGCTGGCGGCTTCTCGTGGCGTTCGGCGCTGCGGGTTAGGTCCGGATGCGGACAGGCAATCCGCTCGCTTGCTCGCCGCATGCGCCGGTTTGTTGAGCCGGATATCTGGCGCGGCTAGATGGTCGTCTCGCCCGTCAGATATGGATCGACCGGCGCCGCGTCGGGGATGGATATGAACGGGACCGGCCGCGATGCGGCTGCCGCCAGCCACGCGTCGCCACCTTCCCGGTGGCGAGTAGAGCCGTCGCCTCGCGCAGCCACGCGACCATAGACGGCACGCTCGCGATCGGCGGGCGAGCCGGCGAACATGGCGGCGATGTTGCCATATGTGCTCGGGTCGCGGCCGTCGAGGCTGAGCCGATCGTTGAGATAGCAGGCGGTCGTCCAGGCCGCCTCCGGGCTGGGCGTCATCGCGATGATCCGCTTGCACCAGTACATGCGCAGGTTGTTGTGCATCCAACCCTCCGCCAGGAACTGTCGCTGGCAGGCATTCCACGTCTCGTCCCGCGTCTCGCCCCTCAGCATGGCAGCGAGCGTCTCGTGATCGGGACGCGGGTCGCTTGCGTGGTCGGCGAGTGTCTGGCGCGCCCAGCCGGCCACCCGGTCGTACCGCTCGGGCACCTCCAAGTGGCGGGCCTGATAGTGGAACCATTCGCGCCAGCCGAGCAGCTCGTCGGCGAATTTACGCTGGTGTTGTCTGCCTGCGGGAGCGCCGTTGACTGCGGCCATGACTTCGCGAGGACCAAGGACGCCGAAGTGCAAATAGGGCGAAAGGCCGCTCGCGCCGTCCGTGCGCGTCGCGTCGTTCCGGGTCGACGCGTAGCCGGGCAGCACGTCCTCGACCAGGCGTGCGAGCCGCCTCTCCGCCGCGGTTCGACCGGCTGGATGCATCGAACTCGCCGGAAGAGAGTGGTCGATGTCGAGCCCGGCGATCAGGGTCTCGAGGTCTTCCTCGTCGAGCCGGTCGGGCGTGAATGGCAACTTGCCGGCATAAGGGCCTGCTTCCGCAACCTCCTCGTCCCATCCCGTCCAGTCTGCCCGCGCCGGCTCGTGGCTGCGCAGGAAGGCGGTCCGTCCCCGCACGTCCGCGCCGATGACGGCAGGGGGCACCAGGCAGGCGGCGTTCACCGCAAAGACCGGCACGTCGACCCGGGCGGCGACGCGCTCGGACTGCCAGCGCGCAACGAAGGTCGGCTGGTCCTCCAGCATGACCGCCGCGGCATCGAGACTCAGCCGGTAGACCAGGCCCTTTTCACGTCGGGCAGCGCGGTCGATGTGTTGGACGCAAGCCACCCCGCGTCGGCGACACCCGTCGGCGAGGTCGAGGCTCGCACCCAGGATGAAGTGGTGCAGCCGGTCCGACGCATACGGATAATCCTCGCGGACGCCGTGGTAGACCAGCACCGGCAGCCGCAGCGCGTTGCCGAGCCGGACGGCAGCGTCGATGACCGGGTTGTCGCAAGCGCGTAGCGCCTGCTGCAGCCAGCACAGCACATATTGCCCGTTCGCGGCCAGCATCCGGTCGTTCAACACGCGCACGCGCGGCGCCTGCTGCCAGTCGGAAAGACCCTCGGGTAGTTCGGCGGACGCCATCATGGACTGAGGTTGCGCCGCTGCATCTCGGCCGACGCGAACTCACCCAATATGGTCTTCGGGTCGCCCGAGAAAATGTCTGCCAGATCGAGCAGATCTTCGTCTTGCAGCGCTTCGATCGACGTCACCACCTCCGCGAGCACCCGATTGGCTCGCTCCGCGTCGGCGGCTTTCTTCCTGATCCGTGTCTTGAGCATCACCGGCGAGTAGCAGCATCCGGTCGCCGATGGCAGCGCCGGATCACGAGCGACGTCGCTCGGCAACCGATTGCGCTTCGTTCGGACGTGACGGGGTCGTCCTCATTGCCGACGATTCTTCCGCCCGGCTCGGTCGCCGGGCGCTTGAGCGAAAAAACATCGCCATTCGCGTCGGCGATTACCAGGAAATCGATCGATATTTCAGCATACTAACTCCGGTCGCGCGGTTCGACACGCGCGCAGCCGGCTCCAAGGGGGGAACAAATGAGAACCTATGCAAAGCGGATCAACGGCACGTCGGTCGCCGATATCATCCAGGGCACGAGCCTGAACGATCTGATCCTCGCCGGCGCCGGGGCGGATCGCGTCGATGGAAAAGACGGGGACGACGACATCTATGGCGGTGACGGCAACGACTATCTGCTCGGCGGCGGCGGCGCCGACTATCTGTTCGGCGAGCTCGGCAACGACCGGCTGGATGGCGGCGCGGGCAATGATCGGCTGGTCGGCGCGGACGGTGACGACATCATGTCGGGTGGCGACAACGACGATTATATCGACGGCGGGATCGGGCATGATCAGATCCTCGGCGATGCCGGCAACGACACCATCTTGGCCGGCGACGGCCGTGACTATATCGACGGAGGCTATGGCGACGACGTCATCTATGCCGGCGAGGGCGACGACGGTTTCCTGAACGAAATCAATCCTGCCACCGGCAAGCTGACCACCCAGGCAGTGGGCGGCGGGGCAGGCAATGACCGGATCTACGGCGAGGGCGGGAACGACAAGCTCAAGGGCCAATCGGGTAACGACCAGGTCTATGGGGGCGACGGCAACGATCGGGTCGATGGCGGCGACGGTGATAATCGGCTCGAAGGCGGCAGCGGCGACGATATCCTCTCGGCCGAGAATGGCACTGACGTCCTACTTGGCGGGGACGGGCGCGATAATCTTCAGGCCGGTGCCGGCAACGACTATTTGGACGGCGGTGCCCAGGCCGACACGATGAGCGGCGAGGCCGGGAACGACCAGATGTTCGGCGACAGCGGCGACGATTACCTGCTCGCCGGCGATGGCGCGGATCTGGTCCATGGCGGGCTGGGTTTCGACAAGCTGTTCGGCGAGCTGGGGGCCGACCGCCTCTGGGGCGACGCCGGAGCGGACTGGTTCGTGTTCAAGGGCGCTGCCGCGCTCGATGGCGGCGACCGGATCGAGGACTTCGAGAACGGGCTCGATGCGATCGTATTGGAGAAGCTTGGCGTCACCTCCTACCAGAGCGGTGGGCACGCGGGGACGGTGTTCGCGCACGATCTGGCGAATGGCGACGTCGGCCTGAACGTCGTCACCTCGGCAGGGGTGGCGTTCAGCATCGACCTGGCCGATCCGTTCGGGACGCTGAGCGCCGCCAACATCTCCGCGATGAACTTCATCTTGGCCTGACCGCGTCGAGCCGCGGCAGCGGCCGTCGCTCAGCGCCGGAGCGAACTACCGCCTTGGGGCGCGGGCTGCGTGAGGCGACGCAACCGCGCTCCGGGCGGGAGCTGCAGCTCAGAGCCTGACGATCTCGCGGATGCGCTCCGCAAGCACCTCCATCTGGAAGGGCTTCGTCAGGACGAACATTCCGTTGTCCAGCCGTCCGCGCCCGATCACGGCGTTTTCTGCGTAGCCCGTGATGAACAGCACCTTGAGGTCGGGGCGGCTCACCCGCGCCGCGTCTGCGACCTGCCTGCCATTCATGCCCCCGGGCAGACCGACATCGGTAATGAGCAGGTCGATCCTGGCGTTCGACTCCAGGACGCGCAAGCCGGTCGGCCCGTCCGGCGCTTCGATGACCGCGAAGCCCGATTCTGCGAGGACCTCTGCGACGAGCATCCGGATCGTCGGCTCGTCATCGATTACGAGCACCACCTCGCCATCTCCGACCGGGGTCAAAGTGGCCGACCGGGCGACATCCTCGTCCTGCGCCGCAGCATCTTCATAGTGCCGCGGCAGGTAGAGGCACATGGTCGTTCCCAGGCCCACCTCCGAATAGACCCGGACCTGTCCACCCGATTGCCGCGCAAAACCGTAGATCATCGAAAGGCCGAGGCCAGTGCCCTCGCCCAATGGCTTGGTGGTGAAGAAGGGATCGAACGCCTTCGCGATGACCTCGGGTGTCATGCCGGTGCCGGTGTCGGTTACGCACAACGACACGTACTGGCCGGGCGGAAGATCCTGCTGGCGGGCTGCGCGGTCGTCCAGCCATCTGTTCGCGGTCTCGATCGTCAGCTTGCCGCCGTCCGGCATTGCGTCACGGGCATTGATGCACAGGTTCAGGACCGCATTTTCGAGCTGGTTGGGATCGACCAGCGTCGGCCAGAGGCCGCCCGTGCCAACGACCTCGAGCTTCACGCCGGGCCCCACGGTACGTCGAACGAGCTCCTCGAGACTGCTCAGGAGCCGGTTGATATTGGTCGGTTTGGGATCGAGCGTCTGCCGCCTCGAGAAAGCGAGCAGCCGGTGAGTGAGCGCTGCCGCCCTTTTGACCGCGCCCTGTGCAGCCATCAAGTATCGATCGAATTCGGCTGCTCGTCCCTGTGCGATCCGCACCTGCATCATTTCCAGGCTGCCGCTGATCCCGGTCAGGAGATTGTTGAAGTCGTGGGCGATCCCGCCGGTTAGCTGGCCGACCGCTTCCATCTTCTGCGATTGACGCAGTTGCTCCTCGACCGCCCGCTTTTCGGTGAGATCTCGCGTGACCTTCGCGTAACCGAGCAGCTTGCCGTCGTCGCTTCGGATCGGGTCGATGATGACGCTTGCCCAGAAGCGAGAACCGTCCTTGCGCATCCGCCATCCCTCGGCTTCGAAGCGCCCATCGCGACTTGCCGTTTCGAGAGCAGTCGCCGGAATGCCGGCTGCCCGGTCCTCGTCCGAATAGAACCGGGAGAAATGCTGGCCGATGATTTCCTGCGACTGGTAGCCTTTGAAGCGTTCGGCGCCCGCGTTCCAGCTACTCACGTGACCCTGCGGATCGAGCATGTAGATGGCATAATCGGTTACACTCTGGACGAGCAGACGGAACCGCTCCTCGCTTGTCCGAAGCTCGATTTCGGCCGCTCTCCGCTCGGTGAGATCGCGGGTCACCTTGGCGAAACCTACGAGAACTCCGGCAGGGTCGCGAATGGGATCGATCACGACGTTGGCCCAGAAATGCGTGCCATCCTTGCGGACGCGCCAGCCTTCCGCTTCGAAGCGCCCCTCGCGCTCCGCGGTTTCGAGTGCGATCCGCGGGATCTCCTTCGCCCGCTCCTCCGGCGTGTAGAAGCGCGAGAAGTGCTCGCCGATGATCTCGTGCGGCTCGTATCCCTTGAAACGTCGCGCACCCGCGTTCCAGCTCGTCACGTGTCCCCGGGGATCGAGCATGTAGATCGCGTAGTCGGTAACACTTTGAACCAGCAGCTCGAATCGGCTGCCAGTGGTTGTCGGATGCTCGGTGTCTGCCATGCCATCGTCTGCGCTATATCGGTGCCAATGCCTAATGCAGATTAGCTAGCTTCCTTGCCAATGAGCCTCAAGCCGTTGCTGATGCGATCCACCCGGGAGTCGGATTGAAGTTCCTGCGACGGATCAACCGCATCCGTCCCGGGCACCGCATCCGCTCCGGGCACCGCAGCGTGCGCGGTATTGCGTAGCCCAAGTGCGATGTTGGCCTTCGGACCGGCCGGTCGCCGAATGTCCCCCGCGGTCTGATGTCGCTGGTCGAGAACACGGGCATGAACGCTATGGCAGTCCGGATGCCCACGACTATGGGGGCGATGTGACCGGCCGGGTTGGCACATGTCGTGAGCGGTCCTACAGGCAAGCCATGCGACGCATCCTGCCTCCGTCCCTAGCAAGCATGCGGCATCTGCTGCTGGTGCTGCTGGCGCTCGGACTCGTCGTCCGCATGGGCGCAGGATGCGAAGCGATGGCCGCCAGCGTCTCGGCCACGGCGACTCACCAGACGCACTGCGCTGACATGCCAGCTAAGCCGGACAAGCCGGTCAAGCCGGTCAAGGCCGACGTAACTGCATGCGCGCTGTGCGCCGCGCTGCCCGACAGCGCGTTTTCGGCCGTCGAGGCGGCGATCTTCGATCTGCCGGAGCACGCCTCCGCTTCCTCTGCCCGCCTGGCCGGCCTGGTCGGCGGACCCGTGCCGCCCCCTCCACGGATCGCCTGACGTCGACCTGAAACGAACGTCATCGAAGACCTGGAGACACGGAATGAAAAAGCTGTCGATCATCGGCGCCGCCCTTGCGCTCGCCGTCCCCGCCACTGCCTATGCAGCCGCCGACTGCTGCAAGGAGATGGCGTGCTGCAAGGACAAGGGCGACTGCTGCAAGGACAAGCAGACCGGCAAGTCGTGCTGCGGCGACGGCAAGCACAACGAGCATGACGAGCATGCCGGCCACGACATGCCGGCAGCACCCGCCAAGTAGGAACGGTTCGGGAGGCACCGACACGCCTCCCGACGACCGCACGATTCTGGCGACACCCCGGCGGCGCGCGTGCAAGATCGCGCGTCCTCAGCCGCGCGTGGCGATCGAACGCGACTGGAACACACGATGCTCATCACAACACTGCTCGCCGCGACGGCGCTGAGCGCTCCTGCTGCGGCAACCGCGCAGTCCCTGGCCGGCATGGACATGGGGCAGCACGCCCAGCATGCGCCGGTACCCGCCAAGGCGAAGCCCGGATCCGCGCAGGCGGCGACGAAGGCCGCTCCGGCTCGATCCATCCGTTCGCAAACGGCAACGCCACCCGCACCGTCCGCCACCGTGGGTCCGGCCGAAACGATGCCGATGGATCACGGCGCAATGGATCACGGTGCGATGAACCACCCGGCGACCGGCGCGCCGATGGATCACGCCGGCATGCAGGCTATGGGCCATGCGAGCATGGATCACACGGGCATGGCCATGCGCGGCATGGAGGGCATGCTCGCCGACTACAGCATGATGCGGGACGCCTCCGGCACCGCGTGGCAGCCCGACAGCTCACCGATGTGGGCGATCATGGGCAAATCGGGCGAATGGTCGACCATGCTCCACGGCTACGCGACGCTCGTCTACGACGATCAGGGCGGTCCTCGCGGCGACCGCAAGACCTTCGTCGCGTCCATGCTGATGGGCATGGGACAACGGGCGCTCGGCGGCGGGACGTTGACGCTGAAGGCGATGGGAAGCCTCGACCCGCTGATGGGCAAGTCGGGCTATCCGCTGCTGCTCGCCACCGGTGAGACGGCGAACGGACGCACCGAACTCGTCGATCGCCAGCACCCCCACGACGCCTTCATGGAGCTGTCGGCCACCTACAGCCATCCGCTCGGCGCGGACCTGTCGGGCTTCGTCTATCTCGGT
Source organism: Sphingomonas sp. (assembly GCA_035537395.1). GTDB lineage: Bacteria > Pseudomonadota > Alphaproteobacteria > Sphingomonadales > Sphingomonadaceae > Sphingomonas. Next base: position 2,184 of record DATLME010000270.1, on the reverse strand, counting down.
CTTCCCGGCGAGCCGGCGCTCGGTCCCGCCACCTACATGCATCGCTTTTCCGGCATCGCGAACCCCGAGGCTCCGATCTCGCACCACTGGCTGGACAGCACCCACGTCACGTTCGGTGTCGCCAGCGCCGGCCTCGTCTACAAGGGCCTGAAGCTTGAGGGTTCCGTTTTCACCGGCCGGGAGCCCGACGAGAACCGCTGGGACATCGAACGGCCGCGGATGGACAGCTGGTCGTTCCGCGCCACCGCCAACCCGACCGCCAACCTGTCCGCGCAGGTGAGCCACGGCTTCCTGAAGAGCCCCGAGGGTCTTCACCCCGAGGAAGACGTTCGCCGCACGTCGGCCTCGATCACCTGGAACCTGCCGCTGGGCGACAGCCGGAACTGGCAGTCGACGCTGGCCTGGGGACGCAACGACCCGTCCGGGGGCGACCACGGCTTCACGACCGATGCGTTTCTGCTCGACAGCGCGATCCAGTTGGGACGTTGGACCGTTTTCGGTCGCGCCGAAAATGTCGACAAGGACGAGCTGTTCGGCGACGAGCACGACGGCGATCCGCTTGCCGACCGCGTGTTCAACGTCGGCAAGCTCAGCCTCGGCGGCTACCACTCGGTGCCGGTCGGCAAGCTGGCGCTCGACGTGGGCGGGCTCGTCAGCAAATACGATCTGCCGCGCGAGATCCAGCCGCGCTACGGCTCGGACCCGACCAGCTTCATGCTGTTCACGCGGCTGCGGATCGCCGGCTAGGAAGCGACGCTGCGGCAGGGCCAATCGCCGCGCGGCCAACCCGACGCTTCAAGCGAAAAGCAGTCGGGCGGATTATGCGAAGATCGATCCGCTATTCGCTACCCCGGCGTCGACGGCTTCGAACGATCGTGCGCCGCTGGCTTTGCTCGCCCGTCGCTCGTTCCGAGCGCCCGTCGCTCGTTCCGAGCAGATGAGCCAGATGGCGAGTCGAAACGAAGCGCGCCTCGTCCGCAGTAAAACCACCCGGTGACAGGCACAGCTCCAGCCAGAGACCATCGACCAGCGCGGCAATCGACAAGGCTGTCAGTCGCAGCTCGCCGGCAGGTACGCCGCATGCGGTCAGCAACGATTCCAGCGCGGATCGATACGCCGCATAGGACCTGTCATGCTCCGCCGATGCCGCCGCGTTGCTGCGGGTCAGGCCCCACAGCGCGGTCCAAGTTGCGAGCAGGCTCGGGTCCGCAACCGGCGGCGCGAAGCTGCCGGCGACATAGGCCTCGAGCCGGGCGCGAGGATCGTCGCCTGCCGCGGCCGTCGCGGTCGCAAGCGCAACGGCGACTCGTTCGGCGACATCGGCATAGGTGCACGCCACCAGCGTATCGACGCTCGCGAAATGGTGTGTGACGAGGCCGGGGGAAACCTTCGCCTCGGCTGCGATCGCGCGAACCGACGCCCCCGAGGCGCCGTCGCGTGCCAGAACGCGTGCAGTTGCCTCGATCAGGCTCGAGCGACGGACCTCCGTTTGGACGCGTTCGAACTTGCGCATCGCCGCTCGCTATTATACGATCGTGCAATAAGCAATCGGGACATGCAATGGCGAAGCGACATCTGGATTTTGCAGGCGTCGACCACGATGCCGACTGGAGCCTGCCCGCTTGGCTCTACACCGACCCCGAATATCACGCGGTCGAAATCGAACGCGTGCTTCGCCCCTCCTGGCAGATCGTGTGCCACGCCAGCGAACTCGCCGGACCAGGAGACTGGCGGACGCTTGAGTATCTCGGCGAGAGCATTGTCGTGGTGCGGGGCGGCGACGGCATCGTCCGGGCGTTCTATAATGTATGTCGGCATCGCGCGATGCGGTTGGTGGAAGGCGATGCGGGGTGCACCCGCAAGCTCGTCTGCCCCTATCACGCCTGGACCTACGAACTCGACGGCCGGCTGACCGGCGTGCCGATGCAGCGCGATTATCCCGCGTTGGACATGGCAGCGAGCGGCCTCGTTCCGGTTGACGTGGACACGTGGAGAGGCTTCGTGTTCGTAAGGCTCGCCGACGACGGCGGCCCATCGGTCGCCTCGATGTTCGCGCCCTATGATCATGAGGTCGCGCCCTACCGGTTCGAGGACGTCCGGCCGCTTGCGCCGATCCGGCGCCGCGAGCGCCGGGTCAACTGGAAGAACGTCGGCGACAATTACTCCGACAATCTCCACATCCCC
>DATLME010000269.1:0-6090 GCA_035537395.1 Sphingomonas sp. | reverse complement strand
GAGGTCTTCACGATAAGGGTGCCGGATGCGGTGCCGGCGCACAACGAGGCGCAGAACATACCCCTCGTGATCGCCTATGAGGACGAGCATCTGATCGTCGTCGACAAGCCCGCGGGGCTCGTCGTTCACCCCGCCGCCGGCAACTTCGACGGCACGCTGGTAATCGCCCTCCTGCACCACTGCCACGGGTCACTTTCGGGGATCGGCGGGGTCGCGCGGCCGGGCATCGTCCACCGCATCGACAAGGACACGTCGGGGCTGATGGTGGCCGCAAAGACCGACCGGGCGCATGAGGGCCTCGCGCGGCAGTTCCACGATCACAGCATCGACCGGCGCTACAAGGCGATCGTCGGCGGCGTGCCCCGCCCGCCCTCGGGCACGATCGATGCGCCGCTCGCGCGCAGCCCGCAAAACCGCAAGAAGATCGCGATCGTGGCGGGGGGCAAGCGTGCCGTTACCCACTTCAAGACGCTGACGGTCCTGCGCGACGCGGCTTTGGTCGAATGTAGGCTCGAGACCGGGCGGACCCATCAGGTGCGCGTCCACATGGCATCGATCGGCCATGCCTTGATCGGCGACCCGGTTTACGGTAGAACAAAGAGTGGACGAAAGGGGCTGCTGGAAACCCTGGGTTTCACACGGCAAGCCTTGCATGCCGCGCACCTCGGGTTCATCCACCCGGTGGATAGCACCGCTTTGTCGTTCGAAAGTTCAATGCCTGCCGACATGCAGGAACTGTTCAGTCACCTTCACGTATAGCAATGGAGGACGCACCGCGCTGCATCGCGGCTCGCGCCTCTCCTGGAAAGGGATCTTCGATCATGGCAGCCCGTAGCAACGTCCCCGCGACGATCCCGACGCTCGGCAGCGAAGCCGGGCTCAATCGCTATCTCGCCGAGATCAAGAAATTTCCGATCCTGCAACCCGAGCAGGAATACATGCTTGCCAAGCGGTTCCAGGAACATGGCGACACCGACGCAGCGGCGCAGCTCGTCACCTCGCATCTCCGCCTCGTCGCCAAGATCGCGATGGGCTATCGCGGCTACGGCCTGCCGACGTCCGAGCTGATCTCGGAGGGCAATATCGGCCTGATGCAGGGCGTGAAAAAATTCGAGCCGGATCGGGGCTTTCGCCTCGCGACCTACGCGATGTGGTGGATCCGCGCCTCGATCCAGGAGTACATCCTGCGGTCGTGGAGCCTCGTCAAGATGGGCACCACTGCGGCGCAGAAGAAGCTCTTCTTCAATCTCCGCCGCATGAAGTCCAAGCTCGACGCGTTCGAGGACGGCGATCTCAAGCCCGAGGACGTCACCAAGATCGCAACCGATCTCGGCGTCGCCGAGCACGACGTCGTCAGCATGAACCGCCGCATGGCGATGGGCGGCGACACGTCGCTCAACGTGCCGATGCGCGAGGACGGCGAAGGCCAGTGGCAGGATTGGCTGCAGGACGATGCGCCGCTGCAGGACAAGATCGTCGCGGACGCGCAGGAAGCCGATGTTCGTCACTCGATGCTGGTGTCCGCGATGGACGACCTCAACGATCGCGAGAAGCACATCCTGACCGAGCGTCGCCTCACCGACGATCCCAAGACGCTGGAGGAACTCAGCCAGGTCTATGGGGTCTCGCGCGAGCGGGTCCGCCAGATCGAGGTCCGTGCGTTCGAGAAGCTGCAAAAGGCGATGATGCGTATCGCAGGCGAGAAGCGACTGCTGGTCGCGGCCTGATCCCGCTGTTGCGAAGCCCGGCCGGCGTCCGCTAGGGGCGACGGCATGGCCGGGTTCGCACTGCGTTGGTTGCTCAGGATCGGGCTCGGCTTCGTCGTGCTCAGCATCGCGATGACCGCGATCTACCGTTTCGTGCCGCCGCCCTTTACCTGGACGATGATGGGCGACGTGCTGAACGGCCACGGCGTCACCAAGCGCTGGATGCCGCTCGCCAAGATGGATCCCGACATGCCGCGCGCCGTGATCGCGGGCGAGGATTCGCGGTTCTGCACGCATAATGGCTTCGACTTTCGCGCGATCGCGGGTGCTGCCTACCGCAACGCCAAGGGCGGCCGCATTCGCGGCGGATCGACGATCAGCCAGCAGACCGCCAAGAACGTCTTCCTGTTCCAGGGCGGCGGCTATCTCCGCAAGGCGTTCGAGGCGTATTTCACCGTCCTCATCGAGACGATCTGGGGCAAGCGGCGGATCATGGAGGTCTATCTCAACGTCGCCGAGACGGGGATCGGGACCTACGGCGCGGACGCCGCCGCGATCCGCTATTTCAACCATGGAGCGGGCAAGCTCAGCCCTACCGAAGCCGGGCGGATCGCAGCGGTATTGCCGCTGCCGAAGAAGCGTGCCGCCATCGACCCCCGCGGATTCGTCCGGCGTCACGGCAACACCCTGGCGCGACACAGCAAGGTGGTACGCCGCAACGGGCTGGACGACTGCCTCGGGTGAGCCGCGGCGCTTGGACCGTTCCGCGCCGTTTCTGGCGGTGGATATGCGGAACGGTGGTTGCCGGAACGGGTCCGGCATGACGGAGGAAGGGGACGTTGTTCCGGGGTCTTTCGTTCGCGAACACTTAGCGTTTCCCCGTTCCGCGCCTGCTCTGCCGCAGACGGTGCGGAGAGGTGGGTGCCGGAACGGGTCCGGCATGACGGGGAAGACGCCGTCACCCCGGACTTGTTCCGGGGTCTACCGTGCCGCGTTGCCCTGGCCTATCGGCACGCCCCTCACCTCAGAACGGCAGCTTGAAGCCCGGAGGCAATGGCAGGCCGCTCGTCATCTTGGACATTTCCTGACCAGAAATCGCATCGGCCTTGGCGCGCGCATCGTTGAACGCGGCTGCCAGCAGGTCCTCGAGCATCTGCTTTTCCGACAGCTGCATCAGCGAATCATCGATCTTGATCGCGATGATCCGGCCCTTGGCGCTTGCGGTGACCTTCACCAGTCCGCCGCCGGACGCGCCTTCGACCTCGATCGTGTCGAGATTGGCCTGTGCCTTTTCGAGCTCGCTCTGGACGTTCTGCGCCATTGCGAGAATTTCATCGAGGTTCTTCATGCTATGCTCCGTTTACCTGGCCAGTCTTCGAGCGCCGCATCGGGAAATGCGGCAAACGCGGCCTTCATCATCGGGGAATCGAGGATCGCCTGACGCGCGGCGTCCTCGGCGGCTTTGGCAGCTTCCCGCAGTGTCGGCGCGCCGGGGCTGTCCTCCAGGGTGATCTTCCACACCTGCTCGGTCGCCCGCTTCAACGCGTCGCCGATATCGCGCAGCGTGTCGGCGGACAAGGGACGCGAACCGCTCAGCACCAGTTCCGGCGGGGCGTAGCGGACGATTCGCGCGGCGTTGGCGAGCTGCGCGGCGGCGGCGAAATGGCCCTTGTCCTCGAGCTGAGTCACCAGCGCGGCAAAATCCGCCGGCGCGCCATTGCGCTCTGCGGCAACCGGCGCCTCCAGCTGCGCCACCGGCGTGGCAGCGGGCGCCGACGTCGTGATCTTGCCGCTCGCGATCTGGCGCGCCAGCTCGCCCGGATCGGGCAGGCTGGAAGCGTGGATCGCACGCAACAGCCCCATCTCCGCCGCCTCGATCGGCAGCGCGGCGCGCGCGACCTCGTCATGCGCCTTCAGGAACAATTGCCAGAGCCGGTGGAGCGCCGGAAACGAGAGCCGGTCGGCCCATTCGCTCCGCGCGGTACGTTCCTCGGCAGGTTGCGCCGTATCGGGCGGCGTGCCGACCTTGGCCAGGGTGATGCCGTGAACGGTTTCCAGCAAGGCGCGAAACACCGCCAGCGGATCGACGCCATAATCATATTGCCGGCGCAGCGATGCGAGCGCGGCGGCGCCGTCGCTTGCGAGCACGAGCCCGAGCAAGTCGCGAACCGCACCACGATCCGACAGGCCGAGCATCTGGCGAACCGCGTCGGCGGTGACCCCCCCGCCTTCCAGCCCGGCATGCGCGATCGCCTGATCGAGGATCGACAGGCCGTCGCGTGCCGATCCCTCGGCCGCCCGTGCGATCAGCATCAGCGCCTCAGCCTCGGCGGTGACGCCCTCCTGCGCGGATACCGCGGCGAAATGCTCGGCGAGCTTTTCCGCGGTGATCCGCCGCAAGTCGAAGCGCTGGCACCGCGACAAGACGGTCACCGGCACCTTGTTGACCTCGGTCGTCGCGAACAGGAACTTGACGTGCGCCGGCGGCTCCTCGAGCGTCTTCAGCAGCGCGTTGAACGCGTTCTTCGACAGCATGTGGACCTCGTCCACGATGTAGATCTTGAACCGCGCGGTCACCGCGGCGTAGCGCGACGCCTCGATGATCTCGCGGACATCGTCGACGCCGGTGTGGCTCGCCGCGTCCATCTCGATGACGTCGATGTGCCGCCCTTCGGCGATCGCCCGGCACGGCTCGCACGCCCCGCACGGATCGATCGTCGGGCCGCCCAGCCCGTCCGCGCCGACGCAATTGAGCGCCTTGGCGATCAGCCGCGCGGTCGAGGTCTTGCCGACGCCGCGTACCCCGGTCATCAGAAAGGCATGGGCGAGCCGGTCCCGCTTGATCGCGTTCGCCAGCGTCTGCACCATCGCGTCCTGCCCGATCAGCTCGGAGAAGGTCTGCGGGCGATATTTGCGCGCGAGCACGCGATACGCGTCCGCCTTCGCGGCCGGTTGCGGCGGTTCACCGAGATCGAAGGAGTCGGACATCGCGACCTATCTAGGGCGGCGACGCGCGAGATGGTAGGGACGATGTGGCGCGGCATCACGGAGCGCGGCGCGGGGCTCATGCCATATTGGCAAGGCAAGGTGGGAGCCGGGACGACCCGCGGCGAAATCGTTGCGGCTGCTTCCTTCCGGACCTGACCGGGTTGGCGACGACCACGTCCGCCCGACTCCCGCGTGCCATATGGCGGAGCCGGGCGGTGTGATCAAGTCGGGCGACGCGCGATCAGCGATAGACGCGGAAGCAGCGCCGCACCGGGCCGTAATAGCCGCCGCGCACCCGGCAGACCACGCGCGAATAGCCGCGCCCACGTCCGCCGCGCCAGCCATGGCCGCGCCCGCGCCACCGATCGCCGCGATCGAAGCGATCGCCACCACGCCAGCGGTCGCCGCGATAGCCGTCGCCATAGCCGCGGCCATCGCCATAGCCGTAACGTTGCGCTTCCGCCGGGGTGGCTGTGGTCAACGACGCGGCAGCGAGCGCGCCGGCGCCGAGCAGGGCAATGAGTTTCATCGAGACATACTCCTCTCACACACGCCCCCTTGCCGGGAGCATGGCGCATCATCAGCTTGCGCCCCTGCACGGGTGCTTAATCGATGGTTGTGGCGGCGACAGGAAACCGGCCCTGCCGGCCTGCCGGCTCTAGGTTCCGGGAGGGATCCGCACGACCAGCCCGTCGATCGCGGGATCGAGGACGATCTGGCACGCAAGCCGGCTGGTCCGCGTCGCCGCGTAGGCGAGGTCGAGCATGTCCTCCTCCTCCGCGCTGGGCGGCGGCAGGCGACCCGCGTGCGCCGGGTCGACGATGACGTGGCAGGTGGCGCAGGCCATGTCGCCGTCGCAGGTGCCCTCGAGCGGCTGCCCGGCAGCCTGCGCAACCGCGAGCAGCGTCGTGCCGGCCTCTCCAGACGCCCGACGAACGCTGCCGTCGCGCGCAACGAAGTCGATCGCGATCATGCCGCGATCCGCTGGCGGTCGGCGGCGGCCACGATCGAGTCGATCGCGTCGGCGAGGTCGGCAGTGTCGGTGTAGCGGCCGAAGCCGAGCCGGATCGAGCTACGGGCGGCGGCATCGTCGAGCCCGAGCGCGCGCAGCACATGGCTGGTCCGGCCCGAGCCGCTGGCGCACGCCGAGCCTGCGGAGAAAGCGAGATCGCGCAGGTCCGACATCAGGCGCGCCACGTCGAGCTTGGGGCGACGGATGTTGAGGTTGCCGCGGTAGCGCTGGGTGCACGAACCGTTGATTTCCCAGTCCGGCCCGAACCGGGCCACGGCCAGATCCCACAGCGAGGCGACATGCGCGGCATCGGAGTCATGACGTTCCGCCATCAGCGTCGCCGCGGCACCGAAGCCTGCGCACAAGGCGGGCGACAGCGTCCCG
>DATLME010000268.1:0-11217 GCA_035537395.1 Sphingomonas sp. | reverse complement strand
GACGCATCTCGATCGTCAGCATCAGCACCTTATAGAGCGCATAGAAGATCGGGATCTGAAGCAGCGTCGGCAGGCAGCCCGCGACCGGATTGACCTTCTCGCTCTTGTAGAGGGCCATCACCTCCTGCTGCATCCGCGGCTTGTCGTCCTTGTAGCGATCCTGGAGCGCCTTCATCTTCGGCTGGATCGCACGCATCTTGGCCATCGACGCGAACTGGCGCTGCGCGATCGGGAACATCAGCCCGCGGATCGTCACCGTCAGCAGGATGATCGCGACGCCGAAATTGCCGACCATCCGGAACAGCCAGTGGAGATAGGTGAAGATCGGCTTCTCGACGATCTGGAACCAGCCCCAGTCGATCGCATAGTCGAGCTGCGCGATGCCCTGCTTGTCGGTGTAGTTGTCGAGCAGCCGGACTTCCTTCGCGCCCGCGAAGAAGTGCGACTGCGCGCTGACCTGCTTGCCGGGGGCGAGGAGCTTGGGCGCGCTGGTGTAGTCGGCCTGGTACGACTTGTTGGCGCCGGCACGGAACTGCGCGTCGAACGGGTTGCCGCCGGCGGGGACGATCGCGGTCAGCCAGTATTTGTCGGAAAAGCCGAGCCAGCCATTGGTCGAGGTGAAGCGCGTCGGCGTTTCGTCGAGGTCGGAGAAGTCGATGTCGTAGTCGGCGCGCTGGTTGTGCACCGCCATCGGGCCGGTGTGGATCGTCCAGCTGTCGGGGTCCTTCGACACGCCGCTGCGGTTGACCAGCCCGTAGGCCGCGACCGGGACCGGGGCCGCGCCGCCATTGGCGACGGTCTGCCTCACGGTGAACATATAGCCGTCGTCGACCGCGATCTCGATCGCGAAGCGCTGACCGGTGGCGTTGGCGGCGGTCAGGGTGACCGGGCTGCCCGGCTTCAGCACCGGTGCCGACGCGGTCCACACCGCGTTCGCGGCGGGTGGGGCGAGGCCCTCGTCACGCCAGCCGAATGCCGCGAAATAGGCGTCGGTGGCGCCCGCGGGGGAGAGCAGGCGAACCGGCTCGGCGTTCCTGGCGATGGTTTCCTTGTACCGGGTCAGGACGAGATCGTCGATCCGGGCGCCGCGCAAGTTGATCGAGCCCTGAAGCGTCGGCGTCTGGATGCGGACGCGCGGGCCTTCGGACAGGACGATGCGGCGATCGCGCAGCGCTGCGGGACCGTCGGCGGTCGGGTCCGCGGCCTTGTTGGCGATGACCTTGGTCTGCCCCTTCTCGATGCGCGTGACCGGCGGATTGGCGGTGGGGAAGAACTTGCCCTGGATTAGTGGCCAGCCGAACAGGATCAGCGCCGCGATCACCGCGAACAGGACGAAATTCTGACGATCTTGATTCAAGACGTGACCCCAATGTTCAGGGAACTGGATCGGGACCGTACCCGCCCCAGGGATGACATCGCGCGATCCGCTTCGCCGCCAGCCAGCCCCCCTTCGCCGCGCCATAGCGGCGAAGCGCAGTGATTGCATAGGCCGAACAGGAAGGCTGGAAGCGGCAGGTAGGCGGCAGGATCGCCGACGGCCCGACCTGCCAGCCGCGTGCCAGCAGGATCAGCAGCCGCGCGATCACCGCACGACCTTTGCGAGTGCCTTGCCGAGATCGTGGCGAAGCTGCGCGAAATCGCGCTCGTTGCCGCCATGGCGGCCGATCAGGACGTGGTCGGCACCGCGGATGCCGCCAGTGGGCAGCAGTTCGCGTGCCAATGCGCGCAGCCGGCGCTTCATCCGGTTGCGCACCACCGCGTTGCCGATCTTCTTGGTGACGGTGAAACCGATTCGCATCGTTTCGTCACCGTCGTCGCGCTTGCGCACGAGCAAGACGAACCCGGGCATCGGCGCCCGTCGCCCGGCGTTCGCCGCGAGGAAATCGCGGCGAACCGTGAGCGTCTTTACGCCGACAGCTTCTTGCGGCCGCGGTTGCGACGGGCGCGGATCACCGAGCGACCGCCCACCGTCGCCATCCGTGCGCGGAAACCGTGGCGGCGCGCACGCACCAGGTTGCTCGGCTGAAAGGTCCGCTTCATCGTTCATTCCCTGATCGTCTGAATAGAAAACGGCCGCCACGAAGACGGCCTTGTCGGGGCTGCGCATAGCCAGAGCGTGCCGCCAAGTCAACGCGAGCACGCGCCAGCGGCCGATCGGCATGCCGCTACTAGGTATACGCCGCAGGGTCACCGCGCGTCGGAAGCCGCTATGGATCGCGGATGGCGACGATCGTGCGGACAGTGGCGTATCTCGGGCTCGAAGCGCGCGCGGTCGAGGTGCAGGTCCAGCTGATTCCCGGGGTGCCGGCGTTCAACGTGGTCGGGCTCGGCGACAAGGCGGTCGGCGAGAGCCGCGAGCGGGTGCGGGGCGCGATCGCGGCGATGGGGCTGGCGCTGCCGCCGAAGCGGATCGCGGTCAACCTGTCGCCGGCCGACCTGCCCAAGGAAGGGTCGCATTTCGATCTGCCGATCGCGCTCGCGCTGCTCGCTGCGATGGGGGTGATCGATGCGGAGACACTGGCCGGCTATGTCGTGGTCGGCGAGCTCGGGCTCGACGCGCGGATCGCGCCATCGCCCGGGGTGCTGCTTGCGGCACTGCATGCGTCGGCGCACGACGCAGGGCTGGTCTGCCCGGCGGCACAAGGATCGGAAGCGGCCTGGGCGGGATCGGTCGAAGTGATCGCCGCGGCGGATCTGCTTGCGCTGATCAACCATTTCAAGGGCCATGGCCTGATCGCCGCGCCGACACCCGGCGGGGTCGAGGAGCGTGTCGCCGGGCCCGACCTGGCGCAGGTAAAGGGTCAGGAGACAGCCCGGCGGGCGCTGGAGATCGCAGCCGCCGGCTCGCACAACCTGCTGATGGTGGGGCCACCGGGCGCGGGCAAGTCGCTGCTCGCCTCGTGCCTGCCGGGCATCCTTCCGCCGCTCGATCCCAACGAGGCGCTCGAGGTGTCGATGGTCCAGTCGGTCGCGGGCACGATGCGAAGCGGGAGGCTGACGCGGGCCCGGCCGTTTCGCAGCCCGCATCACTCGGCGTCGATGGCGGCGCTCACGGGAGGCGGGCTGCGGGTCAAACCGGGCGAGGTCAGCCTGGCGCATCTCGGAGTGTTGTTCCTCGACGAGCTGCCCGAGTTTCAACGTGCGGTGCTCGATTCGCTCCGCCAGCCGCTGGAGGCCGGCACGATCGACGTGGCACGCGCAAACGCGCACGTCACCTTCCCCGCGCGCGTCCAGCTGATCGCGGCGATGAATCCATGCCGGTGCGGGCACCTCGGCGATGCGAGCCTCGCCTGCGCACGGGCACCGCGCTGCGCCGCCGATTACCAGGCCAAGGTTTCCGGGCCGCTGCTCGACCGCATCGATCTGCACGTCGAGGTCGCAGCGCTGACCGCCGCTGATCTGGTGATGCCGTCGCCATCCGAAAGCTCGGCCGAGGTCGCCGCCCGCGTCGCCGCGGCGCGCGCGATCCAGGCGGATCGTTACACGGCGCACGGGATCAGGACCAATGCGGAGGCGGACGGCAATTTGCTGCAGGCGGTAGCCACCCCCGACCAGCCGGGGGTTGCGCTGCTCGCCGAGGCGGCCGCGACGCTGCGAATGTCGGCACGGGGCTATACCCGCGTCTTGCGTACCGCGCGGAGCATCGCCGATCTCGACCGGTCGGCAGGGGTCCGCCGCATCCACGTCGCCGAAGCGCTGAGCTATCGCAGGCGCCCGCCCAACAACTGACGCGTGCGTGCCGGTTGAAATCGGTCCGCGTGCCGGTTAGAGGCCGCGGTGTCGATCACGGTCGACAGTGCGGGTGTGGTGGAATTGGTAGACGCGCTGGACTCAAAATCCTGTTCCGAAAGGAGTGCCGGTTCGACCCCGGCCACCCGCACCACTTCGTCGATGGGCGCCGAGCAGGCGTGAAGCGACGCACCGCTAGGTGTTCTCCACGAGTATCGCTGCCGGTCGATCTTGCCATAATCGAGGCTTGATCGAGCGGAGGGCGGGAATGAGAGCATCGGCGGCACTGGTATGCGCAACGGCGTTCTGGACGATCCCCGCGGCGAGCACCGCGGCTTACATCAACCTGATCGACGAGGGCGGAGTGGCCGGTTCCGACGTCGAAGCCGGCTTCAAGATCGCCGCCGCCTATTGGAGCTCGATCCTCACCAACGACGTCACCATCAACATCGCGGTCGATTATCGCTCGCTGAGCGGTCGTCTGCTCGGCGGCGCCTCGAGCACCTATGTCGACTATGCAACGTCGGATTGGGTCGCGGGGGTGGAGGCGACCAGGAGCGACTCCATGCTGGACAGTTCGGTGATCCTGCCGACACTTACGGATGGCGGTGCATCGTTCATCACCACGGGCAGCAACGATGCGGGGGCGACCGACGCGAGCGTGCTGACCTATGTCGAAGGAGACACCGTCAGCAGCCAGACGCTCTACCTGCAAACCGCCCTCGTGAAGGCGGTGGGGGGAACGCCGGACTATCGCGCCTCGAACGAGTTGGAGATCGACGGTTCGATCGTGTTCAATTCGAACGCGTCGCTCGACCTCGATCCGACCGACGGCATCGATGCTGGCAGCTACGATTTCATCAGCATCGCGATTCACGAACTCGGACATGCGCTCGGGTTTTCGTCGGGGGTCGATACGCTCGATGCAGCATCGGCGGAAAGCGGCACATCCGACTATGATTACAACGATACCTCGATCTACTCCGCGCTCGACATGTTCCGGTACAGCAGCGACCCCGAGGGGATAGCTCCCGGCGAGGGCGCGTCGCTCGATCTGTCGGCCGGGACCGCTGCGTATTTCTCGATCGATGGCGGTGCGACCGCCCTGGGCGGCAACGCGTTCGCGACCGGCACCGTCACCGGCGACGGCAGGGAAGCCTCGCACTGGCGGGATGGCGCGGGTTGCGACGAGCTTGGCGTCATGAGCCCGGTAGCGTGTCAGGGCGAAGGGGCGGCGGTGACCGCCCTCGATCTGGCCAGCTTCGACGCGATCGGCTGGAACCTGAGCGTCGATGCCCTGGAGGATCCCGACTATGCGATCAGCAGTGCGGATATCTATCGACAATTCGCATCGGCGATCCCCGAACCCGCAACCTGGACGTCGATGCTCGTCGGCCTACTGATGACGGGCGGGATGTTGCGGCGGAAAATCCCACGCCGCATGATGGCGCCGTCACGCTGATCGGAAAAGGCGTGGTCTCGCCATTTCGCATGCTCCGCCTCGCGTCGGTCTATACGGCTGCGTACCAATGCCCAGCTTGACGCTTGCTTCCTATTGGGGAACGGTTCGTTGACGAACCTCCAATTTTGCGGTGTGCATCCGATCCATGGCTACCGCGTCCGCTTCCCGGGTCGATGACATCGACGACACCCCGCTGACCCGCCGGTTCCTGCTGGGCCGCGGGCGCGGCTCGCTGAGCATCGAAGAGCGGCGCGCGATCGAGCAATCAATGGGGCAGATCCGCGAATTCCCGGCGCGCAGCCAGATCATTCGCAGCGGCGAGCGGATCGAGACGAGCACCTTCCTGATCGAAGGCTATGTCTGCCGGTACATGGACGATCGGGACGGCCATCGGCAGCTGGTGGCGATGCACGTGCCGGGCGATTTCGTCGATCTTCATGCGTTTCCAATGAAGCGGCTCGACCACGACATCGCATCGCTCGGGCCGGTGAAGGTCGGCCAATATGACCACAAGGTCCTGTCCGGGCTGACCGAGCGCATGCCGCACCTCACCCGCAAGCTCTGGTTCTCGACGCTGCTCGACGCGGCGATGCACCGCGAATGGATCTTCCGGCTCGGCCGGCTGGGTGCCGAAGGGCGCATCGCGCATTTCTTCTGCGAGCTTTTCGTGCGGTTGAAGATGGTCGGCCTCGTCGATGGTAGCCGGTTCCCGCTGCCCATGACGCAGCTCGATCTCGGCGAGGCCTGCGGGCTGACCGGCGTCCACGTCAACCGCACCTTGCGTACCTTGCGCGAAGACGGATTGCTGTCGTTCCGCGCCGGCGAGGTCGACATTCTCGATTTCACGCGTCTGGCTCGCCGCGGTGAATTCGTCGACGGGTACCTTTATCCCGACGGTGCGGGTGACGACGCGCAGTCCTGATGCTGCCGGCCCCGATTCCACAGGCCCTCGTTTCACTGGCCTGATCGCAGCGCCCTGATCACACCGTCCTGATTGCTGCGCCCTGATCACAGCGCCCTCATCGCACCGGCACCGTGCGCACGGGCTTGCGCGAGCGAGGGCGGTGTCGCAGGCGAGGTTGATGCCGGGTGTCTGCCCGGCTCGGCAGCAGCGAAAGGCGCGGGATGGCGGCGAACAAGAGACTGCGGTCGATCCTCGGGGGATCGGCGGGCAATCTGGTCGAATGGTACGACTGGTACGTCTATTCGGCCTTCACGCTCTACTTCGCGCCCGTCATCTTCCCCAAGGCCAGCCCGACCGCGCAGCTGCTCAACGCAGCCGCGATCTTCGCCGTCGGCTTCCTGATGCGTCCGATCGGCGCCTGGGTAATGGGCGTTTATGCCGATCGCCACGGACGCAAATCGGCGCTGACCGTATCGGTGACGCTGATGTGCGCCGGGGCATTCCTGATCGCGGTGACGCCCGCTTATGCATCGATCGGCTGGGGTGCGCCCGCGATGCTCGTGGTCGCCCGGATGCTCCAGGGACTGAGCGTCGGCGGGGAATATGGCGCGAGCGCCGTCTATCTGTCGGAGATGGCCGGACGCGAGCGGCGCGGTTTCTATTCGAGCTTTCAATATGTGACGCTGGTCGGCGGGCAGATTACCGCGCTGTGCGTGTTGCTGGTGCTGCAGGCGGTGCTGAGCGAAGCCGCGCTGGAAAGCTGGGGTTGGCGGATCCCGTTCGCGATCGGCGGCCTGCTCGCGATCGCGGTGTTCAGGATCAGGCGCGGGCTGCTCGAAACCGAGAGCTTCACCAACGTCGCCGCGGCCGGCGAGGGGGCGCCGCGATCGAGCGCGCTGGCGCTGTTCCGCGATCACCCGCGCGAAGCGGCTACCGTGATGCTGCTGACGGCGGGCGGCACGCTCGCCTTCTATGCCTACACGACATACATGCAGAAGTTCCTGGTCAACACCAGCGGCTTCAGCCGGGAGACCGCGACCAGGATCATGACGGTCGCGTTGATCCTCTATGCCGCGATGCAGCCGGTTGCGGGCGCGCTCTCGGACCGGGTCGGACGCAAGCCGCTGATGGTCGGGTTCGGGGTCGCCGGCGTGATCGCGACGGTGCCGGTGTTTTTAGCGCTCGAACGCGTCGGCAGCCCGGGGCTGGCGCTGCTGCTGGTGCTCGGCGCGCTGACGATCGTCACGGGCTATACGTCGATCAACGCGGTGGTGAAGGCCGAGCTGTTCCCCGCGCACATCCGCACGCTCGGCGTCGCGCTGCCCTATGCGCTGGCGAACACCATCTTCGGGGGCACTGCGGAATATATCGCGCTGTGGCTCAAGGACGCGGGGATGGAGCGTGGCTTCTACTGGTACGTCACCGCGATGATCGGCGTGTCGCTGCTGGTGTATCTGCGGATGCGCGACACTCGCACCCATAGCCGTATTCTCGAGGACTGACCGTCAGCGTTCGCCGCGCGGCAGCGTGATCGTTGCGGCGAGCCCGCCGGCGGGGCGGTTCGCGAGCACGATGTCGCCGCCGGCTTCGCGGACGATGGTGCAGGCAAGCGCAAGGCCGAGCCCGATACCACCGGTGTCGCG
Source organism: Sphingomonas sp. (assembly GCA_035537395.1). GTDB lineage: Bacteria > Pseudomonadota > Alphaproteobacteria > Sphingomonadales > Sphingomonadaceae > Sphingomonas. The sequence continues at coordinate 3,479 of DATLME010000268.1, read as the reverse complement.
GTTGCGCGAGGTCTCCAGCCGGGTGAACGGCTTGAAGACGTCGTCGAGGCGCTCCTCGGGGATGCCCGGTCCTTCGTCGGCGACGACGATCGCGACCTCGTTGGCGCGGGCCTCGACGCTGACGGTTGCCGACTTGCCGTACTTGACCGCGTTCTCGATCAGGTTGCGGACCGCGCGCCGCATCAGCGACGGGCGTAGCCGCATCGGCAGCCGCGCCGCCTCGACGAAGGCGACGTCGTTGCCGAGATCGCGGAAGTCCTCCACGACGGCATCGACCAGCGCGGCGAGATCGACGTCGGTGAGTGGTTCGCTCGGGCGGCCGAGCCGCGCCAGCGACAGGATGTCGTCGAGCGTGCGGTTCATCTCGGCGACGGTATCGGCCATCTTCGCGCGATCGGTCTCGTCCTCGACCGATTCGATGCGGACGCGCAGCGCGGCGAGCGGCGTGCGCAGGTCATGCCCGATCGCGCCGAGCATGCGGTCCTTCTCGTCGAGCATTCCGGTGACCCGCAGCCGCAGCGCGTTGAAGGCGGCGATCAGCCGGGACACGTCATGGGGGCCCTGCACCGGCACCGGATCGCCACTGTCTCCCGAGCCGAAGCGCTCGGCGGAGAAGGTCAGCTCGCGCAACGGTCGTGAGATGCGGCGGCCGATCCACAGCACCGGCACCAGCACGATGCCGTAGAGGATCAGCGTCTGCAGGATCAGCCGCCAGACGATCCCCATGTCGGCGCGCGGCCACACCGACCGCAGCACCAGCCAGCCCTGGCCGGGCTGCTCGACCGCGATCACGATTTCCTCGGTGACGTGGGCCATGCGCTCGGGGCGGCGGCGGCCGAAGGTGCGGAACGGCGGATCGTCGGGATCGAAGGTCCGGACCCCGGTGGCGATCCGCCCGACCTTCAGGCCGGCTTCGGCGAGGTCGTCGCGCAGGCTCTGCTCGATCGAGGGTTCGGCGGGCATCGACGCGGTGATTGGGTTGGCGGGCAGGCGTCGCAACCGCCCGCGATCGGCGACCGGTCCGCGGCCCTGCGCGGTGCGTTCGGTGGCGTCGATGATCCGGGTCGCCGCGGGTCCGGTGGTCTGGGCGAGGCGGAACGCCTGCCGCTCGCGCAGCAGCAGCGTGAAGTTGATCGCCTGGGCGACGAACAGCGCGATCGCGACCAGCAGCGCCATCTGCCCCGCCAGATTGCGCGGCCACAGCCGGATCACAGCCGGGTGACCTCGGCCGCGAGCGTGTAGCCGCCGCCCCACACCGTCTTGATGATGTCGGGATTCTTGGCGTCGGTTTCGATCTTGCGGCGCAGGCGGCTGACCTGGTTGTCGATCGCGCGATCGAACGCGGCGGCCTCGCGGCCCTGGGTGAGATCGAGCAGCTGGTCGCGGGTGAGGACCTGGCGGGGCCTGGTCACCAGCGCGAACAGCAGGTTGTACTCGCCGGTCGACAGCGGCACCGACACGCCCTCGCGGTCGATCAGGGTGCGCTCGCCGGTCTTCAGCACCCAGCCGGCAAAGGCGTATGAGCCGCTTTCGGGGGCATGCTGCCGCGCGCCGCCAGCGGTGAGCCGGCGCAGCACCACTTTCACGCGGGTGGCTAGTTCTCGGGGGGAGAAGGGCTTCGTTACGTAGTCGTCCGCGCCCATCTCGAGCCCGACGATGCGGTCGGTCTCCTCGGTCTTGGCGGTGAGCAGGATGACGGGCGTGTCGCTGGTTGCGGCGATGTGGCGGCACAGGCTGAGCCCGTCTTCGCCAGGCATCATGATGTCGAGGATGACGAGATCGATCGCATAAGCCGCCAGCCGGGTCCGTGCGCTCTCCGCGTCGCCGGCCTGGGTGACCCGGAACCCCTGTTTTCCAAGATATTGCGCGAGCGGTTCGCGGATCGAGCGCTCGTCGTCGACGAGCAGCAAATGCGGCATCTCTCCCATGGCGTCGGCGTGTAGCATGACTGGACCTTCAGGAAAGCGCCGCGCGGCCGGGTGCGACGCACACCCGGCCGTTTCGACGTCAGGAATTGCCGGGTGCCGGAGCGGGAGCGGGCGGCGTGCCCGGTCCGCGCAGGCCGCGGCGATGCTGCCCGTGCCGCGCCATCGCCGCACGTTCCGCCTGGTCGAGCGCGCCGTCGCGGTTCGCGTCGAGCCGGTCGAACCGTGCCGACGATCGCGCCTGCCATTCCGCCTTGGCGACCCGGCCGTCGCCGTCCTGGTCGACACGGCGACCCTGCTCGCGGCCGGCGCCGGTCGCGCGTGCCATCCGCCGCGCCTTGATCCGCTCGCGCATCGTCGCGCGCGCCTGCTGCATCTCGGCGGCGGTCACCTTGCCGTCGCGATCGGCATCGAGCCGGGCGAAGCGGGATTCGGCAAGCGCGATCGTCTCGGCCTTGGTAAGCGCGCGGTCGCCATCGGTGTCGCCGCGCATCATCTTCGCAGGGGGCGTGGCAGGCAGGGGGGTAGCCGGTGTGGCAGGGGTGGCCTGCGCGTAGCAGGCGACGGCGATCGCGGCAGTGGCGAGCGTTGCGGTAACGGTGACAAAGCGCATCGAAGCGTCCTCCGGATTGGTGGGATGATCCCAGCCATATCGTGCGCTTATCGCCTTCTACTGTCGCGGAAGATTGTCGCGCAGCACCGGATGTGTCGCGAATTGTCGCAGGCGGGTGCCGAGCGTCGCGAATTCAGGCGAAGATCGCGACGCTCTGCAATTGTTCGGCGACCGGATCGCCCGCGCTGTTCCAGATCGCCATCTGCTGGCTGGAGCTGCCATCCCTCGCATAATCGGCACTGGCGCGGAGCAGCCACCAGCCGTCGGTCGTGACCGGCGCCGCGCCGAGCAGGTTCAGCTGCCACGTCATCGAACTGACCGGGGCGGGGCCGCCGATCAGCTTGAGCGCCGCGGGCGGCAGGCAATCCGCGACCGCGATCAGCTCGACCATCGGGTCCAGGCCGTCGCGCTCGTTGAGGCGCACCCAGCGGAGCCATTCGGCCGCACCGACCGTGTCGTCGCGGCGATCGAGCAGTTCGAAATTCTGCGAAAAGGATACCGCCGAATGGCCCTTGAAGGTCGCCTGTTCGGGAGTCGGCACCGGAAAGTCGGGGGCCCGGCCGACCTGATAATCGACCTTCGACTCGACCGCTCCCATGAACACGAAGGTCGCGCGCAGCCCGAGCCCGGCGGCGCTCTCGACATCGGCCTGGACGAAGGCGGCGTTGCGGCCGCGCCGCAGCCGGGTCGCACGGATCACCACGTCGCCCGACAACGGCCCGACAAAGGCGACCAGCGCGGAGCGCAGCGGTGGCAGATCGACGTCCGAACATTGTGCCGCGTAAAGCGCGAGCGCGGCAGACAGCCCGCCATAGCTGGTGCGGCCCTGGAGCCAGGCATCGGGGATGGTGCCGCGAAACCCGCCCTCGATCGGCTCGAGTGCGTCGATGATCGCCTTCAATCCGGTCATGCCGCCCCCGTTGCCGTCAGTCGATCGCGCA
>DATLME010000267.1:0-5696 GCA_035537395.1 Sphingomonas sp. | reverse complement strand
GGCAACCTCGGTCTTGCCGACCCCGGTGGGGCCGGTGAACAGATAATTGCCGATCGGCTTCTCAGGATCCCGCAAGCCCGCACGCGACAGCTTGATCGCCGACGCCAGCAGCTCGATCGCCTTGTCCTGGCCGAACACCACGCGCTTGAGATCGGTCTCGAGCGAGGCGAGCGACTTCTTGTCGTCCGACGAGACCGACTTCGGCGGGATCCGCGCCATCGTCGCGATGACCTGCTCGATCTCCTTGGTCGTGATCGTCTTCTTGCGCTTGTTCGGCGGCACCAGCATCTGCATCGCGCCGACCTCGTCGATCACGTCGATCGCCTTGTCGGGAAGCTTGCGATCATTGATGTAGCGTGCGCTCAGCTCGACCGCCGACTTGATCGCGTCGGGCGTGTACTTGACCGAGTGATGCTCCTCGAACGCGCTGCGGAGACCGGCGAGGATCTTGATCGTGTCCTCGATCGTCGGCTCGTTGACGTCGATCTTCTGGAAGCGCCGCAACAGCGCGCGGTCCTTCTCGAAATGGTTGCGGAATTCCTTGTAGGTGGTCGAGCCGATGCAACGGATCGTGCCGCCAGACAGCGCGGGCTTGAGCAGGTTCGACGCGTCCATCGCGCCGCCGCTGGTCGCGCCGGCACCGATTACGGTGTGGATCTCGTCGATGAAGAGCACCGCGTGCGGCAGCTTCTCGAGCTCGTTGACGACCGCCTTCAGCCGCTCCTCGAAGTCGCCGCGATAGCGCGTGCCCGCGAGCAGCGAACCCATGTCGAGCGAATAGATCACGGCGGGCTTCAACACGTCGGGCACGTCGCCTTCGACGATCTTGCGCGCGAGCCCTTCGGCGATCGCCGTCTTGCCGACGCCGGGATCACCCACATACAGCGGATTGTTCTTGGAACGGCGGCACAGGATCTGGATCGTGCGATCGACCTCGGGACCGCGGCCGATCAGCGGATCGACCTTGCCGTTCTTCGCCTTCTCATTGAGGTCGACGGTGAACTGCTTGAGCGCACTCTCGCTCTTGCCCTTGGCATCGCCCTTCACCTGCTTGTCTTCCTCGGCGCCCTTCGGGGTCGCGACCTCGGCGGGGGTGCCGCCCTTGCCGACGCCGTGGCTGATGAAGCTGACGGCATCGAGACGGCTCATGTCCTGCTGCTGCAGGAAATAGACGGCGTAGCTCTCGCGCTCGCTGAACAGCGCCACCAGCACGTTGGCGCCAGTCACCTCGTCGCGGCCGGACGACTGGACGTGAAGGATCGCGCGCTGGACAACGCGCTGGAACCCGCTGGTGGGCGAGGGGTCGGTTGCCGCCTCGACCTTCAACGCGTCGAGCTCGGTGTCGAGGTAATGCGCGACCGTGGTCTTCAACTCGCCCAGCTCGACATGGCATGCTTCCATGACCTTCGAGCCATGCTCGTCGTCGATCAATGCGAGCAGCAGATGCTCCAACGTCGCATATTCGTGACGGCGCGACGACGCGGCTTCGAGCGCCTTGTGCAGCGTGGTCTCGAGCGCGGGGGCGAATGACGGCATGTCAGGATACTCCAGTCGGGCACAGGTATCGGCCTGGGGCCGGGCCCTTTCCGCCTATGTCGGAAGTGGACCGCCCCGCATCAAGCACTTGCGCCCCAACCCGCCCTTTCTTTGTAGGCCGCCGGTTGGATCGCGGTACGCTCATTGCTTGAATAGCTGATCGGCACTTGCCCGGTGATTAACCGCGCGTTCCAGTTTCAGCCGCGATCGGGCGATCTCGCCTTCGAGCACGGTGATGCGCGCTTCGAGTTCGGTCACCGACAACGGATCGAGGTCCTGCCGGATCAACTCGCTGAGGGCGTCGTTGGGACGCGAGGGGGCGTCATCGATTTCCATTGCAGTGCAGCGTTGACCGCCGCGTCGGCGATGTCAATAACGCCGGTCCGCCAGCAAGCCGAAGCGAGAAATATGGTCGCGATTCCGACAATGATGAACGCGATCGATCCCGAGGCGCCCGGCGGGCCCGAGGTATTGATCTTGGCGGAACGTCCGGTGCCGGTGCCTGGCCCGGGCGAGGTGCTGGTGCGGGTCGCGGCGATCGGCGTCAATCGGCCCGAGGTGATGCAGCGCAAGGGCATGTACCCGCCGCCGCAGGGCGCCTCGACGATCCTCGGCATGGAATTTTCCGGTACCATCGTGGCGGTCGGTGACGACGTCGGCAGCGAACAGATCGGCCAGCCGGTCTGCGCGCTGGTCACCGCCGGCGCCTATGCCGACTATGCCGTCGCGCCGTTCGGCCAGTGCCTGCCGGTGCCCCACGCGCTGACGATGGTGGAGGCAGCGGCGATCCCCGAAACGCTGTTCACCGTGTGGACCAACCTGTTCGAGCGCGCCTACGCGACCGAAGGCGACACCGTGCTGGTCCATGGCGGCACCAGCGGTATCGGGACGATGGCGATCGCGTTGTGCAATCTGTTCGGCGTGTCGATCATCGTCACCGCGGGATCCGACGAGAAATGCACCCGGGCGCTCGACATCGGTGCGGACCACGCGATCAATTACCGCACCGAGGATTTCGTCGAACGTGTGAAGGCGATCACCGGCGGTAACGGGGTTCAGGCGGTACTCGACATGGTCGGCGGCGACTATCTGCCCCGCAACCTCCAGTGCCTTGCCGACGACGGCCGCCACGTGTCGATCGCGGTGCAGGGCGGGCTGACCGCGACCATCCCGATTTTCGATATCATGCGCCGGCGGCTGACCCTGACGGGGTCCACGCTGCGCCCGCGCAGTACCGAGTTCAAGACGCTGGTCGCCGAAGAGCTCGCCCGCACCGTGTGGCCGCATGTCGAGGCAGGACGGCTCAAGCCGGTGATCGACAAGGTATTTCCCTTCGTCGCCGCTGCGGCAGCGCACGAGCGGATGGAAGCCGGCGATCACGTCGGCAAGATCGTGCTGGAAGTCGCGCCGGACTGACCGCCGCGGCTATCGTGCGCGGGTGCTCGCGGTAACGGCTGCGACCGCGGCTGCCCAATCGACCATCTTGAAGTTCTGCGCGGCCGGCAGGTTGTCGCCGTCCTGGGCGATCATGATCCCGCCCGGGAAATCCGGGCCGAAGTCGCCGAGCGCGACCTCGATCCCGTCGGTTTCGCTGGTCGCGCCGATCGATCCGGCCGCGATGCGGAAGCGTCCCGCATAGCGATCGTCACGCAGGCCGTAGAGTGCATAGGCATTATCGCCCTGGCTCGATGCGACGAGAAATCCGCCGTCCTTGCCGACCGGCGCGATCGCAAGCCCCTCGACATCGGCGACGAGCCGGCGTCCGTCGACCTGCGCGACCCGGACCGGCATGGTGTCGCCGGTCGCACGCGCATCGAACCGCCAGATCCCGACATCTTCCTCCGCGACGTACAGCCGCCTCGTGCGCGGATCGACGACACAGCCTTCGGACTGGGTCGCGAGCTTCATGGTGCGAACGATCCGGCCTGTCGGCGCCGCGCCCGTCAGATCGAGCGCGATCTGGCGAATCGTGCCGTTCTTCAGCACCAGAAAGGCGTCAACCCCGCCGTCGTGGGCGGTCATGCACAAGCCATAGGCTTCGCCACCGCCGGCCTCGACCGAGCCGATTGGGGTCAGCCGAACTGCCGCGGTGTCTAGCCGGAACAGCGCGATCCGCGCCCGCGCGACGTCGTTGCGGTCGGATGCGGCGACCAACACGCCCGGGATACCGCGAATAGTCGTTTCCAGCAGGTCGACATTGTTGACCCTGCCGGCGGCCACGGAATGGCGCTGCCGTCCCTCCAGATCATAGAGGTTGAGCCCGGCGCGCTTGTCGGTGCCCACGATCAGGCTGGCAGCGGGATCGGCGGAATTGCGCCAGACCGCGGGGTCGTCCGCCGCGTCCGCGTTCGCGGTCGCGACCGCATCGGTCTGTCGGGCCGCGGTAACGCTCGGCGCCGGGTTGCGCGCGGCGACGGCCTGCCAATCAGGTGCGGTGTCGGTCCGTACGTCCGCACAGCCGGCGACGCCGAGCGCGAGCGCGCCGGCGAGTGTCACATGTCTGTAAATTCGCGGCAGTGAAGGTGTCATGTTCGGCTCCCATGGCCGGTCCGCTCGCATCCTTTTGCGACATGCCGATGACGCCTGGCTCACGTGGGGGACCTATGAAGACGATGACGATGCTGCGGATCGGATCCGCTGCGATCCCGCTGGCGCTGACCATGCCCGTGCACGCGCAGGTTCGCGTTGCCGAGCCGGCGACACCCGGCGTTGCTAGCCAGTCGCGGGAGGTGGAGACTGCGTCGGACATCATCGTTACCGGCGCGATCGCCTTTCGCAATCGCACTACCGATACAAATCCCGTGCTCTCCTACGATCTCGAATATTTCCAGCGGTTCGAGCCGGTTTCGGTGGGCGAGATGCTGAAACGAGTCCCCGGCGTCACCTTTACTGCCGACGTGCTCGAATATGATCAGGCGCAGTTCCGCGGTCTGCCTGGTGGCTACACTCAGGTGCTGATCAACGGTCGGCGTGCGCCGGGCGGCGAGGCCGATCGCAGCTTCTTCGTCGATCGGATCCCCGCCGAACTGGTCGAACGGATCGAGATCGTCCGCTCGCCGCGCGCCGACCAGCCGAGCGAAGGTGTCGCCGGATCGCTCAACATCGTCACGAAGGAGGCGGCGAGCTTTACCGGCGGGTTCGGCAAGATCGGTGGGCTGGTCAATCAGGACGGCCGGGTTCGCCCGTCGATCGCGGGCGCCTATGCGGGCAAGATCGGCGCGGACACGAGCTATTGGGCCGCGCTGAACTATCAGGAGCGCCGCAATCCCAAGAAAAAGGTGTCGCTGCGCTTCGACGACGTCGCGACCGGCTCGCGCGATGCCGCCGACCCCGCATTTGCGGACACCGAGATCCAAGACGACACCCGCGACGGCAGCGACCTGTCGGGAAGCGCCGAACTGCGTACCGGTTTCCTCGGCACCGGCTTCGCGCGCCTGCAAGGCTTCTTCGTCGATACCGCCCGCACCGAGTTCGAACGCTCGGTCACCTATGAAGGCGCCGATCTGGACTTCGACGGGGTCGAGACCCAGAACGAGGATATCGACCAGCAGACCTATACGATCAGCAGCGATGCCCGCTTCCCGCTAGGCGGCGGAATCGATCTGGGTCTTGCGGCGGGATGGTCGGGCTATCGCGAAGACACCCGCACGACGACGTTTGCGGGCGATAATGCCGACGACTTTACCGATCTCGAACCCGACGACGACGATCGGATCGCGATCAAGGACGACGAATATACCGGTACCGCCAGCCTGGCGTTCGGCGGCAAGCCGGTCGGCCTGAAGGTGGGGATCGATCTTCTCCGCAAGGAGCGCAAGGGGCTCAATGACGGCGACTTCCTGAGCGGCGCGTTCGCGGTCTCGGAAACCCGCTACGATCCCTATGCCCGTGTGACGATCGAGCCGGCGGCGACACTCAGCATCGATGCGGGGCTACGCTACGAGATCACGCGCCGCACCGTACGCAGCAACGAGGCCGACGAAAATGCGCTGACGCAAAGCGCCAAGTACAAGACGGAGTCGCTCAATCCCTCGCTGCACCTGCGCTACGAGCCAACCGGCGTCGATCAGTTCCGCGCCTCGATCGCGCGCACCGTGCGGCGGCCGGATTACGATCTGATCACGCCCTATCTGCAGAAAGAAGAACCCGCGGACGAGAAT
>DATLME010000266.1:0-2778 GCA_035537395.1 Sphingomonas sp. | reverse complement strand
TGGGACGCTTGCTCTCGCCCCTTGCCGTCATGCCGGGTTTGTTCCGGCATCCACGTCACCGCGCCTTCGCACGTAAGGCGGACGCGGCATGGTGGATGCCGGAACAGGTCCGGCACGACGGAATGGGTGGGTGGCACCTTGCCTTGTCCGGCGCGAAACTGGCATCGTGCTGCTTGGTCCTGGGCTCGCGCCTGCGCGGGAGCACGGGTCGTGGGACACGGGTTGCGGCGAGGCGTGGGACGCTTGCTCTCAGCCCTTGCCGTCATGCCGGGCTTGTTCCGGCATCCACGTCACCGCGCCTTCGCACGTCGGGGAGACGCGGCATGATGGATGCCGGCACGGGTCCGGCATGACGGGCGTGAGTGGGTGGCTCCTTGCCTCGTGCCCGCGCCCACCTACCTTCTACCGATGCCGACCGACCTTCCCCTGCCCGGCGCCGGCATGCTCAAGCAGGCGATCATCGGCCGCGTCCGCGCGATCTTCAACGACACCACCAAGGGCCAGAAGCCGGTCACGCGCTCGGACGATGCGCTGTTCGCGCGCGATTCGGTGATCTGGCGGGTGCATGGCGACGTCACCACGATGATGGTCGGCGGCGTCGCGGCGCTGCTGCTGCAGATGCTTCACCCCAAGGTGCTCGCGGGCGTGTGGGACCATTCCAACTTTCGCGACGACATGCTCGGGCGACTGCGGCGAACCGCGCGGTTCATCGCGCTGACCACCTATGGCGACCGCGACGCGGCGACTGCATCTATCGTGCATGTCCGGCGCATCCACGAGCATATCAGCGGCACCCTGCCCGATGGCAGCCGCTATTCGGCGACCGACCCGCGGCTGCTCGCCTGGGTTCACGTCACCGAGGCGACGAGCTTCCTCGATGCGTGGATCCGCTATGCCGAGCCGCGGATGTCCGCGCCCGACCAGGACCGGTATTTCGCCGAGATCGGCGAGATCGCGGCGGCGCTGGGGGCCGATCCGGTGCCGCGGACGCGGGCGGAGGCGAGCGCGCTGATCCGCGCGATGCGGCCCGAACTCGCCGCGACGCCGCGATCCGCGGCGGTCGCACGGATCCTGCTGCGGCAGCCCGCCTCGCACCCCGCGGTCGCGCCGATGCAGGCGGTGACCTTCCAGGCTGCGATCGACCTGTTGCCAGGCTGGGCGCAGCGGCTCCACGGCCTCACCCCTGCCCCGTTGACGATCCCGTTCGTGCGCGGCGGTGCACTGGGGCTGGCCAACACCTTGCGCTGGGCGTTCAGCTGACCCGGCGGCAAACCGCCTAGGCGGCTTCGATCGCGAGCTCCGGAACGCGCCCGAGCTCGGCCGCGAACCACGCGCAGGTGCGTTCGAGCCCGTCCTCGATCGACACGCGCGGGGTCCAGCCGAGCTGCGCGGTGGCGCGCGAGATATCGGGGCGGCGGCGGCGCGGGTCGTCGATCGGCAGCGGCTGGTAGATCACGTCCGCGCGTGTGCCCGTCATCTCGATCACGCGTTCGGCAAGCTCGCGGACGGTGAGCTCGACGGGGTTGCCGAGGTTGACCGGCTCGGAGCCGTCGATGTCGGACTCCATCAGCCGGATCAGCGCGTCGACCATGTCGGAGACGTAGCAGAAGCTGCGGGTCTGGCTGCCGTCGCCATAGATGGTGATGTCGTTCCCCGACAGCGCCTGGCAGATCAGGTTGGAGACGACGCGGCCGTCGTCGGGATGCATCTGCGGGCCATAGGTGTTGAAGATCCGCGCAACGCGCACCGCGGCGCGGTTCGAACGGACATAGTCGAACGCGAGCGCCTCGGCGGCGCGCTTGCCCTCGTCGTAGCAGGCGCGCGGGCCGGTGCAGTTGACCCAGCCGCGATAGCCTTCGACCTGCGGATGGATCTCCGGATCGCCGTAAACCTCGCTGGTCGAGGTCAGCAGGAAGCGCGCGCCGGCCTGTTCGGCGAGGCGGAGCAGGTGATTGGTGCCGACGACGTTGGTGAGCATCGTATGCTCCGGGTCGGCCTGATATTGCGGCGGCGAGGCGGCGCAGGCGAGATTGTAGATGCGGGTGATGCGGTTCGCCTGCGCGGTGACGGTGGCGGGCAGCGGCATCACGATGTCGGCTTCGACGAAGCTGAAGCCGGGGCGGCCTTCCAGCAGGCGCAGGTTGGACGGGCGGGCGGTCTGCAGATTGTCGAGGCAGAGGACGGCGTTGCCCTCCGACAGCAGCCGGTCGCACAGATGCGAGCCGATGAAGCCGGCGCCGCCGGCCACCAGGATCAGATCGCTTTCGGAACGTGCCATCATCGTATCTCCAAGGCCGCGCGTCATGCGGCAGTCGTCAGGGTGTCGGCGCCAGTGGCGGCCATTGCTTCGTCGAGATAGGCTTCGAGTTCGCCCGCACGGATCGCGGCGCTGTGTTCGGCAAGCACGCGGTGCTGCGCGGCGATGCCGATCGTGCCCGCATCGTCGCGGGCCAGCGCGGACGCGACCGCGGCGCCGTCGGCGGCGAGGATGATCTCCTCGTCGGGCACGAACAGCTGGTCGAGCCCGGGCCAGATGTCCGAGATGATCGGGGTCGCGCACGCCGCCGCCTCGAACAGCCGCACCGAGGGCGACCAGCCGGCCGCGATCATGTCGGCGCGGGTCACGTTGAGGGTGAAGCGCGACGCCGAGTAGAAGGCGGCATGCTCGGACGGCGGCAGGTGCTCGATCCGTTCGACATTGGCGGACCAGTCGATATCGGGGGGATATTGCGGGCCGGCAACGACGAAGCGAAGCTCGGGCATGGCACGCGCGGGTTC
>DATLME010000265.1:0-6201 GCA_035537395.1 Sphingomonas sp. | reverse complement strand
GACGTCCGCAAGCGATATCGACGGCAACGAAGCGGTCGCGCGTGCGCGGCTCGCGCGGATGACACCGCTGTCGCGCCAGGCATTGCTGCTCACCGCGATGGAAGGCTTCACGCCAGAGGACGCGGCCTACCTGATCGACGTCGACGTCAGCGAGGTCGAGACGCTGGTCGCCGACGCGCTCGCCGAGATCGAGAAGCAGACCCGCGCGCGCGTCCTGATCATCGAGGACGAGCCGATCATCGCCATGGATATCGAGACGATCGTCCGGGATCTCGGCCACGACGTGACCGGCGTCGCGGTCACCCGCGACGAGGCGGTCGCGCTCGCGATGGAAGACCGTCCGGGGCTCGTCCTCGCCGACATCCAGCTCGCCGACGACAGTTCGGGGATCGATGCGGTGAAGGACATCCTCGCCGAGTTCGACGTCCCGGTGATCTTCATCACCGCCTTTCCGGAACGCCTGCTGACGGGCGAGCGGCCCGAGCCGACCTTCCTGATCACGAAGCCGTTCCAGCGGTCCACGGTCAAGGCGGCGATCAGTCAGGCGCTGTTCTTCGACGAAAGTACCATTCCCGCCGCCGCTTGAAGCGGCGGCGACGGAAAGTTACGGACCCAAAACAAACCTCGGGGGTTGAGGCAGCATGGCTGATCCAAACGAAGAAGTGCATGTGAGCACGAATCAAGCCCGGGCGGGAACCACGCCCGGGATGACGCGGTATATCCTCGGTTTTTCGCTGGTGCTGGTGATCGCGATCTTCGCGTTTCTGCTGCTGCGCTGATCCGGTCACGCTGCCGGTCCGCTGGCAATCGCCAGAGACAGACCCTATGTCGCTAACGGGCGACTGCGGTTGGCTGACCCCGCCCCCATGGATGCGACATACATGACCTTGCCCGCGCCGCGCGATGATGATGACGACGACGACGCGCTGGCGCCGCCGGTCGAACACGTCGCGCTCTCCGATCCCGAGTTCAAGGCGCAACTCGCGCAGGTCATTCCACACCTGCGCGCCTTCGGCCGCTCCTTGTCGGGCAGTCGTGACCTGGCGGACGATCTCGTTCAGGAAACGCTGCTGAAGGCATGGGCGGCGCGACAGCGATTCCAGGCCGGCACGAACATGCGCGCCTGGACCTTCATCATCCTGCGCAACCTGTATCTGTCGCAGATGCGTCGGGCACGATTCAAAGGCGAATGGGACGATCTGGTTGCGGATCGGATCCTTGCGGCCCCCGCAAGCCAGGATCGCCACGTCGAACTCGGCGACATGCAGCGTGCGCTGATGCACTTGCCGCAGCCGCAACGCGAAGCGCTGATCCTCGTCGGTGCTGGCGGCTTTGCCTATGAGGAAGCTGCCGAGATCTGCCAGGTCGCCGTCGGCACGATCAAGAGTCGCGTTGCGCGGGGCCGGGTGGCACTCGAAACCATCATGAACGACGGCTCGCTGCCGTCGCGCCGCGATCACGAAAGCGACGCGAACATGACCGCGCTCGACACGATCATGGGCGAAGTCGATCATCTCAGCCGCGGACGCTAGATCCGCGGGTTCGTCTCAATGGTGCTTGCAGTCCAGCTCCTGTAGAAGGCGCGTCAGATCCTGCGGTAAGGCTGATGTCACGAAGACACCGCGCAATGCCCGGCCGACCGTGTCGGTCGCGCGGGGACGCCGGACGATCTGGTCACCGGTGGTCGCTCCCCCTACGCTGTGTGGATGATCAGTCATGGTTCTGAAACGAGCGGGCAACACGAACGTTTCGTCATAATCGTCGCGATGTCGTCGATCGCGGCAGCTAAGTGACATGAAATACACGATCCACCCCGGCCAGATGACCGCGGCCTTGGCCCGCGCACAGGCAAATTCGGGTTTTCTCGCGATGCTGATCGATCGCGAGCCGATGCTCGTGGAGCGGCTTGCGGCAGGCGAGCTGGACCTCGATCCCGCGCTGCCACCATCTCCAGAACCGGTGGCGCGTCAGTTGCGCCTGCGCCGCCGCGCACTGGCGTTGACCGTCGCGATCGGCGACCTCGCCGGACTGCTCGATCTCACCGCGGTGACCGGGGCACTGAGCGACTTCGCCGACCATGCCCTCGACGTCGCGATCCGCACCGCGATCGCCGAACGCACGCCGGGCGCCGAGCCGCGCGGTTTTGCCGCGATCGCACTCGGCAAGCAGGGCAGCCACGAGCTCAACTATTCGTCGGACATCGATCCGATCCTGGTCTTCGATCCGCATACCCTGCCGCATCGTCCGCGCGAGGAGCCGGGCGAGGCGGCGATCCGCATCGCGCGCCGTGTCGTCGAGCTGCTGCAAGCGCGCGACGGCGATGGCTATGTGTTGCGGGTCGACTTGCGGCTGCGGCCGTCACCCGAGGTCACGCCGATTGCGCTGCCCGTCGACGCGGCGATCGGATATTACGAGTCGCAGGCGCTGGCGTGGGAGCGTGCCGCGTTCATCCGCGCGCGTGCCGCCGCGGGCGACATCGCTCTCGGCGAGCGCTTCCTCGAGGCGGTCCGGCCGTTCGTCTGGCGGCGGGCGCTGGATTTCGGCGCGATCGGCGAGATCCGCGCGATCTCGCGAAGGATCCGCGATCACCATCCCGGGCAGGTGTTCGGCGCCGGATACGACCTGAAGCGCGGGCGGGGCGGCATCCGCGAGGCCGAGTTCTTCGCGCAGATTCACCAGCTGATCCATGGCGGGCGCGACGCGGCGTTGCGCGCGCCGGCGACCCGTGACGCACTCGCGCGGCTGGCCGGGGCGGGGCGGATCGGGCCCGAGGACGCGGCGGCGCTGACCGAATCATATACGCTGCTGCGGACGATCGAGCATCGGGTCCAGATGCTCGACGATCGCCAGACCCATGTCCTGCCGAGTGGCGAGGCACTGGATCGTGTCGCCCGTCTCCACGGCCTGGATGATGGCCTCGCGTTGCTCGATCTGCTCGCCGCGCCGGTGGCGGTCGCGGGCCGGATCTACGACTCGCTCGACGAGGGGCGATCCTTCGGGCTGCCGCACGAGGAAATAGCCCTTGGCGAGGCACTGCAAGGCGCCGGCTTCACGGACCGCGATGCCGCAGCGCTACGACTCGCGACATGGCGGAGCGGCCGCTATCCCGCGCTGCGCAGCCCGGCGGCGCGCGATGCACTGGAGGCGGTGCTGCCGATCATGTTGCCCGCGTTCGCGGCGGCACCCGATCCTGCGGCGGCGCTGCTACGCTTCGACGCAATGCTCGAGAAGCTGCCGAGCGCGATCAATATCTTTCGCCTGCTCGAGGCGCGACCCGGCCTCGCGACGCTGCTGGTCGCGATCCTCAGCCATGCCCCGCCGCTCGCCGAGGCGCTGGGCCGCCGCCCCGAACTGCTCGACGGGCTGATCGACGCGAGCGCCTTCGATGCGGTCGGCGACACCGGGGAGCTCGCGGCGGAGATGCACGGCGGCGACGCCGGCGATTATCAGGCGCGGCTGGATCATGTCCGTCGGATCGTCGGGGAAAAGCGGTTCGCTCTCGGCGCCCAGATCGTCGCCGGGGTCTCGGATCCGCTTGTGGTCTCTGCCGGCTATGCGCGCGTCGCCGATGCGGCGATCACGGTGCTGGCGGAGGCGACCTGCGCCCAGTTCGCCGCAACTCACGGCGTGGTAGCCGCGAGCGAGCTCGTCATTCTCGCCTTCGGGCGGCTCGGTGGCGGTGCGCTGACCAACGCATCCGATCTCGACCTCGTCTATCTGTTCACCGGCGATTTCCACGCGGAGTCGGACGGCGGCAAACCGCTGGGCGCGACGCTCTACTACACCCGGCTGGCACAGCGCGTGACCGCAAGCCTCTCGGTGCCGACCGCGGCCGGGCCGCTTTACGAGGTCGATACCCGGCTCCGACCGTCGGGTGCACAGGGCCCGCTCGTCGTGACTCTCGAATCATTCGCTCGCTACCAGCGCGAGAGCGCGTGGACCTGGGAGCATATGGCGCTGACCCGCGCACGGGTGGTGTTCGGCTCTGCGTCCGCGCGCGCTGCGGTGTCGCAGATCATCGGCGCGGTTCTCGATGGCGATCGCGTCCCGCGCGATCCGATCGCGGATGCGCGGCAGATGCGTGCCGACATGGCGGCGCACAAGCCGCCGACCGGCCCACTCGACGCCAAGTTGCTGCCGGGCGGCCTCGTCGACCTAGAATTCGCCGTCCATGTTGCGCAATTGGTGCATCGCACCGGCTTCGATCCGGACCTGCGCGGCGCCATCGCGGCGCTGGCTGGGCAGGGGATCCTGCCGCCCGCGCTGGTTGCAGCGCACGATCTTCTCACCCGTCTCTTGGTGACGATGCGGCTGGTCGCCCCCGACGCGAAGGAGCCGGCGGCAGCGACCCAGGCATTGATCGCGCGCGCGATCCGGGTCGACGACTGGGGCGCGGTGCTTGCCGTGCTGGCGACGACGCGGCAGGAAGTCGCGCGCTGCTGGCGGCAGATCACGGGAGATGACGATGGATGACGGTGCGGCGATGCCCGATCTGGGCGTGACGATGGCCGATGGCGCCCGCGTGCGATTGCGCGACCTGCCGGCCCCGGCGGTGATCTACTTCTACCCAAAGGACGATACCCCCGGCTGCACGCGCGAGGCGACCGACTTCTCGGTGCTCGGCGATGCGTTCGCTGCCGCAGGAGCCAGCGTGATCGGCATCTCCAAGGACCCACCCGCCAAGCACGGCAAGTTCGCTGCCAAGCACGCGTTGTCGGTGGCGCTCGGCAGCGACGAGGACGGCAGCGTTTGCGACGCGTTCGGCGTATGGGGCGAGAAGTCGATGTACGGTCGTATCTATATGGGCATCGAGCGTGCGACGTTCCTGTTCGGCACCGACGGCAAGCTGGTACGGGCATGGCGCAAGGTGAAGGTTCCCGGCCATGCCGAAGCCGTGCTGGCGGCGGTGAAGGCCCTCTAGGAACCGCATGTCTCCGGTTTGTTCCCAGCAGAACACCGTAAACCGTTCTTGTGACAACGCTTTGCCGCGACACCGGCGCGTTCTGACGCGTGCCGGGCGCCAAGCTATTGCAGACCGAGACACAATCCGGTCACAAGCTACGGGTCGGCGACGCGGTGGGGCTGCGATCCATGACGGAAGTACGAGTTCGCATCTGTCGTTCGGATGCGGCGCAACTTGTTGGGGTCAGATGATCAACGTTGCTACCAGTGTCACGACGATCGGTTCGCGCTTCCGCAGCTTTGCGGTCGCCGTCGCCGTCGGTTCCCTCGCAACGGGCATTGCCGGTGCCGGGACCGCGCATGCGAACGAACAGTCGGGCACCAGGATCGTGACTCGCAGCGCGGTCGGCGGCGTTCTCGTCGGCGCCAACAGCGCCGAAGCAACCGCGGACCTGAAGGCGGACTCGCAGTTCCGCACCCTGTTCCAGAGCTGGAAGAAGCTCGACACGGTGCAGCGCGGCACGATCGCGATCCCCTCGGTCCAGCCCGTGCAACAACTGCAGTTCACCAGCAATTTCGGGATCCGCTCGGATCCGTTCCGCGGCACCGCGGCGATGCACGCCGGAGTCGATATCCCGGGCCCGACCGGTACCCCGATCTACGCGACCGCCGATGGTATCATCAGCCATGCATCGCGCCAGGGCGGCTATGGCAACCTGGTCGAGATCAACCACGGCAAGGGTATCGCGACCCGCTACGGGCATCTGTCGAAGATCCTCGTATCGGACGGCGTCCGCGTCACGCGCGGACAGCTGATCGCCCTGATGGGCTCGACCGGGCGCTCGACCGGTTCGCATCTTCACTACGAAGTCCGGATCGACGGCCATGCAGTCAATCCCGTGCCGTTCCTGACGACTGCCGATTACCTGCTTGCCGCGCAGGACCGCGCGATCCGCGCCATCCCGGTCTCCACCAGCGGGCCCGCCGCACAGGATTGACCGAAGCTGCGCGACCGAACCGCGATGGTCGGTTGCCGAGCCCGGGCGCAGCGCCTATCTCGAAACGCATGGCAACACTCGCATCCGAGATCGCGCTGACTCCTGCCGCGGCAGCGCGCGTCGCCGCGATCGCCGCCAAACAGGGCAAGCCTGCGATACTCCGCCTCTCGGTCGACGGCGGCGGCTGTTCCGGATTCCAATATAAGTTCGGCTTCGCGGACGCGGCCGATCCCGATGACGTGATCGCGGAAACCGATGGCGTGCGGCTGGTCGTCGACAGCGTCAGCCTCGATCTGGTTCG
>DATLME010000264.1:0-4281 GCA_035537395.1 Sphingomonas sp. | reverse complement strand
CTCGACATAGCCCGACATCGGGAAGTCCTTGCGCAGCGGATGCCCGCGAAAGCCGTAGTCGGTCAGGATCCGGCGCAGGTCCTGGTTGCCGGTGAACAGCACGCCGTAAAGATCGTAGATCTCGCGCTCGAGCCACCCGGCCACCGGCCATAGGCCCGTGACCGAAGGTACCGGCTTGACCTCGTCGGTGGTGACATGAACGTGAAGCCGGTGATTGCGGGTCAGCGACAACAGGCAATAGACAATTTCGAACCGCTCGGCGCGGCCCGGATAGTCGACGCCCGCGATCTCCATCAGCTGCTGATATTCGAGGCCCGGCGTGTCGCGCAGCGCAGCCAACGCAGCGACGATCCCGTCACGCTCGACATACAGCGCGATCTCGCCGACCCGCTCGACCGCATCGATCAGCGCGCCGCCAAGCGTCGCGCGTACCGTGTCGATGACGCCGTCGTTGCTGGCAAAGGCGGGTGCCGAGGCTCTCACCGGGCGATGCTCCCGACCCGGCGGATCTTCCGCTGCAGCTGCATGATCCCGTAGAGCAGCGCCTCCGCGGTCGGCGGGCAGCCCGGCACATAGATATCGACCGGGACGACGCGGTCGCAGCCACGCACGACGCTGTAGCTATAATGGTAATAGCCGCCGCCATTGGCGCACGAGCCCATCGAGATGACGTATTTCGGCTCCGACATCTGGTCGTAGACCTTGCGCAGCGCCGGCGCCATCTTGTTGCATAGCGTACCCGCGACGATCATCACGTCGGACTGGCGCGGCGACGCACGCGGCGCGGCGCCGAAGCGCTCGAGATCGTAGCGCGGCATGTTGACGTGGATCATCTCGACCGCACAGCAGGCAAGCCCGAACGTCATCCACCAGAGCGAGCCGGTGCGCGCCCATTGGAAGAGGTCCTCGGTCGAGGTGACCAGGAAGCCCTTGTCGTTCAGCTCGCCGTTAAGGCTGTCGAAATAGCCCTGATCGGGTGCGATCGAGCGCCCGGTCTCGGGATTGTTGACCAACCCGATCGGACCGGAATGTGCCTCTACTCCCAATCCAACGCTCCCTTCTTCCACGCGTACACCAGCCCGAGCGCGAGCTCTGCGATAAAGATCATCATCGAAATCCATGCGGTCCAGCCGAGCGAGAAAACGCTGACTGCCCAAGGATATAGGAACGCCGCTTCGAGATCGAAGATGATGAACAGGATCGCGATAAGATAAAATCGCACGTCGAACTGGCTGCGTGGATCCTCGAACGCGGGAAAGCCGCACTCATATTCGCTCAGCTTCTGCTCGTTGGGCTGGTGCGCCCCCGTCAGCCGCCCCACCAGCATCGGCAGGAACACGAAAGCGCTCGACAGCAGCAGCGCCACGCCGAGGAACAGCAGGATCGGAAGATAGAGCGACAGATCGATCAATGGGCTTCTCGCAGGTGCGAACAATGGGGTCGCTTTAGGCCTGTGACCGAGGGGGAGCAAGGCCGGTGGAGGGTGAGAATCACTCGCAGATCGGGTGCGTTACCACGCTCCTTATTGGACTCGGGTCGAACCGGGATAACGGCGCAGCGCCGGCCCCTTCATTCCCTCCGTCATGCCAAACCTGTTCCGGCATCCACCCCGCCTCGCAATCGGCCGAGGATTGGCGCACGTGGACCCCGGAACAAGTCCGGGGTGACGGGCAGTGGGGTGGGTCCAACTGCGCAACGACGTGAACCGGGTTGCCAGCCGGCGCCGGGGCGACGGGCGCTTACCGCAGCGCGTTCGCCAGCAGCTTGTGCAGCTTGGAATGCAGCGCGTCGTTCGCGGCGAGGAACTCCTGCCGCTCCATCGACCGATCGCCGCCGCGGAAATCGGTGACGAAGCCGCCCGCTTCCTTGATCAGCAACACCCCTGCGGCAACGTCCCAGGGCTTCAACGACGATTCCCAAAAACCGTCATAACGCCCCGCCGCGACCCAGGCGAGATCGAGCGACGCCGCACCGATCCGGCGGATCCCGGCTACCTCGGGAGCGACTGCCCCGAAGATCCGGCTCCACTCCGCGAAATTGCCATGCCCGAGGAACGGGATGCCCGTCGCGATCAGCGCGTCGGCAAGATCGCGCCGCGACGATACCCGCAACCGCTCCGACTGGACCCATGCGCCGCGCCCCTTCTCGGCCCAGAAGGCTTCGTCGGTCAGCGGCTGATAAACCATGCCGGTCGTGATCTCGCGCTTGCCGTTGGGCATCGGCTCCTCGACCGCGATCGAGATCGCGAAGTGCGGGATGCCGTGAAGGAAGTTGGTGGTCCCATCGAGGGGATCGACGATGAAGCGCGGTTTGGAGGGATCGCCCGCGATCTCGCCGCGCTCCTCCATCAGGAACCCCCAGTCCGGGCGCGCACGCGACAATTCCTCGTAGATCGTCTGTTCGGCGCGCTTGTCGGCCACCGACACGAAGTCGGCAGGACCCTTGCGGCTGACCTGCAGCTGCTGGACCTCGTTGAAGTCGCGACGCAGACGCGGCGCCGCCTTGCGCGCGGCGCGATCGATGACGGTCATGAGGCCGGAATGGGAAGGCATGGTCTTGTGCTCCTCCCCTCCCGCATCGCGGGAGGGGTCGGGGGAGGGCTTGTAAGATCGACGCGAAGCCGGAGACACGCCCTCCCCTAGCCCCTCCCGCATGCGGGCGGGGGACTAATCCGCGCGGCGGACGTAGGTCTGTTCGTAGACGTCGACGACGATCCGGTTGCCCGCGCCGATGTGCGGCGGCACCATCACGCGGACGCCATTGTCGAGAATCGCGGGCTTGTAGCTCGACGAGGCGGTCTGCCCCTTCACCACCGCGTCCGCCTCGACGATCATCGCCTCGATGGTGTCGGGCAACTGCACCGAGATCGGGCGCTCGTCCCAAAGCTCGAGCACCACGTCCATGCCGTCCTGGAGGAATGCCGCGGCATCCCCGAGAATGCCCGCATCGAGCGTGATCTGCTCGTAATTGTCCTTGTCCATGAAGGTCAGCGCATCACCGTCCTTGAACAGGAATTGGAAATCCTTGGTGTCGAGCCGCACCCGCTCGACGCTCTCGGCGGAGCGGAAGCGGACATTGTTCTTGCGGCCGTCGATGAGATTCTTGAGCTCGACCTGCATGTATGCGCCGCCCTTGCCCGGCTGCGTGTGCTGGATCTTGACCGCGCGCCAGATGCCGCCTTCATATTCGATGATGTTGCCGGGACGGATGTCCACGCCGCTGATCTTCATGGATCTACCTACTGCAAAGAGCGAGTGCCGCCCGGCGAGGCTGCCCGGCTGCGAAGAGGCGGGCTTTAGCCGCCCGCCCCGCCAGCGGCAAGCATGGGGTATGGATCGACGTCCTGTCCCTGGTACCAGCGCTCGCCGGGCTGCATCTTGGTCACGCTGAAATGCAGGTGGTAATTGCCGCGGCCGGCGTCTCCCGTGTCGCCGACATAGCCGAGCTTCTCGCCGGCGCGTACCGCCTGGCCCTCGCGCAAGCCCGGCGCATAGCCCGCAAGATGCGCATAATAATAGGTCCAGCGACGATCGCGCGACCGCAGGTACAGCGTGGTACCGCCGAGTTCGCTCTGGAACAGCTTCTCGATCGTTCCCGGCGCGGCCGCGACCACCGGAATGCCGAGCGGTGCGACGATGTCCAGCCCGCGATGCGCGCGGGTTCCACCACCACGCGCATCGCCCCAGTTGCTCGCCAGCGCCGTACGCGGCACGCCGGCAACCGGCACCAGGAGCTTGCCCGGCGCGGTCGCAACCGGGGCGGCAGCCTCCGGCCGCACCGGTGCGCCACCGAAGCTGGTCATCGACACGAATGCGGCGATGCCGAGCGCGATGAGTGCGATGATCGTCCAGCCGAGCTTGGTCACGACATCACGCCTGGAAGACCGCCTTGGTCCCGGGTTTGATCATCATCGCGAGCCGCGCCACGTCCCAATTTGTCAGGCGGATACAGCCATGGCTTTCCGCGCGACCGATCGTCTCCGGGTTGGGAGTACCGTGAATGCCGTAATGCTCCTTCGAAAGGTCGATCCAGACCACGCCGACCGGTCCGTTGGGTCCAGGCGGCAGCATTGCGGGATCGTCGTCCTTCTTGGCATCCCAGAACAGGTCCGGATTATAGTGGAACTTCGGATTGTAGTCGGCGCCGTTGATCTTCCAGTTGCCGAGCGGCAGCGGGTCCTTTTCCGATCCCATGGTCGCGGAAAACTGCGCGATCAGCTTGTTGTCCTTGTCGAGGACACGAAGCACCGAATCCGACTTGTCGACGACGACATGGTCCGCG
>DATLME010000263.1:0-3304 GCA_035537395.1 Sphingomonas sp. | reverse complement strand
ACCCGCTTACGTCATCCCGTGGTAGGCCGGGACCCAGGGTTACCAAGCGCAGCGCTTCCTACCGTCATCCCGGCGAAAGCCGGGACCCAGGGTTACGAACCGCAGCGCTTGCAACCCTGGGTCCCGGCCGGCGCCGGGATGACGGCGGGGCTTTCACCCCCGCTAACATCAATCCGCCGGCGGCGCGTCGACCACCGCGTCGTCGCCGGTCTGGAGCCCGTGCCGCATCAGCATCGGGATGTTCGCCATCGCGAACAGCAACGTCAGCGGGATCGCGCCCCAGAGCTTGAAGCCCACCCAGAAATTCCAGCTGGTCGAGCGCCACACGCTCTCGTTCAGCAGCGCCATCGCCACGAAGAAGATCGCCCAGTTGCGCGTCAGCTTCTGCCAGCCCTGCTGCGTCAGGCCGGGATAGGCCGAACCCAGCAACCCCTCCAGCAGCGGCTTGCCGGTCAGCAGGCCGACGCCGAGCAGGGCTGCGAAGATCGAATAGACGAAGGTCGGCTTCATCTGGATGAAGCGAGGGTCGTGGAAATAGACGGTCAGGCCGCCGAACACGACGACGAGAGCACCCGAGATCCACAACATCGGCGAGATGCG
This sequence comes from Sphingomonas sp., assembly GCA_035537395.1. GTDB lineage: Bacteria > Pseudomonadota > Alphaproteobacteria > Sphingomonadales > Sphingomonadaceae > Sphingomonas. The sequence goes on along the minus strand of DATLME010000263.1, from coordinate 2,704 downwards.
GCCGAGCTTGGCCTGCGATACGATCATCGCGATGGCGGTCGCGATCATGAACGCGGTGGTGGCGACGATCACCCGCGCGATCACCAGGGCGCCGAGCCGGTCCATATCCGACAGGAACGCCGAAAATCGTGCCACCAGCTGCATCGCCAGCGCGGGCGGGAACAGGAAATTGGCCGCGAAGAACACCAGCAGCGGGGCGTAGTCGATCGCCATCCGCAGCCCCGGTGAGCCGCCGTGACGGGCGTTGACGCGATCGGTCACTTCTTCACTCCCTCGACCCCGGCAATGATCCGGCTGACCTCGTTGGCGTCGAACGGGCGCAGGTCGGTCATGCCCTCGCCGACCCCGATCGCATGGATCGGCAGGCCGTATTTCTCCGCGGCTGCCACCAGGACGCCACCGCGCGCGGTGCCGTCGAGCTTGGTCATGACCAGCCCGGTGACGCCCGCCACTTCCTTGAACACCTCGATCTGGCTGAGTGCGTTCTGGCCGGTGGTCGCGTCGAGGACCAGCACCACGTCGTGCGGCGAGGCGGGATTGATCCGGCCGAGCACGCGACGGATCTTGGCGAGTTCGTCCATCAGTTCGCGCTTGTTCTGCAGGCGGCCGGCGGTGTCGACGATCAGCACGTCGATGCCGGTCTCGGTCGCCTTCTTGACCGCGTCCCAGACCACGCCGGCCGCATCGCCGCCCTCCGGTCCGGTGACGATCGGCACGCCGACCCGGTCCGCCCAGGTGCGCAGCTGGCCGATCGCGGCCGCACGGAAGGTATCGCCCGCGGCGAGCATGACGCCGTAGTCCTGCTCCATCAGCAGATGCGCGAGCTTGGCGATCGTCGTGGTCTTGCCCGATCCGTTGACGCCGATCACGAGGATCACCTGCGGTCGCGGAAACGCGTCGATCTCGAGCGGCATCGCGACCTTGGCGAGCGCCTTCTCGACCTCGTCGGCGACGACCAGCCGGATGCCGAGTTCCTCCATGTCGCGTTCGAACAGCCCGTCGGCGAGGCGGGCGCGGATCTTGCCCGCGGTCTGCGGCCCGAGATCGGACGCGATCAGCGCCTCCTCGATATCGTCCAGCGTGGCGTCGTCGAGCCGCGCGCCGCCGAGCCCCGCAAGGTTGCCGACGAGGCGGTCCGACGTCTTCTTGAAGCCGCCGAGCAGGCGTTCGTGCCAGGAAGCATTGGTGCTCATGCGCGCTTTCCGATGAGATGAGTGGCGGTCGCGGCGATGATCCGCGCAGTGACGATCGCGCCCGGGCCCGCGACATCGCCGTCGAGCCGGACCTCCGCGAAATTGCCGGCATGGCCGCGATCGCCCGAGCCCTCGACGACGAGGCTTTGCGTCTGCCCGATCTGGTCGCGCAGCCACCCGGCCTTGCGTGCGGCGGCGGCGTCGCGGAGCCGCTCGGCACGCGCGCGGCGGATCTCCGGGGCGACCTGCGGCATCCGCGCCGCCGGCGTGCCCGCGCGTGCCGAATAGGGGAAGATATGCGCGTGGACGATGTCGGCGTCGGCGATCAGCGCCAGCGTATCCGCGAACATCGGCTCGTCCTCGGTCGGGAAACCCGCGATCAGGTCCGCGCCGATCGCCAGGTCGGGCCGCGCAGCCTTCAACCGCGCCACGATCGCGACCGCTTGCGCGCGCGAGTGACGGCGCTTCATGCGCTTGAGCACCAGATCGCTCCCGGCCTGGAACGACAAATGGAGATGCGGCATCACCCGTTGCTCCTGCGTGACCAGCGCGAACAGGCGATCGTCGATCTCGATCGAATCGAGCGACGACAGCCGCAGCCGCGCGAGCGCCGGGACATGGCGGAGGATGCGTTCGACGAGGCTGCCGAGCGACGGCGCGCCGGGCAGGTCGTGACCATAGCTGGTCAGGTCGACCCCGGTGAGAACGATCTCGTGGTGCCCGGCCGCCACGAGGCCCGCGATCCGCTCGATCACCGCGCCGGCGGGCACCGAACGGCTGGGCCCCCGCCCGAACGGGATCGCGCAAAAGGTGCAACGATGATCGCAGCCATTCTGGACCTCGACAAAGGCGCGCGCATGGCTGGCGAAGCTGGTCGCGAGATGCGGCGCGGTTTCGCGAAGCTTCATGATGTCGCCGACGACGATCGGCGCGGCGCTGTGCCATGCGGTCGCGAGCAGCTTTTCGCCATTGCCGACGACGCGGTCGACTTCCGGCATGGCGGCGAAGCCCGCCGGATCGATCTGTGCCGCGCAACCGGTGACGACGAGCTCCGCACCGGGCCGCGCGCGGCGGGCGCGACGGATCGCCGCTCGCGTCGCCTTGACCGCGGCGTTGGTCACCGCACAGCTGTTGACGACCACCGTGTCGCGCTCCCCCAGGAGCGTGCGGATCGTCTCGCTCTCGGCGATGTTGAGACGGCAGCCGAGGGAAATCACCTCTGGCGCGGAAGCTGACATGCCCCGCGATCTAGTGAGTGGAGGGGGGTAAGTCCATCGGGACCAGCCTCATTCCTCCCCGGTACGGGAGGGGGACCGCCGCGAAGCGGTGGTGGAGGGGCAGCCCCAAACGGCGGCGCTGCTTGGCTGCCCCTCCGTCACGCCTGCGGCGCGCCACCTCCCCGTGTCGGGGAGGAGCTCGGACACTTGCCTCCGCCGGCCTTTTCCCCAAAGCGCAACCCCACGTTTCGTTCGCGAGACGCAGAGCACGCGCCCATGGGCGCACGCTGGCCG
>DATLME010000262.1:0-7312 GCA_035537395.1 Sphingomonas sp. | reverse complement strand
ATATCGTGCCGATCATGGGCGCGTTCTCCGCGCTGGCGATGGCGATCGGCGGCATCATGTGGATGCACGGCGGGCATCTCAGCGCCGACAAGGCCAATGGCGGCGGCTGGATCTTCCTGATCGGCCTCGCGGCGGTGCTGTTCACGATGTATTCGTGGTGGGCCAAGGTCATCGACGAGGCCCACAAGGGCGATCATACGCCCGTCGTCCAGCTGCATCTCCGCTACGGCATGATATTGTTCATCGCCTCCGAAGTGATGTTTTTCGTCGGGTGGTTCTGGGCGTTCTTCGACTTCTCCCTGTTTCCGACCGCGATGAGCTTTGTCGACGGCCAGGTCGAGCGCGCTGCCGAGGGGGCGACCGCGATCGCGGCACAATGGCCACCCAAGGGCATCGAGGTCATCAACGCGTTCGAATTGCCGCTGCTCAACACGCTGATCCTGCTCACCAGCGGCACCACCGTGACCTGGGCGCACCACGCGCTGATCCACAACGAGCGTGGCGGCGAGAAGACCGGGCTGTGGGGCATGGTCGGCGTCGGCAACCGCGACGGCGTGCTGAAGGGCCTGTGGCTGACGGTGCTGCTCGGCGTGCTGTTCACGTCGATCCAGGCCTATGAGTATGCGCACGCGCCGTTCCCGTTCAAGGGGATCAACTATGGCGCGGCGTTCTTCATGGCGACCGGATTCCACGGGTTCCACGTGCTTATCGGCACGATCTTCCTGATCGTCTGCTTGGTCCGCGCGTATAAGGGCGACTTCACCCCGCGGCAGCATTTCGGCTTCGAGGCGGCCGCCTGGTATTGGCATTTCGTCGACGTCGTCTGGCTGTTCCTGTTCGTCACCGTCTATGTCTGGGGCGGCTGGGGCGCGCCCGTCCACGGCGGCTGATCATGTCCGGCGCGGGATCATCGTGAGCGACGGTCCCGCGCCCGACCCGCTCGAAAGCCTGGCGGATTTCGTCCGGCCGTCGATCGTCCAGGCCGGACTGAAGGGGCTCTGCCCGCGCTGCGGCGCGCCCACCTTGTTCGCCGGCATGTTGCGCTTCGCGGATCGGTGCAGTGCCTGCGGGCTCGACATCGGCAAGTTCAACGTCGGCGACGGTCCCGCCGCCTTCCTGACCCTGATCCTCGGCACGGTCGTCACGATCATGGCGATCACGCTCGAACTCACGCTGAGCCCGCCCTTGTGGCTGCACATGCTGATCTGGATCCCGGTGACGCTGGCGGGGGTGATCGGGTCGCTCCGCCTCGCCAAGGCGGCGCTGCTTTCCGCCGAATATCGTAACGCCGCCCGGGAAGGGCAGATCGACCCCCACGCATGAAACGACTCCCGCTGATTCCGACGCTCGTCGTCGCTTGTGCCGTCGCCGCGATGATCGCGCTCGGGATGTGGCAATTGCTCGATCGCCTCCCGCGCAAGGAGGCGTACATCGCGCAGATCGAGGCCAACCCGCGCAAGCCCGCGGTGGCCTTCCCGCGTACCCCCGACGAGAGCCTGTTGTTCCGTCGCGCCTCCGGCTTCTGCCTTCCCGCAGACCAGATGCTGCAAGGCGCGGGTGGGGCCGGGTACCGCGTGATCGTCCACTGCCGCGCCGGGGCGGACCGACCGGGCATGACGGTGCAGCTCGGTACGACGCGCAATCTGGCGACGAGGATCGCGTGGCCGGGGGGCCCGGTCGCGGGCTTCATCAGCCATGCGCCCGATTCGCGTTCGCTGATCGGATCGCTGTTCGACGATTCGCCGCGTGAGATGATGCTGGTAGCGGCGGTGCCGCCCGCAGGCCTGACCGCGAACGGCGCCCCCGATATCACGGCGATACCGAACAACCACCTCGCCTATGCCGGACAGTGGTTCTTCTTCGCCGCGATCGCCGCGGTGATCTACGCACTCGCCTTGCGCCGACGCCGCTCGCCACCGACGCGGTAAGGAGCCAGGCGTAGGGCGGTGCGGACCGATCCCTCGGTTGCGGGTATCTCCCCGCACGGCTAAGCCGCGCGGCCATGCGGTACATCAGCACGCGGGGCGCTGCCCCCATCCTCGATTTTCGCGGCGCGACGCTGAGCGGGCTGGCGAGCGACGGCGGGCTGTACCTGCCCGAGGCATGGCCGACGATGTCGCGCGAGGCGATCGCGGCGCTTGCCGGGCTGTCCTATGCGCAAACCGCGGTCGAGGTGATGCTGCCGTTCGTCGGCGACACCCTGACCCGCGCCGAACTGACCGGCCTGTGCGAAGCCGCCTATGGCCGTTTCTCGCACGCTGCCGTCACCCCGCTGGTCCAGCTCGACCACGATCAATGGCTCCTCGAGCTGTTTCACGGGCCGACGCTCGCGTTCAAGGATGTCGCCCTCCAACTGCTCGGGCTGTTGTTCGAACGGTTCCTTGCCGGCACCGACCAGCATCTGACCGTGATCGGGGCAACTTCCGGCGATACCGGGTCGGCAGCGATCGACGCGGTTGCGGGGCGGATGGGGGTCGATATCTTCATGCTCCACCCCGCCGGTCGCATTTCCGACGTGCAGCGCCGGCAGATGACCACCGTGCTTGCGCCCAACGTGCACAACATCGCGGTCGACGGCGATTTCGACACCGCACAAGCGCTGGTGAAGGCGATGTTCAACGACCCCGATCTCGCCGCGCGCTACGATCTGTCCGCGGTCAATTCGATCAACTGGGCGCGGTTGATGGCGCAGATCGTCTATTACTTCTACGCGGCGGTTCGCCTGGGCGCGCCCGATCGCGCCGTCGCCTTCGCGGTGCCGACCGGCAATTTCGGGGATGTGTTCGCCGGCTATGTCGCGGCACGGATGGGGCTGCCGGTTGCCAGGCTCATCGTCGCCACCAACGTCAACGACATCCTCCATCGCGCACTGACCGCTGGCGATTACAGCAAGGGCGCGGTTCAGCAGACTCCGACGCCGTCGATGGACATCCAGGTAAGCTCGAATTTCGAACGGCTGCTGTTCGACCTGGGGGACCGTGACGGTACCCTCCTTGCGGCGCAGATGGCGGGCTTCGAGGCGACCGGGAGCATGCGGCTCACCAACGCGCAGTCGACAGGCGCCGCGACATTGCTGAGCAGCGAGCGCGTCGACCTCGACGGCATGTCGATGGCGATGCGTTGGGCTTCCGAGAATAGCGGGCAGATCATCGATCCGCATACCGCGATCGGGCTCGCCGCGGCGCGCCGCGCCAGCCCCGGCGTGCCAGTGGTGACACTCGCCACCGCCCACCCGGCGAAGTTCCGCGATGCGGTCGAGCGCGCAACCGGCGTCCGACCGGCGCTGCCGGCGCGGATCGGCGATCTGTTCGAACGTGAGGAGCGGCTGGTCAGCCTGCCGGCGACCAAGGCGGCGATCTCGGCCTATCTCGACGAGCACGCGACGAAGTCATGACGCTCGTCACGATGATCGGCGAGCCATGGGCGGACTACGGGCTGGTCGATTCGGGCGCCGGCCGCAAGATCGAACGCTATGGGCGGTTTCGCTTCATCCGCCCCGAGCCGCAGGCGCTGTGGGCGCCCGCCAGCCCCGACTGGCGCGCGCAGGGCGAGTTCGTCCCCGGATCCGACGACGAGGGCGGGGGGCAATGGCGTTTTGCCGAGCCGGTGCCGCGCGATGGCTGGCCGTTGAAGTGGAACGAGGTCGCCTTCACCGCACAGACGACTCCGTTCCGCCATCTTGGCTTCTTCCCCGACATGGCACCGGTTTGGACGTGGATGCGCGAGCGGCTCGACGGGCTCGAGGCACCCGATTGCATGAACCTGTTCGGCTATACCGGGGTCGGCACGCTGGCGCTCGCCAGCCGGGGCGCGAAGATGGTGCATGTCGATGCGTCGAAGAAGTCGGTCGAGGCGGCACGCGCGAACGCTGCGCTGTCGGGGCTGCGCGACGCACCGGTACGGTGGATCGTCGACGATGCCGCCAAGTTCGTCGCGCGCGAGGTCCGCCGCGAGCGCCGCTACGACGGCATCCTGCTCGATCCGCCGAAATATGGCCGCGGGCCGGAGGGCGAGATCTGGCGGCTCGAGGAGGATCTACCGAGGCTCGTCGCTGATTGCCGCAAGCTGCTCGACGCCGAATCCCGATTCCTGTTTCTTACCGTGTACGCAGTGCGGATGTCGGCGCTCGCGATCGGGGAGATGCTGCGGCAGGCGTTCGCCGATCTGCCGGGTATTGTCGAGGCAGGCGAACTCGGGGTCCGCGAGGAAGCGCGCGGGCTGGTGCTGCCGACTGCGATCTGGGCGCGCTGGAGCCGCTGAACGGCCGTCGCCGGCCGGCAGCTGTCGTCAGTCCATGCCGGCGCGGATTGCGGCGGCCGCGACGAACGGCGCACCGGCCACGATCAGCAGCGAGACCGCGGCGAGCAGCTTCAATCCGCCCGCGCCGCCGTCGATCGACCCGGCTCCGAAGATCAGCAACGGCAGCGCGAGCGGCAGCATGACGAGGCCGGCCACCGCGCCCGCACCGCGCAACCCGGCCGTCAGCGCGCCGGTGGCGACCGCCAGTGCCGCGAGCCCGGGAGTGCCGAGGAGGAGTCCGGTCTCGACCCGCAACAGGGTCGGCGCCGAGAGGTCGAACAGCCCGGCAACGATGACGGCGGCCAGCATCAGCGGCGGTGCGAAGGCGAGCCAGTGCGCGATGATCTTCGCGGCGGCGACCAGCGCCATCGACGCCCCGCGCACCGCGAATTGATCGAGCACCCCGGTCTCGAGATCGGGTGCCACCAGCCGATCGACCGGCAGCAGCGCCGCGAGCAACGCCGCCGCCCAGATCACGCCGCCGCCGATCCGCGCCAGCAACGCACCGTCGGGTCCCACCGCGAAGGGAAAGAGCGTCGTGACGAGCAGGAAGAACGCGATCGGCCACCAGACCCCACCGCCGTGCCAGGCCCGGCGCAAGTCGCGTGCGATCAGACGGGCCAGGATGCTCATGCCGCGCCCAGCGCGAGAACATGCGCCTCGGGCAGATCGAGCGGCAGATGCGTTGCGACCAGCACCGCGCCGCCGCGTGCCCGGTGATTCGCGATCGTCGCGGCAAGCAAGGCGATGGCGGCTGCGTCGAGCCCGTTGGCGGGCTCGTCGAGCAGCCAGAGATCGGCTGCCGACGTGACGACCCGCGCGATCGCGGCCCGCCGCCGCTGGCCGGTCGAAAGCAGCCGCACGGGGACGTCGGCCAGCGGCTCGAGATCGAGCGCGGCGAGCGTCCCGGTTACCGCGTTCGTCGCCGCCTGGCCGCGATCTAGCCTCGCCCAGAAACCGAGCGCGGCGGCTAGCGTGAGATCGGGATCGAGCGCGGTCGCCTCGCCGAGCAGCGCGACCGATATATCCTCGTGGCGCCTCACGCTTCCCGCAGTGGGGGCGAGCAGCCCCGCGGCGATCCGGATCAGCGTCGACTTGCCCGCGCCGTTCGCGCCGGTGACCAGCGCGGCGCTACCCGGGGCGAGCGCGAACGACAGCGCGTCGAACAACAGGTGGTCGCGGCGGACTGCGGCGACGCCCTCGAACATGAGCAGCGCGGTCACGCGTCGGCTACCAGTTCCTCGAGCGCGTGCATGTCGTCGTCGCTGAGCCCGAAGTGATGCCCGATCTCGTGGATCGTGACGTGAGCGACGAGTTCGTCGAGGGTGACGTCGGTATCGAGCCATTCGTCGAGGATCGCGCGACGATAGAGATGGATGCGGTCGGGGAGGGTGCCCGAGTCGGTGGACGATTTCTCGCCAACCGGGCGACCGTGATAGAGCCCGGTCAGGTCGAGCGGATGTTCGATGCCGAGTTCCGCCAGCGTGGCGTCGTCGGCGAGCTCTTCGACGAGCAGGACGACGTCACCGAGATGCGCCGCGAACGTTGCCGGGAGCGCGGCGATCGTCGCCCGCGCGATCGCTTCGATGCTGGCCGCGTCGGGCGCGGTTCCGATTGGCACTTGCCGGTCCATCGGTGCAGCCATAGTCCGCCGCGGACACTAGCGGCAAGGAGCGGCAGGCATGATCGAAGCGCTGAACGAGACCGAACGGGCCGAGGCGCTCGATGGGCTGCCCGACTGGGACTATGACGAAGCGCGCGACGCGATTACGCGCGCGCTGGTTTTCGCGGACTTCGTCGAGGCGTTCGGCTTCATGACGCAGGTCGCGCTGATGGCGGAAAAGGCGGACCATCATCCCGAGTGGAAGAACGTCTACAATCGCGTCGACATCCTGCTGACGACGCATGACGCCGCTGGGCTGTCGTCGCGCGACATCGAACTGGCTACCGCGATCGACGCGATCGTGGAGGAGTAGACCGCTTTCCTCCTGCCGTCGTCCGGCGCTCGCCGGGATGACGGCAGGGTGTTGATTGCTTTGCCGACACAACGAAGAAGCGCCCCGACTTGCGTCGAGGCGCTTCTCATTACCGTACGAAATCCCGACCTCAGTCGATCTTCGGCAGCGTCTCGAATTGGTGATAAGGCGGAGGGCTCGAGATCGTCCACTCCAGCGTGGTCGCGCCTTCGCCCCAGGGGTTGTCGCCGGCGCGCTTGCCCGCGACCAGCGACCAGATCACGTTGGCGAAGAACACCACCATGCTGGCTGCCATGATCTCGTAGCCGTGCGTCGCCAGCGTGTTCCACATCGCATAGGCGTCGGGATAGTCCGGATAGCGCCGCGGCATGCCCTGGAGCCCGAGGAAATGCATCGGGAAGAACAGGATGTTCACGCCGACGAAGAACAACCAGAAGTGAACTTGGCCGAGCAGCTCGTTGTACATCTTGCCCGACATCTTCGGGAACCAGTAGTAGAAGCCGGCGAACAGCGAGAACACGGCGCCGAGCGACAGCACGTAGTGGAAATGTGCCACCACGTAATAGGTGTCGTGCATGTAGTCGTCAATGCCACCATTCGCGAGCACCACGCCGGTGACGCCGCCGACGGTGAACATGAAGATGAAGCCGATCGCCCACATCATCGGGGTCTTGAAGGACAGCGAGCCGCCCCACATCGTTGCGATCCACGAGAAGATCTTGATGCCGGTCGGCACCGCGATCACCATCGTCGCTGCAGTGAAGTACATCTTGACGTTCACGCTGAGGCCGGTGGCGAACATGTGGTGCGCCCACACCACGAAGCCGACCACGCCGATTGCGACCATGGCATAGGCCATGCCCAGATAGCCGAACACGGGCTTGCGGCTGAAGGTGGCGATGATCTGGCTGACGATGCCGAAGCCCGGCAGGATCATGATGTAGACTTCGGGATGCCCGAAGAACCAGAACAGATGCTGGTAGAGCACCGGATCGCCACCGCCGGCGGGATCGAAGAAGGTGGTGCCGAAGTTACGA
>DATLME010000261.1:0-6441 GCA_035537395.1 Sphingomonas sp. | reverse complement strand
CCACCGATCGAGCGACTGCGCGCCGGCATCAACATCGTCATTGCTGGGCCGCCGAACAGCGGCAAATCGACGCTGATCAACCTGCTCGCCGAGCGCGAGGTAGCGATCGTATCGCCGATCTCGGGTACCACGCGCGACAGGCTTGAAGCACCCGTCTCGCGTGCAGGCCTCGCCTATGTGTTGACCGACACGGCGGGCCTTGCCGACCGGACTGACGATGCGATCGAGCGGATCGGGATCGATCGGGCGAGTGCCGCGATCGGCGCGGCCGACCTCCTGCTGTGGCTCGGCGACGATCCGCCGCCGCGCGCCGCGATCTGGGTGCACGCGCGTGCCGATCAGGCCGGTCGTGAGACGATAGGGGGCAAGGACGTCGCGATCTCGGCACTCGATGCGTCGAGCATCGATCGGCTTTGGATGATGATCGAGTCGCGTGCGCAGATGTTGGTGCCGGCGATCGACGCGGTCGCGCTCAATCGCCGTCAGCGGACGCATGCCGAAGCTGCGGTGGCTGCCTTGAAGGAGGGGACTGTCGACCTGTTGCTGACCGCTGAGCAGCTTCGCGTTGCACGACGCGAACTCGGCGCAATCCTCGGGATCGATGTCGGCGAGCAATTGCTCGATACCTTGTTCAGCAAATTCTGCATCGGGAAATGATGTTCCACGTGGAACAACTTTGACCACTGGCTCGCGTTTTTGTAGCGCGGGGCATGTTCGACGTAGTGGTCATCGGTGGCGGTCATGCAGGGGTAGAGGCCGCTGCGATGGCGGCAAGGCGTGGCGCGCGAACAGCGTTGGTCACCTATGACCAGGCTGGAATCGGCGCGATGTCGTGCAATCCGGCAATTGGCGGGCTTGGCAAGGGGCATATCGTCCGAGAGGTCGATGCGTTTGACGGCCTCATGGCTCGCGCGGCAGACGACGCCGCAATCCATCATCGCATGCTGAATCGCAGCAAGGGCGCTGCGGTTCAGGGGCCGCGGATCCAAGCCGACCGCCGCCGGTATGCGAGTGCTGTACAGCAGATGTTGGCAGTGCAAGACCTGACGATCGTCATCGGCGAGGTCGATGCACTAAGCCTCGATCGTGACATGGTGCGCGGCGTCCGGCTGAGTGACGGCACTGAGATCGCGGCGAGCGCCGTAGTCATCGCGACCGGCACGTTCCTCGGAGCCCGGCTGTTTCGCGGTGATGAGCGGAGTGAAGGTGGGCGGATCGGCGAGCGCGCCGCACGACCGCTGGCTGACCAGCTGCGCGGACTGGGCCTGCCAATGGCGCGGTTGAAGACCGGTACGCCACCGCGCATCGATGGGCGGACGATCGACTGGGCGAAGCTCGATGAACAGCCGAGCGATGTCGAGCCCTGGACGATGTCGCCGTTGACGGCCGCGCGCAAGCTGCCACAGATCGCGTGTGCGATCACGCGGACGACGGCGCGAACCCACGACATCATACGCGCGTCGCTCGGCCGATCGCCGCTATTCAGCGGCGCAATCGAGGCACTCGGGCCGCGCTATTGTCCCTCGATCGAAGACAAGGTGCATCGCTTCGGCGATCGGGACGGGCACCAGATCTTCCTCGAACCCGAAGGTCTCGACGATGCCGCGGTATACCCAAATGGGCTGTCGACGTCGTTGCCGGAAGACGTCCAGCGTGCGGTACTGGCATCGATCGCGGGCCTCGAACGCGCGACGATTACGATGGCCGGCTACGCGGTCGAGTACGACCATCTGGATCCGCGCGCGCTGGATGCGCGTCTCGCGCTTGGCGCGATCGATGGGGTATTCTGTGCAGGGCAGATAAACGGCACTACCGGCTATGAAGAAGCCGCAGGGCAGGGGCTTGTCGCGGGGGCGAATGCCGCGGCGCATTCGCTTGGTGTGGCGCCGCTGATTCTGGATCGTGCATCAAGCTATATCGGCGTGATGATCGACGACCTCGTCCTCCAAGGCGTTACGGAGCCCTATCGCATGCTGACAGCGCGTGCGGAATTCCGCCTGTCGCTGCGCGCCGACAATGCGGAGACCAGGCTCGGTGCGGTCGCACGATCGCTCGACTGCGTCGGCGCAGAGCGGGCGGCACATCAGATCGAGCGGGAAGAGCAACTTGCCCGGTTCACGGGTGCACTCGCGGCAGAATCGACGTCGTCGATGCTTGCAGCGCGGGGCGCGGCGGTGGCGCAGGATGGCAGCAGGCGCTCCGCGTTCGAATGGTTGCGGATCGAGGGGGTGGCGCTGACGCATGTGCTGCCCGACGAAATACGGCGGCCCGCCGACGAAATCGTCGCAGAGATCGTCGAAGATGCTCGTTACGCGCCCTATGTCGCACGCCAGGCCGAAGAGATCAGCCGGCTGCGCGAGGACGAAGCGCGGATCCTGCCGCCGGCGATGTCGTTCCGCGCGATCGCGGGTCTCTCCAACGAGATGGTCGATCGGCTCGAAGCCGCACGGCCCGGGAGCCTGGCGGCCGCGGCGCGGGTCCGCGGGATCACCCCGGCCGCATTGTCCGCGATCCACCTTCACCTGTTGCGCGCCGCTGCATGACGGAAGCGGAGGCACGGGCGTGGATGGCGGCTCGGTATGGATCGTCGGTCATTACCCAGGTCGATCGATTTGCGGACATGGTCATTGCCGCCAATCAGACACAGAATCTCATTGCCCCGGGAACGATCGAGACGATCTGGGCCCGCCATATCGTCGACTCCGCGCAGTTGATCGCCCATGCGCGCGCCGATGATCAGACCTGGCTCGATGTCGGTACCGGCGGCGGGTTCCCGGGCATGATCGTCGCGCTTTGCTGGCCGGGGCGGGTGGTCATGGTCGAGCCGCGGCGTCGGCGAGCGGAGTTTCTTGGCGAAGCCGTCAATGCGCTGGCGCTTGGGGACCGGGCGTCGGTGCGGGCCGTAAAGATCGAAGCCGTCGGCGAGCAAGCGGACGTAATATCCGCTAGGGCAGTGGCCTCGATCGAAAAGCTTTTGCAAGCGGCGGGTCGATGCGCCACACCGAAGACGCGATGGATCCTGCCGCGCGGCCGAAGCTCAAACGAGCAAGATTTGGCCCATTTGTTCCACGTGGAACAGAGCGCTACCGATCCGGAATCGCGCATAGTGTTGATCGACGGGGTGGGCCGATGACGTGCATCGCGGTTGCGAATCAGAAGGGCGGGGTGGGCAAGACCACCAGCGCGATCAATCTCGCTACGGCGCTCGCCGCAACCGGGCTGCGCGTGCTGCTGATCGACCTCGACCCGCAGGGTAACGCATCGACCGGGCTTGGCGTCGGCCAATCCCAGCGGCAGCGCTCGTCCTACCATGTCCTGATGGGTGAGGCGGTGATGGCCGAGGCAGTGGTCGCCACGCGCGTGCCCCGGCTCGACCTGCTGCCGGCGACGGTCGACCTGTCGGGCGCAGAGATCGAACTGGTCGAGTTCGAAGCACGGACACATCAACTCGACCGGGCGATCAAGGCCTCGTCTCGGTCCTGGGACATCATCCTGATCGACTGCCCGCCATCGCTCGGACTGCTCACGATCAACGCGATGGTCGCTGCGGACGCGCTGTTCGTGCCGCTGCAATGCGAGTTCTTCGCGCTCGAGGGATTGTCGCAGCTCCTGACCACAGTCGAGCGGATCCGCGAGCGCTTCAACCCCGGTCTCTCGATCATCGGCGTCGCACTGACCATGTACGATCGTCGCAACCGGCTGACCGAGCAGGTCTCGACCGACGTTCGCGCGGTGTTGGGGCATGTCGTGTTCGACACCGTGATACCCCGCAACGTCCGGCTGTCGGAGGCACCGAGCCACGGCTTGCCCGCATTGATCTACGACCATCGCTGTTCCGGATCGGAAGCGTATATCGCGCTGGCACGCGAGCTGATCGGACGGCTTCCCAAGGTTACGAAGGCGGCGGCATGACCGACAAACGCGCGCGTCCCGGGTTGGGTCGCGGACTCAGTGCCCTTCTCGGCGAGATGGCCAGCGAGGCCCCGATCGCCTCGGGGGGGGCGACGCCGAGCGGAGTCCGGATGCTCCCGGTCAGTGCGCTGTCGCCGCATCCCGGACAGCCGCGCCGCCATTTCGACGAAGCGTTGCTCGACGAGCTCGCAGCCTCGATCGCATCGCGCGGGTTGATCCAGCCGATCGTCGTTCGACCGCATGGCAATGACTTCCAGATCGTCGCGGGGGAGCGGCGGTGGCGTGCCGCGCAGCGCGCCCGGCTGCATGAAGTGCCCGTGGTCGTCCGCGAGTTCAACGATGCCGAGACGCTCGAAATCGCGCTGATCGAGAATATCCAGCGCGAGGATCTCAACGCGATCGAGGAAGCGCAGGCGTATCAGCGGCTCGCCGGTGACTATGGGCATACCCAGGAAGCACTCGCCAAGATCGTTCACAAATCGCGCAGCCACGTCGCCAACCTGTTGAGACTGCTGGAACTTCCTGCTGCGGTCCAAGGGCGGGTAACTGACGGTTCGCTATCGATGGGACATGCCCGGGCGCTGCTTGGCGCGCGCGACATCGAGGCGCTCGCCGAGCAGGTTATCGCCAAGGGGCTGTCGGTGCGCGAGACCGAACGGCTCGCCAAAGGTGCCAAGCCCGAGCGCGCGCCACGGCGGAGCCACAAGCCGGCGGTGGCGGGCGACGCCGATATAGCGGCACTCGAGCGCCAGCTGGCAGACCTGCTCGGACTGCACGTCCGGATCAGCCACACGGGGGACGGCGGGGTGTTGTCGCTGACCTATTCGTCGCTCGATCAGCTCGACATGGTGTGCCAGCGGCTCACCGGCGAGAATATCTGATCGTCAGCCGCGGCGTTCGACCGCGCGCACGACCTCGACCATCGCGCGATCGGCGAGCAGCGGACCCGCGTTGTTCGCCGCCATGACGTCGCGCTCTGCCTGGCGGACGCGATCGAGCGCGCGAGCGAGCATCGGCGCGGACCAGCGGCGCAGCGCGCGGTTGGTGGAGGCTTCCTCGCGGAAGAAGACGCGGTGGCGCTTGAGCACGGTATCGGCCGTGTCGCCGGCATCGATTTCGCTGCGCATCTCGGCGAGCGCGAGCAGCCGCCGCGCGATCGCCCGGAGCCAGGGGATCGGTGAGGTGCCGGCCTCGGCGGAGCGCGACAGCTCGGCGCCGAGATCGGAGGTGCGGCCGTCGACGAACGCCTCGATCAGTCGCGCCTGCTCGGATTCGCCGAGATCCGCACCGACCGCATCGATCGCGGAATCGTCCAGGTCGGCCGGACGATCGGGTGCGGCGTCGAGGTAGAGCGCGAGCTTGTCGATCTCGCGCGCGATGATCGCGCGATCGTTCCCGGCCGCGGCTGCAAGCCGGCGCGGGGTGTCGCCGACGGTACGGAGACCGGCATCGCGGGCGAGTGCGGTGACGATCCGCTCGGCCTCGGCACTGGTCGGTTCGTAGCAGGCGAACGCCATCGCGGTGCGCGATTCGATGGCGAGCTTGACGATCTTGGCGGTCGCCTTGACGGTCGGCGCGGTTGCGATCACCGGTGCGCCCGAGCGTTCGGCGGCGAGCAGCAATGCGAAGGCGTCGAGGCTTTCCTCGCCCGCGCCGCTCACGCGGATGTAGCGGGTGCCCCCGAAAAGCGACATCGAAGCGGCTTCGTCGACTAGGCGCGCGGGATCGCTGCGCAGCGTCGATCCTTCGAGGTCGATCCGCTCGGCGTCGGCGCCGAGCGTCTTGGCGAGCAACCCGGTGAGTTCGGCGGCGGTCGCGGCGTCGGGGCCGTGGAGCAGATAGAGCCGGTAGTCGGGGGAGGCGCGCTCGAGCGCCTGGCGGATGTCGCGCGCGTTGGCCTTCACTTGCCGGCGGCGCGACGCTGCGCATAGAGCGCGACCCGCGCGACGATCTTGTCGGCGACGATCTCGGACAGGCGTTCCAGCGCGGTGTTCTCCGCGGCGATCGTGGCATATTCGGAGCCGACCACGTCGATGCCGGCGTCGGAGCCCGCGGTCGCGTCGAGCAGGACGCTGTTGGTCGCGAGTTCGACGAGCTGGTAACGCGCGCGCAGCGTCCGCCGCTCACGCGCGACGCTGTCGTCGCGGCGCACGCCGAGCCCGGCGATGCGATCGTCGAGCCGGACGTCGAGGCGATAGAGGGGAGCGTCGTCGCCCTTCGCCAGCCGATCGCGGAGCGCATTGGCGACCAGCCAGCCCGAGCGTCCCTCGATCGGCGCGACGTCGACCTGGCGCAGCGTCGACGACACCGGGCCGCCTGCGCCACCGGCATAGAGCGGCCGCAACCCGCACCCGGCGAGCAGCATGCAGCAGGCGAGCAGCAGGCGCGTCATGCGACGAGATTGACGAGGCGGTCGGGCACCACCACGATCTTGCGCGGTGCCTTGCCCTCGAGCGCGCGGCCGATCTTCTCGCTGGCGAGCGCCGCCGCCTCGACTTCGTCGCGGGGGAGGCCCTTGGCGAGGATCAG
>DATLME010000260.1:0-9103 GCA_035537395.1 Sphingomonas sp. | reverse complement strand
GTCGCCAGGATCGCGAACACGTCCTTGATGTGAATCATGCCGATGATCGTGTCGAGCTCGCCACGGTAGACCGGCAGCCGGCTATGCCCGGCTTCGGCGAAGATCTGGACGAGGTGGTCGAAGCTGGTCTGTTCCTCGACTGCGACGATGTCGGCACGGGGAACCCCGACATCGCCCGCGTCGCGCTCGCCGAAATGGAGCAAGTTGCGCACCATCTGCCGCTCGAGCGGGGACAGGTCCCCCTTGGCATCCGGCCCGGGATCGTCCTCGTGGCGATCGATCGCCTCTTCGAGCTGGTCGCGGAGCGTGTCGTCGACACGCTCGCCGAAGATCAGGCCGCGCAAGCCGCGCCAGATGCTGTCGCTGGAGTCGCCGTTGCCGGCGCTACTTCGGTCCTCGGGCATTGAAGTCGGTCAGTCCTCGCGTATCAAATAGGGGTCGGCCAGCCCGAGCGACGCAAGCGCCGCGCGTTCGATCTCTTCCATCGTCTCGGCTTCGTCGTCCACCAGATGGTCATATCCTAGCAGATGCAGCGTGCCGTGCACCAGCAGGTGCGTGGCATGATCCTCGGTCGAAATGCCGCGTTCCGCCGCCTCGGCCACGCAGACGCCGTGGGCGAGAACGATGTCGCCGAGCAGCAGTTCACCGTCGTCGGAATTCTGGCTGACGGTGTCGAGCAGGTCAGCCTGGACCATCGGGAAGGACAGGACGTTGGTCGGCTTGTCCTTCTGGCGATACTGACGGTTAAGTTCCCGAACCTCCTCGTCGCCGGTGAGACGGATCGAGATTTCCACCGCCGCCTGCGTGGTCAGCAACTCGCCATGGGGGGTGCGCTCGACCGCGGCCGCGGCCGCCCGGCTGGCGAGCGCGGTCCAGTCGAGATCGGGCCAGGGATCTTCCCGGGTGAGTTCGATATGGATCATGCGAGGTCCGTTCGGGAGAAATCGTCGCCCATGGTGAGAAGGCGCGCGATCAACCGGATACCCCTTCATAGGCTTCGACGATCCGGCCCACGATCGGGTGGCGGACGACGTCGGCGGCGGTGAAGCGGGTCATCGAGATGCCCTCCACACCCTCCAGCCGGGTGGTCGCGTCGGCAAGCCCCGACGAGCCAACGCCGCCGGGAAGATCGGTCTGGTTGGGATCGCCGCAGATCACCATGCGGCTGTTCTGGCCGAATCGGGTGAGGAACATCTTCATTTGCGCCGGCGTGGTGTTCTGCGCCTCGTCGAGGATCACGAACGCCTCCGCCAGGGTGCGGCCGCGCATGAACGCGATCGGCGCGATCTCGATCTCGCCGCTGGCGATGCGTCGCTCGACCTGTTCTGCGGGCAGGCAATCGTGGAGCGCGTCGTAGAGCGGGCGGAGATAGGGATCGACCTTCTCCTTCATGTCGCCGGGCAGGAAGCCGAGCTTCTCGCCAGCCTCCACCGCAGGGCGCGACAGGATGAGCCGCTGGACGCTGCCGGTGATCAGCTGCGCCACCGCCTGCGCGACCGCGATATAGGTCTTGCCGGTACCCGCCGGCCCGAGCGCGAAGATCATGTCGTTGGTGGTCAGCTCGCGCATGTAGTGCGCCTGCGCAGGGGTGCGCGGCACGATCGTCTTCTTGCGGGTGCGGATCATGATGCCCGGGCCGCGCTGGCCGTCGGCGCTGATGATCCCGTCCAGCGTCGGCTCCGCCGCCATCGCGATCGAGGCGTCGACCAGGCCGTTGTCGACATCCTCGCCCCGCTGCACGCGGTGGTAGAGGTCCTGCAGCACGTCGCGCGCAGTGGCGACCTGCTCGGCGGTACCCTCTAGCCCGACCTTGTTGCCCCGCGCGGTGATGTACACCCCGAGGCGGTTTTCGAGCGCGACCAGATTCTGGTCATATTGGCCGAAGAGCCGCGCGAGCAGCTGGGGCTTGTCGAACAACACCTCGACCCGGGAACGCTGGCCGGACTGGGCGGGGACAGGCTTGCGGCTCATGCGATCCTTTCAGAGGTGAGGCAGTCGAACAATGTCAAAGTTGAGGCGGTCGCGATTGTTCCGGCGCGATCGGCAAAAGGTGAGGAGGCGACGCGCCGGAATCAACCTGCGACGCGGCACGCGTGCGGGAATCGGGACGGGACGGGTGCGATGACGCCATTGCGAAAGAGTGTGGCAGGCGCTTGCGACGGAAGACAGCCCCAATTCCGATGATCGGCAGGATTCAGGCCGCGACCAGCACCCGCTCGACGCCGGACAGCGAATTCGGATCCGCCCGCACCAGATCGACCTCGACGAGATCGCCGATCCCGGCATCGGTGAGCAGATGCACCGACTGCAGCCAGGGCGACTTCCCCAGCATCTGCCCCGGCAGCTTGCCGCGGCGTTCGACGAGGACCTGGCAGCGGCGCCCCACCGTCGCGGCGTTGAACGCCTGCTGGTCGCGATTGAGCGCGGCCTGGAGGCGCTGGAGCCGGTCGTCCATCACGTCGGCCGGGATCTGCGCGGCCATGTCGGCGGCGGGGGTGCCGGGGCGCGGGCTGTATTTGAAGCTGTAGGCCTGCGCATAGCCGACCGCGCCGACCAGGCTCAGCGTGTCTTCGAACTCGGCATCGGTCTCGCCCGGAAAGCCGACGATGAAATCGCCCGACAGCGCGATGTCGGGACGCGCGGCGCGGACTCGATCGAGGATGCGCAGGTAGCTGTCGCGACTATGGCTGCGGTTCATCGCGCGCAGCACGCGGTCGCTGCCCGACTGGACCGGCAGGTGGAGGAACGGCATCAGCGACTCGACGTCGTGGTGCGCGTCGATCAGCCCCTGGGTCATGTCGTTGGGGTGGCTCGTGGTGTAGCGGATCCGCGCCAGCCCGGGCAGGCGGTCGAGCGCGCGGATCAGGTCGTGCAACCCGTGCTCGCCGTCGGTCCACGCGTTGACGTTCTGCCCCAGCAGCGTGATCTCGCGCGCGCCGACGTCGACCAGCGCGCGCGCTTCGTCGACGATCGCGGCGAAGTCGCGGCTGACCTCCGCGCCGCGCGTATAGGGCACCACGCAATAGGTGCAGAACTTGTCGCAGCCCTCCTGCACCGTGAGGAACGCCGACGGCGTCGCACGCCGGCGGGCGGGGAGCGCGCCGAACTTCGACAGGATCGGCATGTCGGTGTCCAGCGCGGACTGCCCGGCCGCCGCCTTCGCGACCAGCGCGGGCAGGTTGTGATAGGCCTGCGGCCCGACCACGATGTCGACCTTGGCGCGCGCGACGATCTCCGCGCCCTCCGCCTGCGCGACGCAGCCGGCGATCGCGATCATCGGCGCCTTGCCGCGCTTGCCTGCGTCCTTCCGCAACCGTCCGATATCCGAATACACCTTCTCGGTCGCGCGCTCGCGGATGTGGCAGGTGTTGAGCACGACGAGGTCGGCGGCGGCAGCGTCGTCGGTATGAGCGAGCCCGTCTGCAGCCATCAGCTCGGCCATGCGCTCGCCGTCGTAGACGTTCATCTGGCAGCCGAACGACTTGACGTGGAAGGTCTTGGGGGTGGGCTTCATGCCGGGCCCCGTAGCAAGTTCTGGCACACTGCGGGAGAGGTCTTCCCACTTCAGTCCTCCCCGGCACGGGGAGGTGGCGCGCCGAAGGCGTGTCGGAGGGGCAGCCGCAAAAGCCGGTCCTGCTTGGCTGCCCTCCACCACTTCGTGGTCACCCTCCCCGTGCCGGAGAGGATTTAACTAGATCAGAGCGCTCGGCAATTGCTGCAGCGGGGAAGACCTCCGGTGCCGGCAATACGATTGTGGGTCTCGATGTTGTTACCGGTCGTGCACCGATTATTGTCGTGATGAACCCCGGTGCCCGGCAGCTTCGAACGAAACGGCGAAACCTTGGCCATGATCATGTCTCCTTCGAAACATGGATTAAGGTCGCGCGCGCGATCAGGCTAAGCCGTTCGCATCCATATCGGTGGCTTCGATGCGGCGGCGGGCTTCGGCGGCGATCGCCTTGCGGCCGGGGACGTCGCGCGGGTCGAAGGGCTCGTGGAAGCGCATCGTCGCGACGAAGCTGCCCCGGCGGCGCAGGACGCGCAGCGCGTGCGACTGGCCGGGTTCGTCGCCGACCCAGGCGAGCTCGTCGGTCGCGTCGCCATAATCGATCCGTACCGGCTGGACGAGCGTACCCGGCGGCGGCGGGTCGAGCACCGCGAGCAGCGCGGCCTTGAACGGCAGCAGGGTGTGGCCGTCGCCGGTCGTGCCCTCGGGAAAGATCGTGATCGGCCATGCGGCAGCGAGCGCGGCGCGCAGCCGATCGATCTGCTCGGCGATGCCGAGGCGGTCCTCGCGGCTCACGAAGATGGTGTGGTTGAGCGTGCAGAGCCACCCGATCAGCGGCACCGCGCGGAGTTCAGCCTTGGCGACGAAGGCGCTGCCCGACGCCCCGGCGAGGAGGAGGATGTCGATCCAGCTGAGGTGGTTGGACACGAAGACGACGTCGCGGCGGCGTGGCGTTCCGATCACGCGCGCGCGCGCGCCCACGATGCGGGCTACCGTGCCGAGGAAGACGCGGGGCCAGGGGGAGGGCGCGCGGACGAGGCGCCACAGCCCGTGGAGCGCGAGTGCGGCGAGCAGCGCCGCGACGATTGCGAGGAGGCGGGCGGTGAGACGGAAACCGGTCATCGCTTATGCCGCACCGTCATGCCGGACTCGTTCCGGTTCGCGGCCTGGTGGACCCCGGAACGTATCCGGGGTGGCGATCGGATGTATCCCGGCTTCAAATCTTGCGGTCGAGGCTGACGCCGTAGAGTTCCATGCGGTGATCGACGAGACGGAAGCCGAGCTTTTCCGCAATCGCCTTTTGCAGCTGCTCGAGCTCCGGGTCGACGAACTCGATCACGCGGCCGTTCTCGACGTCGATCAGGTGATCGTGATGCGCCTCGGGCGAGGGCTCGTAGCGCGCGCGGCCGTCGCCGAAATCGTGGCGGTCGAGGATCCCGGCTTCCTCGAACAGCCGAACCGTGCGGTACACCGTTGCGATCGAGATGCCCGGATCGATCGAGGAGGCGCGCTCATAGACCTTTTCGACGTCGGGATGATCCTCCGCCTCCGACAGCACGCGGGCGATCACCCGCCGCTGCTCGGTGATGCGCAGCCCTTTTTCGTTGCACAGGGCTTCCAGGTCGATCTTGCGTGCCATCGGTCCGCTGTAGTCCTTCTCGCTTGTTGCGAAAAGCGATACCGACTCGCAACAAGCCTGCCGCCAGGGCTAGATCGCGCGGCGATAGGTGTGGGCGTCGAAGATCTGCCCCGTCTTGCCACGATAATAGCCGCGACGTTCGCCCACCTTGGCGAAGCCGTTCGCGGCATACAGCTTGACCGCATCGTTGCCCGCGCGAACCTCGAGGTGAAGTTGCGCGATGCCCGTCGCCTGGCCGTCCGCGACGATGGCGCGGAGCAGCGCAGTCGCGATCCCGCGGCGACGATGGGCGGGATCCACCGCGAGCAGCAGGAGTTCGGCCTCGTCCGCCACGCAGCGCACCAGCGCGAACCCGGCGGGGTCGTCGTCCATCGCCGCGATCGTCAGCCGGACTCCGGGCATCGCCATTACCCCCAGGCTCTGGTTGCGGGTCCAGGCCTCGCCGAACTTCGGGTCGAACGCAGCGGCCATCAGCGTGTCGATCAGCGCGATGTCGCGCGCGTCCCCCGCGCGAAGCATGATCGTCCGCGTCGCCATCAGCCGGGTGGCTTCGCGTCGGGTGCGCGCCCGTAGATCGGTCTCGGCGGCAGGGCGCAGAGCGCAGGGGGCAACAGGATCACGTCCGCCGCATCCGGCAAGGCGTCGCGCAGCAGCTGCGAAGGGTCCAGCGCGTGGAGCCAGCGTAGCCCATTGCCGATCGCCGGGCGGCCGGCGAGCGCCAGCGCGGCGGCCTCGGGCTTCAGCGAGGCGAGATCGGCGAGAGGCGCCGGGCCGGGCACGAACGACTGCATGAAGACTTCGCCATGCCCCCCTTCGATCACGACCGCAAGATCGTCGCTGGCCCGATCGGCGAAGCCGCGCGCCGCGATCAGCGCGAGCGAGGAATAGCCTGCGACGGTCGCGTTCCAGCCGAGTGCCAGCCCGCGTGCCGCCGCGATGCCGACGCGCAATCCGGTAAAGCTGCCCGGGCCGACATCGACCAGGATACGCCCGGCGCGGCCGCCATCCGGCAATGCCGCGATCATCGGCAACAGGCGCTCCGCATGGCCACGCCCGACCACGTCGTGCGCCTTCGCGACGACGACGCCGTCCTCGATCAACGCGATGGAACAGGCCGCAGTCGCGGTATCGATGACGAGGGTGCGCACGATCAGCGGATCGTGTTGAACTTCTCGAACGCGGGGCGTGGACTGCGCGGGAAGATCGTCGTCGGATCGCCATGGCCCAGCGTCGAGATGAAGTTGGTCGTCACGTTGGGCGTGTCGGCGAAGAACGCGGCGTCGACCTTGGCCTTGTCGAAGCCCGACATCGGTCCGGTGTCCAGGCCAAGCGCGCGCGCCGCAATGATGAAATACGCACCCTGCAACGTCGAGTTGCGCATCGCCGATTCGGCGCGGAGCGCGTCGTTGCCGACGAACCAGGATCGCGCATCGGCATGCGGGAACAGCTCGGGCAGATGCTCGTGGAACTCGGAGTCCATGCCGATCACCACCGACACCGGGGCGCTCAGGATCTTGGGCTTGTTCTGAGCGGAGCATGCGTCGGCGAGCTTCGCCTTCGCCTCGTCGCTGACACACCACACGAACCGCGCCGGCAGCTGGTTGGCCGAGGTCGGACCGAACTTCATCAGCTCCCAGATCGCGTGCAGCTGATCCTCGCCGACTTGTTCGTCGGTGTAGCCGTTATAGGTGCGTGCGGTGCGGAACAGCGTGTCGAGCGCCTGGTCGTCGAGCGGGAGGGTCATCGCGAACTTTCGGTACGGGGTAGGACGGGGCGGGCGCTCAGACGGCGCGAACCTCGGTCACTTCGGGAACATAATATTTGAGCAATTGCTCGATGCCGTTTTTCAGGGTCGCGGTCGACGAAGGACAACCGGCGCACGCACCCTGCATCGCGAGGAAGACCTTGCCCTTGTCGAAGCCGCGATAGACGATGTCGCCACCGTCATTCGCCACCGCGGGGCGGACCCGGGTTTCGATCAGTTCGCGGATCTGCGCGACGATATCGGCATCGGCGGGATCGTCGGTCGGGATCGGCTTGTCGCTGCCAACGCTAAACGAAGCGCTCCCCTGCCGGAACAAAGGCATGCTGGCAGAAAAATGGTCGAGCAGGATCGCGAGCACATCGGGCTTGAGCGACGTCCAGTCGGTACCGGGCGCGGCGGTGACCGAAACGAAGTCGCGCCCGAAGAACACGCCCGTTACGTCGCCGAGCGCGAATATCGCATCGGCGAGCGGGCTGACCTCCGCCTCCTCGGGCGTCGCGAAGTCGCGGGTG
The DNA here is from genome assembly GCA_035537395.1 of Sphingomonas sp. Classification (GTDB taxonomy): domain Bacteria; phylum Pseudomonadota; class Alphaproteobacteria; order Sphingomonadales; family Sphingomonadaceae; genus Sphingomonas. The sequence continues at coordinate 1,679 of DATLME010000260.1, read as the reverse complement.
CCCGCGTCCATCACCGTGCGGCCGGGGAGGAACTTTAAAGTCGCCGGATTGGGCGTGGGTTCGGTCTCGATCAACATCCCTCGCATGTGGCGCGCAGCAGGGTGCGACGCAAGGCGGGAAGGGGAAAGGCTTGGTTTCCCGCCCTCAATCCTCCCTGTGCGCAGCAGGGGAGGGAGACCGTTAACGTAGCGAATGGTGGAGGGGCGGCGGCGTAGACCGCCGTCTTCCCCGGCGGCTTCTCCACCACGCCCGCCCGGCTGGCGCGGTCCCCCTCCTCGTTCCGGGGAGGAATACAGAGGTCACCCCTCGAGCTGCTTCACCGCGGCGTTCCAGGTGCGGATGTTCGCGCGAGCTTCCTGGACGAAGGCGGATCGGCGGACCAGACGGAGGAACAGGTCGGCGATCCATCGGCCCGGATTGCGCAGCGGCCGCGCGAACTGGATCAGCAGCACCACCCGAGTACCCGCAGTGTCGTTCCAGACCTCGTGCTGATAGGTATCGTCGAACACCAAGGTCTCGCCCTCGGCCCAGCGCACGACGCGATCGTGGACGCGCATCCGCACGTCTCCGTCGCGCGGCACGACCAGGCCGAGGTGACAGGTGATCAGCCCCTTGGTTACGCCGCGATGCGCGGGAATGTGGGTGCCCGGCGCGAGGATCGAGAAGAAGGCACTGTTCAGCCCGGGAACCCGCGAGACCATGTCGCGGGTGCGTGGACAGCGCGCCAGATTGTCAGCGATGGGATAGCCATAACCCCACAGGAAGAACGATCGCCATTTGTTGACCTCGGCAATCGAGCGGTGATCCGGAGAGATCGTGGCGAGACTGGGTGACGCCTGCCCGCGCAGCGCCACCGCGACCGCCTCGTCTCGGATCGCCTGCCAGGAATCGCGCAGCATCGCGGTCCAGGCGAAATCGCGCATGTCGAGCACCGGATCGTTGGCGACGATCGACGACGACGCGATCAGGCGATCGAACACGCCGCGCAGATGCTTGCCGAGCCGGATCACGAGCGGACGGTCGGGATCGGCAACCATTGCGGCGCCGGGGCGGGGGGCACCCGCAAAGAGGGCATGATCGGCCGTAATTGGCGTGCTCCCCATAACGCCGTCCGAATTTGGCCGCATCGCGGAGATCGATCCGCCGTCCACGCTCGTCGTCATCCACCCGTGCTTTCAGTCGCGCGTCCAGCGATCGCCGGACTGCCATCGCGGTGCAAGTGGGGGATCGCGGTCATACACATGATCATTCAGCTACTCACGTTGTTGGACGAAAACATGGCGGTGGGATGGACTTCCCGTGATCGCTGGCGGCTCGGCGGTTCCGCCGCTACAAGGCGCGCCATGGCGTTTTTCCCCCGCGCAACCGCGTCCGTTCTTGCCCTTTCCCTCGCACTCCCGATCGCCGGCCAAGCTGCCGCCCAGGTGCGCAAGCCGCGTGCAACGGCCGCAAAGCCGGCGAAGCCAAGTGCCGTCGCGGTCACGCCGAAGGTCAACACCTCAGCGTGGCTGTACAAGGGCAGCGACCTGCCGCCCGACCCCGCCTGGTCGTTCGGCACGCTGGAGAACGGGTTGCGCTACGCGGTACGCCGCAACGGCGTGCCGCCCGGACAGGTTTCGATCCGGGTCCGCATCGACGCCGGTTCGCTCTACGAGGCGGATCGCGAGCGCGGCTATGCA
>DATLME010000259.1:0-3996 GCA_035537395.1 Sphingomonas sp. | reverse complement strand
CCGATCCCGGCCGAGAACGCGTCCTCGCCATATTGATCCTGCGCCTCGAGGAGCTCGTCCTCGGTCATCAGCTGGTACTTTTCGAGCGGGGTCAGGCCCGGCTCGATCACGATATAGGCCTCGAAGTACAGCACGCGCTCGAGCTGCTTCAGCTGCATGTCGAGCAGCAGGCCGATCCGGCTCGGCAGCGACTTCAGGAACCAGATGTGCGCGACCGGTGCAGCGAGCTCGATATGGCCCATCCGCTCGCGGCGAACCTTCGACACGGTGACCTCGACGCCGCACTTCTCGCAGACGATGCCCTTGTACTTCATCCGCTTGTACTTGCCGCACAGGCACTCGTAGTCCTTGATCGGACCGAAGATGCGCGCGCAGAACAGGCCGTCACGCTCGGGCTTGAACGTGCGATAGTTGATGGTCTCGGGCTTCTTGATCTCGCCGAAGCTCCACGAACGGATCTTGTCGGGCGATGCGATGCCGATCTGGATCTGGTCGAACGTCTCGGGCTTGACGACCGGATTGGCGAAATTGGTCAGTTCGTTCATTTTCAGCTCCAGTTCCCCTCCCGCTTGCGGGAGGGGTTAGGGGAGGGCCTGTTCAATCGCAGGGAAGGGGGTCCTCAACAGGCCCTTCCCCGACCCCTCCCGATCACGGGAGGGGAGATCTTGTTCACGCCGCCGGGATCACGACCCCGTCCGCGTCGAGCGCATGGCTCGTCAGGTCGACGTTCAGGCCGAGCGAGCGCATTTCCTTCACGAGCACGTTGAAGCTCTCCGGAATGCCCGCCTCGAACGTGTCGTCACCCTTGACGATCGCCTCGTAGACCTTGGTACGGCCGACCACGTCGTCCGACTTCACCGTCAGCATTTCCTGCAGCGTGTAGGCGGCGCCGTACGCCTGCAGCGCCCACACCTCCATCTCGCCGAAGCGCTGACCACCGAACTGCGCCTTGCCGCCCAGCGGCTGCTGGGTGACGAGCGAGTACGGCCCGATCGAGCGTGCGTGGATCTTGTCGTCGACGAGATGGTGAAGCTTGAGCATGTAGATGATGCCCACGGTCACCTTCCGGTCGAACATCTCGCCGGTGCGGCCGTCGAACAGGTCCGACTGGCCCGACGTGTCGAGCCCGGCCAGCTCCAGCATCGCCGACACGTCGCTCTCGCGCGCGCCGTCGAACACCGGGGTGCCCATCGGGATACCCGTCTTCAGGTTCTCCGCCAGCTCGACGATCTGGTCGCCGTCGCGTGCCTCGATGTCCGCGGCGTAATGCTCACCGTAGACCTCGAGCAGCCGTGCCTTCACCGCGTCCGGCATCGCGCCGCCCTTGGCGTCGGGGTTGGCTTCGCGCCAATCCTCGAGCGCGACGTGGATCTGCTGACCCAGGTTGCGCGCCGCCCAGCCGAGATGCGTCTCGAAGATCTGCCCGACGTTCATCCGCGACGGCACGCCGAGCGGGTTGAGCACCAGGTCGACCGGAGTCCCGTCGGCGAGGAACGGCATGTCCTCCGCCGGCAGGATCCGCGAGATCACGCCCTTGTTGCCGTGACGGCCGGCCATCTTGTCGCCCGGCTGCAGCTTGCGCTTCACCGCAACGAAGACCTTCACCATCTTCAACACGCCCGGCGGCAGCTCGTCGCCACGCTCGAGCTTCTCGCGCCGATCGTGGAACTTGTCGGTGATCAGCTTGGCGGCGTCGTCATATTGCTGCTTCACCGCTTCGAGGTCGCTCTGGACCTTGTCGTCGGCGACCGCGAACTTCCACCACTCGTGGCGGTCGACGCTGTCCAGCACCTCCATGTCGATGACGGCGCCCTTCTTGGGCCCGCCCTTCGGCACGGCGGTCGCGGTCTGGTCGAGCAGCATCTCGCGCAGCCGGCTCCAGGTCGCGCGGTTGAGGATCGAACGCTCGTCGTCCGAATCCTTCTTCAGCCGCTCGATCTCCTCGCGCTCGATCGCCATCGCGCGCTCGTCCTTGTCGATGCCGTGGCGATTGAAGACGCGGACGTCGACGATCGTCCCCGACACGCCCGGCGGCAGGCGCAGCGACGTGTCGCGCACGTCCGAAGCCTTTTCGCCGAAGATCGCGCGGAGCAGCTTCTCTTCCGGGGTCATCGGCGATTCACCCTTGGGGGTGATCTTGCCGACCAGGATGTCGCCCGGCTCAACTTCGGCGCCGATATAGACGATGCCCGCCTCGTCGAGGTTGCGCAGGGCTTCCTCGCCGACGTTGGGGATATCGCGGGTGATGTCTTCCGGCCCGAGCTTGGTGTCGCGGGCCATCACCTCGAACTCGTCGATATGGATCGACGTGAACACGTCGTCCTTCACGATCCGCTCGCTGATGAGGATCGAATCCTCGTAGTTGTAGCCGTTCCAGGGCATGAACGCGACGAGCGCGTTGCGGCCCAGCGCCAGCTCGCCGAACTCGGTCGACGGGCCGTCGGCCAGCACGTCGCCGGCATGGACCACGTCGCCCACCTTCACCAGCGGGCGCTGGTTGATGCAGGTCGACTGGTTCGAGCGCTGGAACTTCATCAGCGTGTAGATGTCGACGCCCGACTTGCCGGCATCGACCTCGCCCGTCGCACGGATAACGATACGTGCCGCGTCGACCTGGTCGACGATGCCCGCCCGCCGTGCCGAGATCGCCGCGCCCGAATCGCGCGCCACGGTCTCTTCCATGCCCGTCCCGACGAACGGCGCCTCGGCGCGAACCAGCGGCACCGCCTGGCGCTGCATGTTCGACCCCATCAGTGCGCGGTTGGCGTCATCGTTCTCGAGGAACGGGATCAGCGATGCCGCGACCGACACCAGCTGCTTCGGCGACACGTCCATCAGCGTGACGTTGTCGGGCAGCGCCATCAGGAACTCGCCCGCCTGCCGCGACGACACCAGCTCCTCGCTGAACCCGCCCGCGGTATCGAGCTCGGCCGAGGCCTGCGCGATCGTGTGCTTGGCCTCTTCCATCGCCGACAGATAGACGACGTCGTCGGTGACCTTGTGGTCGACGACCTTGCGGTACGGCGTCTCGATGAAGCCGTACTTGTTCACGCGGCTGAAGCTCGCGAGCGAGTTGATCAGGCCGATGTTCGGGCCTTCCGGCGTCTCGATCGGGCAGATCCGGCCGTAATGCGTCGGATGGACGTCGCGGACCTCGAAGCCGGCGCGCTCACGCGTCAGACCACCCGGCCCGAGCGCCGACACGCGACGCTTGTGCGTCACTTCGGAGAGCGGGTTGGTCTGATCCATGAACTGCGACAGCTGCGACGAACCGAAGAACTCGCGCACCGCGGCAACTGCAGGCTTGGCGTTGATCAGGTCGTTCGGCATCACCGTCGACACGTCGACCGAGCTCATCCGCTCCTTCACCGCGCGCTCCATGCGCAGCAGGCCGACGCGATACTGGTTCTCAAGCAGCTCGCCGACCGAACGCACCCGGCGGTTGCCGAGATTGTCGATGTCGTCGATCTCGCCGCGGCCGTCCTTCAGGCCGACCAGCGTCTTGATCACCGCGAGGATGTCCTCAGTGCGCAGCGTCGTCACCGTGTCCTCGGCGTCGAGGTCGAGGCGCATGTTGAGCTTGACCCGGCCCACTGCCGACAGGTCGTAGCGATCGGGATCGAAGAACAGCCCCGAGAACAGCGACTCCGCGGTCTCGAGCGTCGGCGGCTCGCCCGGACGCATCACGCGATAGATGTCGGACAATGCCTGTTCGCGCTCTTCGGCCTTGTCGGCCTTCAGCGTGTTGCGAATCCACGGACCCGTCGAGACATGGTCGATGTCGAGCAGTTCGATCCGCTCGATACCCGCCTTGTCGAGCAGTTCGAGGTTCTCGGCGCCGATTTCGTCGCCGGCCTCGACATAGATCTCGCCCGTGGTCTCGTTGATGAGATCATAGGCCGAATAGCGACCGTAGATTTCCTCGGTCGGGATCAGCAGCGTGGTGAGACCGTCCTTCTGCGCCTTGTTGGCGGCGCGCGGGGAGATCTTCTGGCT
>DATLME010000258.1:0-13077 GCA_035537395.1 Sphingomonas sp. | reverse complement strand
TGGACGAATAGATCAGCGTCTCGGGGATGTTGAGCCAGCGCTTCTGTTCGTGGCCGCGATCGTCGTGGATGGTGTGCCCGCCGACCCGCAACGGCACCGTCGCGTCGAACCGCCGCCCGATCGAGGTCACCACGCCGCTGTCGAGCGCCGCTGCCATCGTGATCGGCTTGAACGTCGAGCCGAGCTCGTAGACGCTCTGCGTCGCGGCGTTGCGCAGCTCTTCGGTGCCCGCCATGCCGACGCGGTTGGGGTTGAAGATCGGCGCCGACGCCATCGCCACCACCTCGCCGGTGTCGACGTCGAGCACGATCCCCGCGGCGCTGCGCACCTGATAGGCGGCCGCGGCGCGACCGAGTTCGCTCTCCATTGCCGCCTGGACGCGGGTGTCGATCGACAGCTGGACGGGCTTGCCGGCCTGCACCGGATCGAGCAGCCGCTGGTCGAGCACCCGCTCCATTCCCGACATGCCGTGGCCGTCGGTCGACAGAAAACCCAGCGCATGCGCCGCGAGCGAGGATTGCGGGTAGAGCCGCTGGGTCTCGCGCGCGAACACGATTGCGGGCTCGCCGATCGCATTCACCTGCTCGACGAGCGCCGGCGACGCACGCCGCTGAAGATAGGCGAAGTTCACCTTGCGGGTCAGCAGGTCGTAATAGCGCGCCTGGTCGCCACCCTCGGGCATCAGGGCCGCAAGCCGCGCGGCGATGTCCATCGGATCGCCGATCAGCTTCTTGGGGTGGACCGCGATCGTCCAGCTGTCGATCGTCCGCGCGAGCGGCGCACCGTTGCGGTCGACGATGTCGCCACGCGAGGCGAGCGTGGCGATCCGAGCCGAAGCGTCGGTTCCCGAACTCAGCGCCAGCATGCCCAGCCGCAGGATCACCAGCAGGACCGCCGCCGAGAACAACAGCATCAGCATCATCAGCCGCGTATGCGCGGTCGCGACCAGCGCATGGCGCTGGCCAGCGGTCCGCCGCGTCGGCGCCGGGCGGGCCACCATCACGGTCACCGTGGGCGTGCCTCGCTGCGCGCGCTTTTCAGGATGTCGCCGAGGGTGTTGTCCGACAGCAGCTTGCGGTCGAGCATCGCCACTGCCTGGGGCCGAACCTTCGCGACGGCTTCGCGGCCGCGCGCGGCATCGTTGAGCTTGGCGATCAGCGGCGCCGCCTTCGCGACCGTCGCGACCTTGATGACCGCGGGCTTGGCGAGGGGCATCGCCGCGGCGACCTGCGTGATCTGGGGAGTCGGTGCGATCGACGCGGGCGGCGCGATCCGCGTGACGTTCGGCAGCGACGGCACTACCAGTGCGGCAGTCTGGATCCCGGGCTGGCCCGGCGCGGCCGTCTCGTTGACGTTGATCGCGGCCAGCGCGGACTCGCTCGGCACGAATTGCGCCGCGGTCGGCGAGGCCAGCGCCAGCGTATCCCCGTTCCACTTTTCGAGCTGGGCCAGATTGGCGCGGGTGTCGAATTCGGTCTCGAGCGCCCGGATGTCGCGCTCGGCGGCGTGGATGCGCGCGTTGAGCCCGTCGAGCTTCTTGCGCTCGGACGCGACCTGCAGCGAGATCAGGTAGAACCCGAGCACGATCGCGACACAGCCCGCGAACCAGCCGATCCCCTTGAAACGATACGCCGCCGTCATGCCCGTGCCTCCTGCTGCCACGCGGGCGCCGCCGTCCGCTGTGCCGTCCGTAATGTCGCCGATCGGGCGCGCGGGTTGCGCGCCACTTCGGCCTCGCCCGCGCGGATCGCGCGGCCGACCTTCTCGAAGCTCGGCGGCGCACCCGCGCTCGCCTGCGGCAGGTGCCGCGAGCCCGCCGGGGTCGCGCCCGATCGTTCGCGCAGGAACCGCTTGACCATCCGGTCCTCGAGGCTGTGGAACGTGACCACCGCAAGCCGTCCGCCGGGCTTGAGGATGGCCTCCGCCGCCGTCAGGCCGTCGGCGAGTTCGCCGAGTTCGCGGTTCACATGGATCCGGATCGCCTGGAAGGCGCGGGTCGCGGGATCCTTCTTGTCGTGCGGCTTGTATCCCAATGCCTTGCGGATCACGCGCGCCAGCTCGCCGGTGCGGGTCAACGGACGCGCCGCGACGATCGCGCGCGCCACCCGGCGCGACTTCGGCTCGTCGCCATATTGATAGAGCACGTCCGCGATCGCGTTCTCGTCGGCTTCGTTGACGAAGTCGGCGGCGGTCATGCCTTCCTGGCTCATCCGCATGTCGAGCGGTCCGTCGGCCTGGAACGAAAAGCCGCGTTCGGCCTGATCGAGCTGCATCGACGAAACGCCGATATCCATGGTCACGCCGTCCACCGCGTCCTCCACCACCGCAGCCATAGCCGAAAAATCGGCCTGGATCAGCGTCATGCCGGCGTCGTCCGCCGCACGGCCGGCGGCGATGGCATCCGGATCACGGTCGAGCGCGATTACCCGGGCGCCGCGGGCGAGCAACGCACGGCTGTAGCCGCCCGCGCCGAAGGTCGCGTCGACCATCGTCTCGCCCGGCATGGGCGCGAGCGCCGCGATCACTTCGTCGAGCAGCACCGGAACGTGCGGGGCATCGGTGGCGAGGCCGCTCACAACGCGATCCCCTTTTCCTGGCAGAAGAATCGGCATGCCGCTGCCATCCGCGATTCGGCACCCTGCGTCGCGAGCAGCGTCTTGGGATCCCAGATCTCGATTGTGTCGAGCATGCCCCAGAAGAACGCGTGCTCGCCGATTCCGGCATGGAACCGCGGAAAGCCGGGCATGATGAAGCGCCCGGAACCGTCGAAGGGCACCGCCTCGCCGTTCGCGCCGTTGCGCAGGATGTTCGCATCGACCTTGCCGTCGGCGCCGCGCGACAGCTCTTGCCGGTGCTTGAGCTCGGCTTTCAACGTCGCGACATAGGCGGGATCATAGGCGACCAGGCAGGGCTGGTCCTCGTGCGCGGCGATGACGATGGTGCCACCATCCTTGCCATCGGCGCGCGGGCTGTTCTGGGCGAGCGTGGCGCGGAGCGCATTGGGGATGGCGACCCGTCCCTTGTCGTCGACAAGAGCGATACCGCTACCCTGATAGTCGCCCCTTTCCGTCACGCCGCACCTCGCCACAGGCACGCACGATTCCCGCCTCGAAAGACGACCTTCGTCGCCATCCGACCGTGCAAATCGCAAACGGTGAAACGTGCCCCTCTTGTCACCCTTCGATACTGCTCGAAGGCCGGGGAAGCAACGGGATTTTTGGGGATTACGGGGGAAATCGCACCCGTTCCGAGGCTAACTAGGTGTAATTAAACCCAAGTCGCCAAACTTCGGTTCGGCGCGCCGAAACTGCCGAATTTCAGCGTCATCTCCGACCTGTCGCGAACCCCGGGGCACTACGCCTGCCAAGTCTTTGATTTTGCCCGACTGTCGAGCAGGGAAGGATTTCAGCGGCGGCAAACGCTCTGGCTGATTCGTCGCAATCCCCGGATTGTCCGCGCGACTCACCGACGTGCCGCCACCTGGGTGTTGCCCGGCCCGGGCGCGACGCCAAGTTCGGCGAGTGGCTCGCCGGTCGGATCGTCGCTGGTGTTGGTAAGTGCGATATTGGCGACCACATCGGCACTCGCAGCACCGGCGGTGACGATCGGCCGCTCGCGCGAAGCGGTACCGATGATCGCGCTCGCCAGCGCGATCAGGAGGACGACCGCCGCGAGGCCGACCATGCCGACCTTGACGCGCTGCGTCGTCTGTGAGGGTTCGCGAACCACCTTCATCTTGTCGCGCAATCGTAACGCAATAACGCGGGTCTGTCGAACAGGGCGCGGAACGTCGGGCGGGCGCCGCAAATTGCTGCCTGGCATCGCGGCTCGCCTATGCCAGCTCGAGGCCCTTTTCGGCCCGCCACGCCGGGTCGTACAACGTCGACAGATAGCGGAAGCCGGTATCACACAGGATCGTCACCACCCGCTTGCCCGGGCCGAGCTGGCGCGCCAGCGCCACCGCACCCGCCACGTTGATCCCCGACGACAGCCCGAGACACAGGCCCTCCTCGTCGAGCAACCGCCGGACCCACGCATACCCTTCGGCATCCGAGATCCGGAACTGGGTATCGATCGGCGCCGCTTCGAGATTGGCCGTGATCCGCCCCTGCCCGATGCCCTCGGCGACCGACGAGCCTTCCGACTTCAGCTCGCCATGCGCGTAGTAATTGTACAGCGCAGCGCCGTGCGGATCCGCCAGGGCGATGCACACCGCCTCGTCCTTCGCCTTCAGCCCCATCCCGACCCCCGCGATCGTCCCGCCGGTACCCGCAGCACATATGAAGCCGTCGATCCGGCCCTCCATCTGCGCCCAGATTTCCTCGGCGGTACCGGTGATGTGAGCGCGCCGATTGGCGATGTTGTCGAACTGGTTGGCCCACACCGCACCTGGCGTCTCCTCGGCGATACGGCGCGAGGTGTGCACGAAATGACATGGCGATGAGAACGCCGCGGCCGGCACCAGAACCAGTTCGGCACCGAGCGCGCGCAGCGTGTCCATCTTCTCGCGGCTCTGGGTCTCGGGCATCACGATGATCGTGCGATAGCCCTTGGCGTTCGCGACCAGGGCCAGCCCGATGCCGGTATTGCCCGCCGTGCCCTCGACGATCGTGCCGCCGGGCGCGAGCAGCCCGCGCGCTTCCGCATCCTCGACGATCGACAGTGCAGCGCGATCCTTCACCGAGGCGCCGGGGTTGGCGAACTCGCATTTGCCGTAGATGTCGCCGCCGGCCGCCTCGCTCGGACCGCGAAGCCGGACGAGGGGGGTGTTGCCGATGAGCGAGAGGGTATCAGGAACGATGGTCATGTCGCGTAGATGGCGCCCCCGGCCGCTCCCGGCAAGCAACGGAAGTTTGGCCATTCCCAAGCGCGACCCGCCAACGCGAGAAGCCGCCGGACTTTCGTCCGACGGCCCCCCCCTGATGCTTGCGTCGATGCTCAGGCGAAGACCGCCTTCGTGCTGCGACGGCGATAGCGCATCGAAGCGCCCATCATGCCGAAGCCGACGAACATCATCGCCCAGGTAGCAGGCTCGGGAACCGCCGCGATCATGCCCGACACCGCACCGACGCCGCCGCGGATCGTCACCGGACCGAGGCCGGCGACGTCGAATTCGGCGCCCTGTAGCAGGTTGACCGAATAGGCGGAGCCGTCGGCAGCGAAGTTGGTGTCGCCGGTGAACTGGAAGGTTGCGATCTGAGTGGCGCCGCTGAACAGGTTCAGCAGGTTCGATGCGCTGAACACCGCGCCTGCATTGGCGAAGGTGTAGGTCGTGCCGCCGAACAGCGCGGTGAAGTTCGAGAAGCTGAACTGGCCGTCTTGGGCGTCTTCCAGCGTCGTCTGACCCGTCAACACCACCGTCGCGGGGCCGAAGGAAGCACCGGCAGTGCCGAAGATGCTACCGTTGTAGGTAACCGTCAGCGGCGTTGCTGCATTGGCGGCAGGTGCTGCCAGCATCGCGGCGCCGGAAAGCAGTGCTGCGCAGATGATCTTCTTCATGGTAGGCCCTTCCGAATGGTTACACCGATTCGCCGGTGCTGATCCCGCTGTTAAGTTCCCGTTCACCCAATTGATACGCATAAGTTCGGTGCGCTTACCTTCACTCCCGCTTTGGAACATTAACCAGTTACTGGAATTCTGGAGCGATTCTGTTTGTAAGGATGACCGAATATACTTAACGCGCGCTGCAACTTCCCACACGACGCGATCCATGGCATGTTCCCTCTATGTTCCTGGAGGCGAGTCGCATGGCCAGCATTGCAAAGCCGTCTTCGCAGCTGCCGGCGCGCCCGCTGCGCTGGCTGTTCCTCGATCTCAATTCCTATTTCGCGAGCGTCGAACAGCAGTTGCAGCCGTCGCTCCGCGGGCGGCCCGTGATCGTCGCGCCGATCGGCAGCGACACCACCGTCGCGATCGCCGCCTCGATCGAAGCGAAGCGCTTCGGCATAACCACCGGCACCCCGGTATGGGAGGCGAAGCAGAAATGCCGCGAGATCGTCGTCACCCCCGCGCGGCACGAGCGCTATGTCGAGTTCCACGAGCGCATCGTCGCCGAGATCTGGCGCCACGTCCCCGTCACCCGGGTATGTTCGATCGACGAGGTCGCCTGTCGCCTGCTCGACAACGAGAACGACCGCGCCTCGGCGATCGCGCTCGCTCACCGGATCAAGGCGGGGATCCGCGCGAACGTCGGCGATTGCCTGACCTGCTCGGTCGGGATCGCGCCCAACCGGCTGCTCGCCAAGCTCGCCTCCGATCTCCAGAAACCCGACGGCCTGATCGTCTTCGACGCCGCCGAGCTGCCGGACGCGCTCTATCCGCTCAAGCTCCGCGACATCTGCGGGATCGGCGCGAACATGGAACGCCGGCTGGCCCGCGGCGGGGTCAACGACATCCGCCAGCTGTGCGACCGGCGCCCGCGCGAGGCCGGCAACGCCTGGGGCGGCACCGATGGCGACCGGCTCTGGTACCTGCTCCACGGCTTCGACCTGCCCGACCGCCCGACCCAGTCGCGCACGATCGGCCACAGCCATGTCCTGTCCCCGGCCAAGCGCGGCGCGGAGCCCGCCCGGCTCACCGCACGCCGGCTCGCGCTGAAGGCCGCGAGCCGCCTGCGCCGCAAGGGCTATCGCGCCCGGCTGCTCGTCCTCCACGCGCGCTTCGAGGACGACAAGTCGAGCTGGCGCAGTTCGATCAAGCTGCCCGCCACCCGCGACAGCTTCGTCGTGCTGGATCATCTCGACGCGCTGTTTCCGCGCCTGCGTGCCGCCGGCGGCGCCCGGCGCGGGGGCTTCCGGCTGCGGATGATCGGCGTGACGCTGGCCGAGATCGAGCCGGTGGTCGGCGACCAGCCCTCGCTGTTCGCCTATCTCGACCCGGCCGATCCGCTCGCGCGCGAAACCCGCGGCCTCGCGCTGTCGCAGGCGATGGACCGGATCAACGAGCGCTTCGGCCGCAACGCCGTCAGCGTCGGGCCGCTCGGGGGCGGCCGCGTCGACCGGGTCGGCACCAAGATCGCGTTCGGCCGGATCCCCGAGGCCAGCGAATTCCACGAATGAGCGCGCGCAAAGGTACGCTATCCATACCTATTTGCCGCGGGGAGCGCCAAGACGCTTGACGCTTCTTGCTGCATGCGCGAAGCGTTTGGTCGCTATGAAGAGCTTCACCACCCTCGCCGCCGCCGCCGCGCTTCTCGCGCTTGCCGCCTGCAATTCCGCGCCAAAATCACCAGAGGTGCTCGACACCAATCCCGATCCGATGGCGAAGGAACTCGCCAACCGTGCACCCGTCGAGCTGCCGCCCGCGATCAAGGCGGACAAGACGATGCGCTGCAAGGACAACAGCCTGCTCTACGTCACCTTCTTCGACGGCAACAAGCTCGCGTTCGTCCGTACCGAAAAGGCCGGCGCCATCAATCGCCTGACCGCCCCTGCCGCGGGCGAGCCGCTCACCGCCGAGGGCGGCTGGAGCATGACCGGCACGCCGTCGCTGATCACGATCACCCGGCCCGGCAAGCCGTCGCAGACCTGCAAGGCCTGATCCACCAGGCATGATCGACGACACCCGCCGGCACCCCGTGGCGCCGGCGGTGTCCATCGACCTTGCCGATCCGGCAAGCCGCGGGCACGATGGCGCGATGGCGACGGTCGCGATCTACAGCCTGAAGGGCGGCGTCGGCAAGACGACGCTGGCGGTCAACCTCGCCTGGTGCGCGGCCACGCTGTCAGCGCGCAAGACGTTGCTGTGGGATCTCGATCCGCAAGCCGCGAGCACCTGGCTGCTCGGCGGCGCCGCGAACGGCAGCGGCGCGCAGGCGATCTTCTCGAAGGACGTTGCGATTGCCCGGCAGGCCCGCGCCACCGCGATCCCGCGCCTCGACCTGATCGGCGCCGATGCCTCGCTGCGCGGGCTCGACCAGCTCTTCCACGAACTCGACAAGCGCAAGCGGCTCCACAAGCTGCTCGCAGGGCTGACCGGCTATGATCGCGTGCTGCTCGATTGCCCGCCCGGACTGACCCACACCAGCGATCAGGTGATGCGCGCCGCCGATCTGATCGTCGTGCCGGTGGTGCCCTCGGCGCTGTCGGAACGCGCGCACGACGAAGTGATCCGCCATCTCGGCGGCCGGGTGCCCGTGCTGCCGGTCCACGTCATGGTCGATCGCCGCCGCGCGCTTCACGCCGAGGCGCTCGCCCGCCACCCCGACTGGCCGGTGATCCCGATGGCGAGCATCATCGAAACCAGCGCGGCCCGCCGCACCCCGGTGGGTGCCCTCGCCCCGCGCAGCGCGGGCGCGCTCGCCTTTGCCGCATTGTGGCGAACCATCGAACAGCGGCTCGCAGGCTGATGGACGTGCTCGATCCCCAGCTCGTGCTCGGCGCCTATGCGGTCGGCGTCTTCCCGATGGCGGATCATCGCGACGCTCCGCAAGTCTATTGGGTCGAGCCACGCCGTCGCGCGATCCTGCCGCTCGACGGGTTCCGGCTGAGCCGCTCGCTGCGCAAGACCATCGCCGCGGATCGGTTCCGGGTCACCGCCGATGCCGCCTTCCATCGTACCCTCCGGCTTTGCGCCGAAAGCGTCGACGACCGGCCGGAAACCTGGATCAATCGGGGCATCGAACAGGTGTTCGCGACGCTCCACACCATGGGCTTCGCGCACTCGGTCGAATGCTGGGAGGGCGACGAGCTGGTCGGCGGGCTTTACGGCCTCGCGCTCGGCCGCGCCTTTTTCGGCGAATCGATGGTCAGCCGGCGGACCGACGCGTCCAAGGTCGCGCTCGCATGGCTGGTCGCCCGGTTGCGCGCGGGTGGCTTCACCCTGCTCGATTGCCAGTTCCAGACACCGCATCTCGCCTCGCTCGGCGCGATCGAGATCGGCCGCTCGGATTACGTCGCGTTGCTTTCCACCGCGCTGGATGGCGTGGTCGGCGCCTCCTCGGTCGCGGCGCCGTCGGTCGCGGGGGACTTCTTTGCGCTCGAGCGGTTGGCTCCGGGCGCCCCCACCGCGGTCGTGTCCGCGCCGGTCGTCGGCCACGACATCGTGCAGCTCTTGGTCCAGACGTCGTAGATCGGGTGCTGGACGACGTTGAGCTCGGGACGCTCCTTGTAGAGCCATCCCGAAAAGCTGCGGCGCCAGGTCCGGTCGATCCCGCGGATGTCGACCTGGACGAACGCGCCGGTCAGCCGCTGCTGCTCCCACGGCGCGGTCTCCTCGCACGCCCGCAGCCGCACCACCGTATCGCCGAATCGCAGGGCTTGTCCCGGCTTGAGCGTCATCTGCCGGCTCTCGCCGTTGCGTTTGTTGAGCAGCCCGATCACCGCGACGCGGTCGCGCATCGGCGTGCCGCCACTGGCGACCGCTTCCTCGCTCGAGTCGACTGTCTCGATCCCTGCTTCGTCCTTGGCCGGCGCCGGCGGCACCTCGGCCGAGACCAGCGGCGCGCTCCGGGTCTGGGCGGGTGCCGGCTCGTTGAGCGCGCGATAGCCGAACGCGCCCGCCGCGCCGACGGCCGCGACGAGCACGCCCGCGGCCACCCAGCGGATCGTCATCCCTCGGGAGTCCAAGCTTCGTAGTCGCCGGTAGCGGCGGCGCGGTGTCCGCCCTTTTCGAGCGCACCCTGAGGCCGATAGGCAAGCGGGGTTCCCGTCATGTTGGCGATCGGCGGCTTCTGCCAGGCGCGCGGCGGCGGCAGCGCCCGATCGGGCACGTCGTCGATCTGGTGGTGCAGCCAGCTGAACCATTCCGGCGGCACCCGGCTGGGATCGTTGGGCCCGTTGTAGATCACCCAGCGACGAACCCGCCCGCCGGTGTCGGATCCGCCTTCCCAATACGCGTTGCCGAGCGAATCCTCGCCGCGCCGCGTCTTGCCGCGCAGGCCGAAGATCGTGCCCCAGGTCGCGCCGTTCCACCAGGTGAAGGGGTTGAGATTGATGCCCATGCGTTCCGCTTACCCGCGCCGTGCGACGCCTTCAACCGCCACGATCACCGGGCGGGCGCAGGCGCCTTGCTCCACGTCACGCGATCGCCCTCGCCGATGCCGAGTTCCGCCGCGCGCCCGCCGACGATCTCCAGCACCGCGTCGACCGGTTCGCCCGACGCCACGGGTGCTTCCGAAAACGGCACGGTGTTCTCCGCGATCCGCGCGATCGTGCCGTCCGCGCGAATGAAGATGATGTCGAGCGGGGTCGGCGTGTTCTTCATCCAGAAGCTCGCCTCGCGCGGGCCGCCGCCCGCCGCTGGATAGGGCCAGAACAACATGCCGCCGGTCGGGGTCAGGTCGGTGCGATACATCAGCCCCTTCTCCTGCGCCGCCGGGGTCGCCGCAAGCTCGACGACGAACCGGTGGCGCCCGCCCGCGGCAGCGATCGTGACCGCGACCGATCCGGCAGGCGCAGCCTGATCGGCTCGGTCGGCGCGCGTGCCCGGGATCGGCAGCACGCCTTGCTGGATCGCCAGCCCCGCGCCGCCGAGCCCCAGCGCGACCGCCGCGGCGATCACGGTCTTGGAAAACACCATTGCGGTTCTCAATCCTCTTCGACGACCACCGCTAGCGGCCCCTTGCGGCCGGCGACGATCCGGACCCGCACCCGCTGGTCGGGTTCGACCGTCGCGATCCCCGCGCGGCGCAGCGTCTCCATATGGACGAAAACGTCCGCGCCGTCCTGCTCGCGAACCAGGAAACCATAGCCCTTCAGCCGGTTGAACCATTTGACGCTTGCTGCCTCGAACGGCCCCGCCGCGTCGATCAGCGCGATCGGATCGACCCGGTCGCCATCCTGGCGCGTCGGCCGGGGTGGCGGCTCCGCGGCGGCGCCGGACAGATCGATCGACAGGATCTCGCGCGCCTGGAAGCCACGTCCTCGCTGCACCACCAGCGCCTCGATCCGCGCGCCTTCGGGCAGGCTGCGCCGGCCATGGGCCTGCAACACCGAAAAATGGACGAGGATATCGCCGACCTTGGCATCGTCCGCGACCGCAAAGCCGAAGCCGCGGGTCACGTCGAACCACTTGATCACGCCGCCCATGTTGACGGCGTCGGCCGCGAGTTCGCCGGCCGACTGCGCGTAACCATCCTGTTGCGCGTCGCTACGCATCACTGCACCCCTGTCTGCGCAAGCTAGCACGCTTCGTCGCCCCTGCAACGAAATAGCTGCCACGAAGCGCGAAGGCCGCCGAGACGCGTACGCCCACGCTCCAGCAGAGCCGATCCGCCATCACTTCGTCACACCCGCGAACGGCGGAAACCGGCGTTGTCGAGCACCGCGCTGCTTGGTTCCGGGTCCTGGCTTGCGCAAGGATGACGGACATGGCGACGGGTCGCCCCGCGCGAACATTCCCGCTCACTCGGAAAGCGCCTCTACGTCGCACTCCGCCTCCTCGCGTGCCGCGACGATCCGCCGCGAAAGCGTCATTGCGTGGCCGGCGCGGAGCATCGCGCCCAGCTGCTTCTCGCGCGCCGCGCGATCGGCCGGCGGCATCCCGAACGGCCCAAGCCGCCGTCGCCGCGCGAACGTCAGCGCCGCCTCGATCGCGCGTGCCTCGATCCCCGGCGCGACGGCTTCCGCATCCTCGTCGCCGACCCGCGCCGCGCGCAGCGCGCCCGCGACCCGCCGTGCCCCGAGCCCGCGCCGGCCCAGGGCTGCCGCCCGTGCCTCGGCATAGGCCCGGTCGTCGACATAGCCGAGCTCGGCCATCCGCATCGCCAGCGCCTCGGGGTCGGCAGGCTCGCCGTCCCATCCGCGTTCGCGGATCTTGCGGCGCAGATAGTCGGCCAGCTTGCCCCGCGTGGTCGCGAACCGCTCGACGTAGCGCAGTGCCATTCGCTCCAGCGCAGCGCCGTTCAGCGGGGGGATCGGGCGACGCTCAGTGGCCATGTCGGCCCTTATGCCATGTTTGTGCCACAGTGGGGCTGGATTTAGAGCGCTCGTGCCCGCCAAAGGCAACTTAGCAAAGCCGCGCCATGCGGCCGACGGGATGAAATCGATGACGGAGCCGCTACGCTCGACGCCGACGCTGGACGATCTGCCCCGACGGCTGGCGGATTTCGCGACCCTCGGCGAAGCGCTGGACTATGCCGCCCGGGGCGAGCGCGGGCTCAATTTCCACGACGCACGCGGCCAGCTCGTCCGCCCCTACCCCTTTGCCGAGCTTCGCGAGGACGCGCTGCAGGCCGCGCGTCGGCTGATCGCCGCGGGGGTCAAGCCCGAAGACCGCATCGCACTGATCGCCGAGACCGGCCCGGAATTCGCGGCACTGTTCTTCGCCACGGTCTATGCCGGGGCATGGCCCGTGCCGCTGCCGCTGCCGACCTCGTTCGGCGGCCGCGACTCCTATATCGAACAGTTGCGGGTCCAGCTCGCCAGCTGCGATCCCTCGCTGCTGATCTATCCGCCCGAGCTCGCGCAGATGGCGGCCGAGGCTGCGCGGCTCGCCGGCACCGAAGGGATCGACTGGTCCGAACTCGCGACCCGTGACGCGCCCGAGGCACCGTTGCCGGTCGCCGATGGGCAGGCGATCGCCTATCTGCAATATTCCAGCGGCTCGACCCGCTTTCCGCATGGCGTCGCGATCACGCACCATGCGCTGCTCAACAATCTCGCCGCGCATAGCCACGGCATGGAAGTCGGCGGCACCGATCGGTGCATCTCGTGGCTGCCCTGGTACCACGACATGGGGCTGGTCGGCTGCTTCCTCTCGCCGATCGCGAACCAGGTCTCGACCGATTATCTGAAGACCGAGGATTTCGCGCGCCGCCCGCTCGCGTGGCTCGACATGATCAGCCGCCACGACGGCACCACGCTCAGCTATTCGCCGACCTTCGGCTACGATATCTGCGCGCGCCGCATGTCGTCGCAGACCCGTGCGTCGGACCGCTTCGATCTGTCGCGCTGGCGGGTTGCCGGCAATGGTGCCGACATGATCCGCCCCGACGTGATGCAGAGCTTCGTCGACGCGTTCGCCGATGCTGGTTTCCAGGCGACCGCCTTTCTTCCCAGCTACGGGCTCGCCGAAGCGACGCTCGCGGTCTCGATCATGCCGCCGGGCGAAGGCATTCGCGTCGAACTGGTCGAGGAA
>DATLME010000257.1:0-5052 GCA_035537395.1 Sphingomonas sp. | reverse complement strand
TATCTGCTCGCCCAGGGGCATCGCCGGATCGGCCTGATCGGCGGACCGCATGGCTTCCGCTCGGCACGCGAACGCCGCCAGGGGTTCGAGGATTCGCTCGCCGCCGCCGGCATCGCGCTGCCGCGGAGCATGATCGCGGACGGCAACTATACCTTCGAATCGGGGATCGTCGCGGCCGAGCGCCTGCTCGACCTGATGCCTCGTCCGACCGCGATTTTTTCCAGCAACGACGAGATGGCCGCCGGCGTGATCCATGCGGCGCGGCAGCGCGGGCTCGAGATTCCGCGCGACCTGTCGATCATCGGCTTCGACGATACGCCCATCGCCGCGCATGTCTGGCCGCCGCTCACCACGGTGCGCTGGCCGATTGCATCCATGGCGCGGTCTGCGGCGTTGAAGCTGATCGCCGGCGAAGGCGACGAGGCGCATGAGGGCGTGGAGGAGCCGTCGCTGTTCCTGTCGACCCTGATCCGCCGCGGCTCGGTCGCCTCACCCGCGGAGTGACTTGTCATGGTTGCTGACACCGGTTACCAAGGCGCCGTGCCCGAGCGAGGCGCCAGCAGGAAGAGGATCTGATGAGGCCGCTCACGTTGCATCCCGATCGGTTGTTTCCTGCCGATCCGACCACCCGCTCGATCGCGCGCGCACTCTATGCCGAGGTCGCGGCGCTGCCGATCGTCAGTCCGCACGGCCATGTCGACCCGAGCTGGTTCGCCGAGGACGCCAACTGGACCGACGCGACCAGCCTGCTGCTCGCCCCGGACCATTATCTCTACCGCATGCTCTACAGCCAGGGCGTCGATCTCGACGCGCTCGCGATCCCGAGCCGCAGCGGGACCCCGGCGACCGACCCGCGTGCGGCGTGGCGCCTGTTCGCCGAGCATTACCCGTTGTTCCGCGGCACGCCGTCGCGGCTGTGGCTCGACCATGTCTTTGCCGAGGTGTTCGGGATCGACGTCGCGCTCGAGCCCGCGACCGCCGACCGTTATTTCGACTCGATCGCCGAGGCGCTCGCTACCCCCGCCTTCCGCCCGCGTGCGTTGTTCGATCGTTTCCGCATCGATTTCCTCGCCACGACCGAGGGCGCGCACGACGATCTGGCGGCACACCATCGCATCCGCCAGTCGGGCTGGCAGGGCAGGGTGGTCACCACCTATCGGCCCGACGGCGTGATCGACGTCGAGCACGAGGTGTTCGGCACCGCGATGGCGAAATTCGCCGAGCTCACCGGCGAGGACGTCTATGACTGGCGCGGCTATCTGGCCGCGCACCGCAAGCGCCGCGCCGACTTCCGCGCCGCGGGCGCGACCGCGACCGACCACGGCCACCCGACCGCGGCGACCGCCAATCTGTCGCCGGTCGAGGCCGAGGCGCTGTTCGCCAAGGTCACGCGGGGCGACTGGACCCCTGCCGACGCCGAGCTGTTTCGCGCGCAGATGCTGACCGAAATGGCGGCGATGTCGGTCGAGGACGGCATGGTCATGCAGCTCCACCCCGGCAGCCGCCGCAACCACAATGCCGGGCTGTTCGCGACCCACGGCCGCGACAAGGGCGCCGACATCCCCGGGCGTACCGATTACGTCGAGGCGCTCAAGCCGCTGCTCGATCGCTTCGGCACCAGCACCGCGCTGTCGATCATCCTCTTCACGCTCGACGAGAGCGTCTACGCCCGCGAACTCGCACCTCTGGCGGGCCATTACCCGTGCCTGAAGCTCGGCCCCGCATGGTGGTTCCACGACAGCCCCGAGGGAATGCGCCGGTTCCGCGAGAACACCACCGAGACCGCGGGCTTCTACAATACCGTCGGCTTCAACGACGACACCCGTGCCTTCCTCTCGATCCCCGCGCGGCACGACGTCGCGCGAAGGATCGATTGCGGTTTCCTCGCGCGGCTCGTTGCCGAACACCGCATCGAGGACTGGGAAGCGGTCGAGCTCGCGCACGAGCTGACCAGCGGCCTCGTCCGCCGCGCCTATCGGATCGACCAACCACTTATCGCCGCGCAGGCGGCCTGACCTCCCGGAGCCCAACCATGTTCGACCGCACCTATTACGCCACCCACCCCGACATGATGGAGTGCGTCTCCAACGACGAGCTGCGCGACCGCTATCTGATCCAAAACCTGTTCCGCGACGGCGAGTGCGTGCTCAACTACACGCATGCCGACCGCTTCGTGATCGGCGGCGTCGCGGTGGCGAGCGGATCGGTGAAGCTCCCCGACCAGACCGAGCCCGCGTCCGCGGTCGGCCACCCCTTTCTCGAGCGGCGTGAACTCGCGATCGTCAATGTCGGCACGGTCGAGGGCGTCGTCACCGTCGATGGCGAGGCTTTCACGCTCGGCAACAAGGACTGCCTCTACGTCACGATGGGCGCGGCGGACGTGCAGTTCTCCGGTGACGGCGCGCGCTTCTATCTGGCGTCGTGCCCAGCGCACAAGGCGTTCACCACCCGCAAGCTCGGGATCGGCGACGCCAACGCGCTCGAGCGCGGCAGCCTCGAAGAATCCAACGAGCGGACCATCTTCCAGCTCGTCATCCCCGGCATCTGCGACAGCGCGCAGCTGGTGATGGGCCTGACCGTGCTCAAGCCCGGCTCGGTGTGGAACACGATGCCCCCGCACATCCACGAGCGCCGTTCGGAGATCTATTTCTACTTCGAGCTCGACGGCCCCAACGACCGCGTCTTCCATTACATGGGCGAGGGCGAAGCGCTGCGGCACATCGTCATGGCCAATGAGGAAGCGGTGATCTCGCCGCCCTGGTCGGTGCACATGGGCAGCGGCACCAAGGCCTATGCGTTCATCTGGGCGATGGCAGGCGAGAACCAGGATTATACCGACATGTCGGTCCTCGACATCTGCCAGCTGGCCTGATGACCAACTTGTTCGATCTCACCGGCAAGGTCGCGGTGGTCACCGGTGCGAACACCGGGATCGGCCAGGCGATCGCGGTCGCGCTGGCCGCCGCCGGCGCCGATGTCGCCTGTGTGGGGCGCACCCCCGCGGAGGACACCGTCGCGCAGATCCGCGCGCTTGGCCGCCGTGCCGAGATCGTGTCCGCCGACCTGTCCACGATCGAACCCGTCCAGCGTGTCGTCGACGAGACGGTCGCGACGCTGGGCGGGCTCGACATCCTGGTCAACAATGCGGGCATCATCCGCCGCGCCGACGCGGTCGACTTCACCGAGGAGGATTGGGACGCGGTGGTCGACACCAATCTCAAATCGGTGTTCTTCCTTTGCCAGGCGGCGGGGCGGCACATGATTGAGAATGGCCGCGGCAAGATCGTCAACATCGCGTCGATGCTGACCTTCCAGGGCGGCATTCGCGTGCCGAGCTACACCGCGTCCAAGTCGGGGATCGGCGGGCTGACCAAGCTGCTGGCGAACGAATGGGCGGGGAAGGGCATCAACGTCAACGCGATCGCGCCCGGCTATATCGCGACCAACAACACCACCGCGCTGCAGGCCGACGAGGCACGCAACAAGTCGATCGTCGACCGCATTCCGGCGGGTCGCTGGGGCGCGGCGAGCGATCTCGGCGGCGCGGCGGTGTTCCTGAGTTCGAGCGCGGCGGACTATGTCCAGGGGCATATCCTCGCGGTCGACGGCGGGTGGCTCGCCCGTTGACGCGGCTGCTCGCCTTCGGGGAGATCATGCTGCGGCTGTCGCCGCCCGGGCGCGAGCTGCTGTTGCAGACGCCGCGGCTCGACGTGTGGGTCGCTGGCGCGGAGGCGAACGTCGCGACCCAACTCGCGCGGCTCGGCCAGGACGTGGCGTTCGCCAGCGCGGTGCCCGACAATGATCTCGGCCGCGCCGCGATCACGACCTTGCGCGGGCACGGCGTCGATATCGGCGGGATCCAGCTGCGCGGCGAGCGCATGGGGCTGTACCTCGTCACCAGTGGCGCGGGGCTCCGTGCGACCGAGGTGATCTACGATCGCGCCTGGTCCTCCTTTGCCGAGACGCCGGCCGAGGCGTGGGACTGGGCGGCGCTGCTCGAGGGCGTCGATCGCCTGCATCTGTCGGGGATCACGCCAGCGCTCGGCCCGGTGCCGGCGGCAAGCGCGCTGGCTGCCGTCGAGGCCGCGTCCGCCCGTGGCATCGCGGTGTCGTTCGATGGCAATTGGCGCGGCAAGCTGTGGGAGCGCTGGGATGCCGATCCACGCGCGATCCTCACCGGCATCGTCGCGCATGCGGACCTGATGTTCGGCAACCACCGCGACATCGCGCTGCTGCTCGGCCGCGATTTCTCGGGCGAGGCCGAGGACCGCCGGCGCGAGGCCGCAGAGGCTGCTTTTGCCGCATTCCCGACGCTTCAAACGATCGCGTCGACCGCGCGGACCGTGGAACATGTCGATCTGCACCGGCTGTCGGCGCGGATCGACACCCGCGGAGGTGCGGTCCAGACCGGCGAGGTCGTGCTGGCGGGTATCGTCGACCGGAGCGGCGGCGGCGACGCGTTCGCGGCCGGCGTGCTCCATGCGCTGCGCAGCGGGGGTGACGTCGAAGACGCCGCGCGCACCGGGCTGGCGCTGGCGGCGCTCAAGCACTCGTTGCCGGGCGACGCCAGCCTGTTCCGTCAGGCCGACATCGACGCGTATCTCGCCGGCGGCCTCGATGTCCGTCGCTGACTGGACGCGGCGCGGCGCGATCGGTGCCGGCGCCGCGGCCCTGCTGACCAGCGGACTGCGCGCCGCAGCCTCGACCGCTGTGGTCACGCCGTCGGGAACCTTCACGGGTACGATCGACGCGGGCGTGCTCGCCTGCCGCGGCATCCGCTACGGCACCGCCCGGCGCTTCCAGGCGCCGGTCGCGGTGTCCCGCCCCGGCGAGACGATCCGCGCCGCCGAGTTCGGACCGGCGTGCCCGCAAGGCGACACCCGCTATCCCGATCAGTCCGAGGATTGCCTGTTCCTCAACGTCTGGACCGCCGACCCGCGCGCCGCCGCGAAGAAGCCGGTGATGCTCTACATCCATGGCGGCGCCTATTCGAATGGCAGCGTCACCGATCCGCTGAACGACGGGCAGGCGCTGGCGGCGCGGGGCGACGTC
>DATLME010000256.1:0-13410 GCA_035537395.1 Sphingomonas sp. | reverse complement strand
GGAGGACGCTTCCCCATCGCCATCGCCTAGCGCACCCCGCCCTGCGCGACCTGGCCGCAATAGCGAGCGACATAGGCGCCGTGTTCGGGAAGGCCGGCGACGGTGCGACGCGTCGTCTCGCGCAACGATCCGAGCAGCTTTGCCAACTCGTCCTCGCGCAGCTTGGACGCGATCGGGTGACAGCTTTCGGGCACGATGCCTTGCCCCAGCATCACCTGTACCCAGCTGTTTTCCGCAAACAGTTCCTCATTGCGGCGGAATACCCGGCCGGTCTCACGGAACAGCTCGATCTTCTGCGCTAGCGTGTCGGGGATCTCCATCGCCGCGCATTGCCGCCAGAACGGGCTGTCCCGGCGCTCGGTGACTTTGTAGTGCAGGATCAGGAAGTCGCGGATCTGCAGCATGTCGAGATGCTGCTGGTCGTTGAACTCCGCAATGTCGCGCGGGCTGACCGGGCCGGCAGGCATCATCCGGATCAGCCGCAGGATCGCGCGCTGGATCAGGTGGATGCTGGTCGATTCCAGCGGCTCCATGAACCCGCCGGACAGGCCGATCGCAATGCAGTTGCGGTGCCATTGCTTGCGCCGTGCGCCGGTGACGAACCGCAGCCGATTGGGTTCGGTGAGCACTGGCCCCGTCAGATTGCCGAGCAACCGTTCCAGTGCGGCGTCGTGATCGAGATAGCGGCTGCAATAGACGATGCCGTTGCCCGTGCGGTGCTGGAGGGGAATGCGCCACTGCCATCCCGCGTCATGCGCCATCGCGCGGGTGAAGGGCGGCGGCGGGCCTACGTTCTCGGTCTGCACCGCGATCGCGGCGTCGCACGGCAGATAGTGGGTCCAGTCGTCGAAGCCGGCATGCAGCGCCTGTTCGATCAGGAGTGCGCGAAACCCCGTGCAGTCCAGGAACAGATCGCCCTCGATGCGGGTGCCCGAGTCAAGCACCAGCGCGGCGATATCGCCGCTTTCGCCGTCGAGGTCGACGCGCGCGATCCGGCCCTCGACGCGACGGGTACCGTCCGCCTCCGCCATGCGCCGCAGGAACTGGCCGTACAGCGTCGAATCGAGCTGATAAGCATAGTTCATCCGGTCGTCGGGCAGATGCGCAAAACGCCCCTCGGCCGCGGCCATCAACTCGAGGCAATAATCGTCATAGGGCTGGTCGTGGCCGTGTTGCAGGCCGTGCAGCCAGAAATGCTGGAAGCCGGCCGACCAGTGATCCTTGCCGGTGGGCCCAAACGAATGGAAATAGCTTTCGCCCCGCTGTTTCCAACCGTCGAACATGATCCCGAGCTTGAAGGTCGCCTGGGTGGCGCGCATGAACTCGGCTTCGTTGATGCCGAGCAGCCGATTATAGGTGACGAGCGGCGGGATCGTCGACTCACCAACCCCGACCGTGCCGATCGCGTCGGACTCGACGAGGGTCAGCGCAACCGTCTGGCCCATCGTCCGTGAGATCGCGGCGGCCGCCATCCAGCCTGCGGTGCCGCCGCCCGCAATCACGATCCGGCGGATGGGAAGCGTGCCGGTCATCGGCTCAACGCCCGCAGCAGGAACGCGCGCAGGCGCCCGGCGGTGTCGGGGGTCAGCGGCGCGAGAACACTGCGCGCCTGTTCGGGAATGTGCGCGGTTGCAGCCTCGCCATCGTCAAAGACATAATAATCGAACATGTCGCGCCAGTGCCTCTTCTGATCGTCGGGGAGGTCGCGGACCGCAAGGATCGCATGGTTGAGCGCGTCCTGCGGTTGCCCGAGCCAGCGTGGGCTGGTCCGCCACCAATAGTTCACGAGCACGTTGAAGGCCGCCAGCCCCTCGACATGATGCCACCACATCGCCGGAATATAGAGCGCGTCGCCTGCCTCCAGTTCGGCGACCTGCGCGTGGTCGAGCGCGTCGCGGAACCGAGGATGCGCGGCGAAGTCGGGTGCATGGAAGTCGACCATGCTGACGGCGCGCCCGGCGGGCGTATTGTCGACCGGGCCGAGGTAGAGATTGCGAAATTGCTCGCGCGGAAACAACGTGAAGCGACGCCGGCCGACCGCCACACAGGCGAGATTGTCGGGCACGTCGTTGTGCGCGGCGATACGCGTACGCGTGCCCATCCAGATACTGGCGAGCGGCGCACGATCGCCGAGGTCGACATGGTTCGCCTCGTGCAGGCCGTTGAAGAACCCAAGCATGTCGATCGACGCCAGATAGATCGGGCGGGCGTCCGCGGTGTCCTCGATCGTGTCGATATGCGCGAACACCTCGTCCAGCTTCGACTGCACCGTGGCGAAGTTCATCTGCATCGCGGCGTCGTAGAACAGCCGCCCGTCGCCCCCGCTGGCGCCGACCGAAACGGTGAACGGCACATCGCGGCGATGCTCGAGGATGTAGCCGCGCGCGTCCCGCGCCGAGCGCCGGCCGGCACGCACCAGCGGCCAGTCGGCGACGAGGCCACGCACGACGAACGGGCGGTGAGCGGTGCGCAGCAAGGCGTCGAGCGCGGCCGCGTCGGCCACGGGGACTTCGGGAACGCGCGCCAGCCCGGCAAAAAGGTCGTCCGCTCCGTCAGCCAAGGCCTGTTGCCCGGTTCTTCCGCGCGATCAGCGCGGCAAGGTTGGACTGGGAAGCGAGCGCCATGAAGATCGGCATCAGGTGCCCTTCACGATGAAGATCGTCGAGCTCCGCTCCGCCGAGATCCTGCAAGCGTTCCTCGTCGATCACGTGGAAATCGATCAACCGGTTGGTCGAACCGTCGTTCAGCGTGACCTCCACGGTAAGCGGCTCAAGCAGATCGTAACGCTGCAGGGCGGCGAAGAAGCCGGCACTCTGACGATAGCCCGTGTCGAGCGCGCCGAGCTTCTCGATCCGGTCTTCCAGGAATGTCGAGGGTCGGCCGTCGGGATCGAACAGTCGGGTTCCTTCGGCGTCGCTCAGCCGCGGACTCGCCATGTCGATATGGACCTGCCCGCCCTCGCTGCCGGGGGGTGGCGGACCGATCAGCAGCGGCTGGATCTCCATCGCCAGCGGCACGTAGCGAGCGTCCCAGCGGCCATCGACGAGATAAAGATTCTCGCCATTCTCGAACCCGAGCAGCGCCAGCGCGACGGTCGTTCCCTCCGCGAGATTGCGACGGAACAGGATCGGATACTCGTTCTGCACGCGTCGGAATTCGTCGGGGACGGTCAGGCAGCTCATCACCGCATCGCCCAGCGCAGCCCCGCGCTCGTGCCGGACACGGGTGTCCGCGTGACTTGCAGCGGTAAGGATGGCGTGATCCGGCATGTCAGTTCGATCCCGTGGTGCGCGCTTCGACAGAGCCGCTGCGGAGCGCGTTGAAGTAGGCGCGATGGGTCGGCAGCCCCGCCGCGAGGGTACGGCTGCGCTGCCGGACCTGAGCCAGCGCCTCCGCCGAGCCCGGGTCCAGCCGCGCGGGCATCGGCGGCACCGGCCAGCCCATGCCGTACAGCACATATTGATAGCTCGCAGGCGGAAATACCTCGTCGATCTGTGGCAGGTCGAACGACGATGGCGGCTGGTGCCGCCAGATTGCGAGCAGGTCAGCCAGCCTCGGTGGGATGCGTGCAGGGTCGCGGTGGTCGCGCCAATAGGGTTCGCTGCGCTCGCTGAGAACATAGTGGAGCTTGAGGAACTCGACGATGCGGTCCCAGCGATAGCGGAACAGCGCATCGAACCGCTCCGCGTGCACGTCCATAGTCGCGCGCGTGGCCGGGTAGTTGGCGAGCAATCCCTCGATCGACAGTTCCACCAGCACGATCGCCGAGGCTTCGAGCGGCTCGAGGAACCCTGCCGAGAGCCCGACGGCGAGGCAGTTGCGCACCCAGAACCGCTCGCGATGACCGGACTGGAACGCAAGGCGCCGCACCGTCGGCAGCGGCGCGTCGGGCGCGACCCTCTTCAGATATCCGGTCAGTGTCGCCAGTGCCGCGTCGTCGTCCATGTAGCGCGACGCGTAGACGCAGCCGATGCCGCGGCGGCTCGGCAGGCCGATATCCCACAGCCAGCCCGCCTCGTGCGCGGTCGCGATCGTCTGGGTGGCGATGGGGCTGTCGGCTGCGACGGGCAGTTGCACCGCAAGCGCGCGATCGTTGGGCAGTTCGTGCGATCGATCGACGAGCCCGACCCCCATCGTCGCACCGATCAGGAGCGCAGTCTGTCCGGTGCAGTCGATGAACAGGTCGCCCGCGATCTCCCCTTCGTGTCGCGTGCGGACCGCGGCAATGTCGCCGTCGGCAGCGGTCACGACCTCAACGACATGGTCGCGCACTACGCGGACGCCGAGCCGGTCGACTGCATGGCGGGCGAGCAGCGCCGCGAACTTGCCGGCATCGAGATGATAGGCATAGTTCAGCGCGCCCGCGTAACCGGGCATCTGGCGCTGCCGGGGCGCAAGTCCCTGCGCGCAAACCGCGGGTTGCGGGCCGACCGCATCCGCGAAGCTGCGCTCGCCGGCCTGGGCCTGCCATGCGGCGATCACCGATCGCGGATCGCCCGCGATCGGTGGCACGAAGGGGTGATCGTAGCTGTCGTCGGTTGCACCGGTGCGCCAGCCGTCGAAACGCGAGCCCTGTTTGAACGCCGCGTCGCAGGCGAGCAGGAAGTCCGCCTCGTCCAAACCGATCCGCTCCAGCGTCCGCCGCATCGTCGGCCACGTCCCCTCGCCGACACCGATCGTCGGCACGTCGGGTGACTCGACCAGCGTGACTTCCACGCGTGCCGCGGAAACCTCGCCTACTCGCGCGGCGATAAGGCAGGCAGCCAGCCAGCCGGCTGTGCCCCCGCCTACCACCACGACCCGGTCGATCGTCCTCTCCGATGCCATTCTGTCGTCCTATCCGCCGCGGCCCGGCCGGCAAGACGAAAAGAGCCACCTCCTCGCGAAGGTGGCTCCTTTCGCTACCCGCGGGTGCCGGGATCGATCAGAAACTGAACCGGACGCCCCCGGAATAACGCGCATCCTGCTTCACCGCGAAGGTGACGTTGCGGTCCGAGCGACGATGGCCGCGCCGATCCGCCCCGGTCAGGTTGATGGCCTCGGCAAACAGGGTCACCCCCGGCACGAATTCGACGCTCGCGCTGGCATCCACCTGGCCGTAACTCTCCGTATAGAACGGATTGATGCCGCCGCCGGCCAGGAACTCGGCACGCCAGTTGTACGACACTCGGGCCTGGATGCCGTTCTTGTCATAATAAGCGCTGGCATTCGCGCTGTCGGACAGACCGTTCACCGCGAATTGCGACACGCTTGCCGGGAGGGCGTTGTTGAAGTCGCTGTCGCCGTTCACGATCGTGTAGTTCAGCTGGGTGCCGAAGCCCGTGTTCCAGAAGCTGTGCTGAAGGGCGAATTCGAAACCGTTGATCGTTGCCGTCTGATCGCTGTTGAACGGGGTCGAGATCACGAAGTTTACCGGTGCGTCAGCGGGCGAGCCCAGGATGGTGCCGTTGACGACGCTGCCGGGGAAATTGGCGCCGATGTAGTCGCGGATCTGGGCAAAGGTTGCGTTGGCGCCAAGCGCGGCGAGCGCGGCCCGGTACCGTGGGCCGTCCGCCGGGTTGGTCAGGTTGAATGCCGGGCCGTTGACCTGCGTGGTGCCGATATAGTTCGACACCTGTTTGCGGAAATATCCGACCGACATGTAGCTTTCCGGCGTGTAGTACCATTCTGCCGACAGATCGATGTTCTTCGACTTGTACGGCACCAGGTTGGGATTGCCCTGGGCACCGGTGCCGCCGCCGACACGGAACAGCTGGTCCAGCGTCAGCCCGCCCTGCAGCGAGCCGTAGTCGGCGCGCGTGATGGTGTGGCTGTACGACGCGCGCAGTTTCACGTTGCGGATCGGCTCGACGTCGAAATCGATCGAAGGAAGCCACTCGTCATAACTTCCCGAGAAGGTCGTGAAGTCGCTGTTGCCAGAATAGATGATGTTGAATTCATTCTGCGAATTCTGGCGCGTGCCCGTCGGAATCGGTACCAGCGCCGACGATTTCACCGTGGTGTTCTCGTAGCGCAGTCCGGCGATGAGGTGAGCGGGGTTCGCGAACAGGTCGAACTTGTTGTTGAACTGGAGATAGGGAGCGACTGTCTTTTCGCGGATCCGACGATCAGTGGTGTAGGGCGTCAGGCAGTTGCCGTCGCCGCCGCAGATCTTGTAGGTCTGGTCCAAAAGGCCGACCACCTGCTCGAAGCTGTAACCGTAGAATTGCTTGGCGATGTCGGCGCTGTCTGCCCCGTCCATTCCCTTGAAGTTGCTCGGGATGTCGATCAGCTTGAAGATGTCGTCCGGCAACAGCGCTGCTGCCGCCGCACGCTGCGCCGGACTATCGCCGCCGGTGCCGCCCCACGTATCGTTCTGCAGCACGCCATAGGCCGAGCGCACCTTGTTGTCCGTGAAGGTGAAGCCGAAGTCGATCGAGTCGAGGAAGCTGCCCTCGTGCTCGTAATGTCCCTTCAGCTGAACCTGATTGATGCGGTCGCTGAAATACGAGTTGCGGAACGCGTTGCCCGTCGGCGTGATCAGCGAGGCGTTGAGCGGGTCGATGCCCGGTTGCATCTGGTACGAGATGATCGGGAGGTCATTCTCGAAATTGATCGTCTGGCGAGCGACGCCGAAGATGGCGGTCCCGAGCGAGTTGCTGTTGCCGTACTTGTTGGTCGGCTTCGATTCCGCGGTCGAATGATGCGCGTCGAGCGCGATCGTGACCCCGCCGGGCGCTTCCCACGTCAGGTTGCCGCCGATCGACTTGTTCTCGGTCCGATACGCCGTCGACGCGCTGGAGTAGGAGAGGTCCTTCGCCTCGGCCGGAGTAAACCGCTCCGTGTAGAAGTCCGGGCCGGCAACCGGACCGTCGGTCCACGCCGAGGAGGTGTCGTTGTGATTGAACCAGATCCCGACATTGGCGTTGCGGGTCTTCACCTCGTTGCGCGAATAGGTGTAGTCGACCGTGGCCGTGAGGCTGTCGAGCGGCCTTGCCTGGAGCACCAACTGGCCGTTGATGCGCTCGCGGCTGATGTCGTTGATGTCGTACGACGCGTTTTGCGGCACTTCGTAGACGTCGGACGCGTCGGGGCGGTTGGTGATGTTGGCGGCGCGGGGATCGCCCGGCTGGGCCAGCGAACCCCAGTTATTCTCGGAGCCGAGATAACCGTCGCGATAACCGACATTGGCCTGGTTCACCGACGCGCGGCGCTTCTGGTACACGCCGTTCAGCAGGATGCCGACGCGATCGTCGGCAAAGGTCGTCGAGAAGATGCCGGAAACTTCGGGCGTGATGTCGTTCTTGCCGTTCTGCGACGTGTCGATCACGCCGCGGGCAGCGATCGAGCCGCGTGTGCCGACCTTGTCGAGCGGCCGGGGCGTGCGGATGTTGATCGTCGCGCCGATCCCGCCCGACGGGATGCTGGCGCGGCCCGACTTGTAGACCTCGAGCGCAGCAATGCCCTCGGATGCGAGATTGGCGAAATCGAACGCGCGCGAGCCCGGCGCGCTGTTGCCGTCGCCGATGACCGACGTCGGCAGCTGGCGCCCGTTCAGCACCACCAGATTGTATTCCGGACCGAGACCGCGGACCGTGACGAACGATCCCTCGCCGTTGGACCGGTCGATCGACACGCCGGTGATCCGCTGAAGCGACTCGGCGAGGTTGGTGTCGGGAAACTTGCCGATGTCTTCGGCCGAGATGGCATCCACGATACCCTGCGCGTCACGCTTGATGTCCGCGGATGCGCGCAGCGACGCGCGGATGCCGGTAACGACGATGTCCTCGCTGCCGTCCACTGGATCGGACGCAGCAGCCGGAGCCTGCGGATCGGTCCGCGGCGTGATCTCCGACGTGCCGGTATTGCCGACGGTGGCGGCGGCATCCTGCGCCGAGGCGGTCGCGGGAACGTGCGCGAGTGCGACAGCCGAGGTGCCGATGATCAAACGCGAAAGCGACCGAGCCGTAAAGCCACGCATCCTGTTTCCTCCCTTTGTGCGGCGCGCATTACTCGCGCCTACTCCTGTGAACGTTCACTTCAATCTTTGGCTGCGGTTGTCAAGACGATCGGAGTGACTATTGTGAACGTTCACTGAGTCTAGTGTTTGATGTTCGGGCGGTGTGGCAAAAACGCATCGCTTCCGGACTGCGCCGGGCCCGGCGAAACGAAAAACGGAGGGACGCAGCCGCGAAACGGCGGCGGCGGGACCACGAGGAGAGACGATGTCGAAATTGCTGCAAGTCGCGCTGATCGGCGCATCCATGATGGTGATCGCGCAAGCCGGGGCGAACCCGGGCGCCGCCGGCACCGCAAAGGCGCAGGGCGAGGCGAGCGCAAGGACGCGGGCGGACGGCATCGTCGCGCGGATGACGCAAGACGAGAAACTCGCCCTCGTCCACGGCCTGTTCCCGCCAATGGCGAAGGGCAAGAGTGCGGCCGAGTTGATCCCATCCGCGGGCCACATCGATGGCATTCCGAGACTGGGCATACCGGTGGTGCGGGAGAGCGACGCGTCGCTTGGCGTTGCGAACCAGGTCGAACAGCGCAAGGGTGATGTCGCAACCGCCCTGCCCTCCAGCCTCGCCACGGCCGCGACCTTCGATCCCGAGATCGCGCGCGCTGGCGGCGCCATGATCGGCTCGGAAGCGCGCGCCAAGCGCTTCAACGTGCTCTTGGCCGGAGGCGTCAATCTGACCCGCGACCCGTGGAATGGCCGCAACTTCGAATATCTCGGCGAAGATCCGCTGCTCGCCGGCTTGCTCGCGGGAGCGCATATCGCCGGCGTCCAGAGCAACCGCATCGTTTCGACGGTCAAGCACCTGGCGCTCAATGCGCAGGAGACCGGCCGGATGGTGATGGACGCGCGCATCGACGAAGCGGCGCTGCGGATGAGCGACCTGCTCGCGTTTCAGATCGCGATCGAGCGGGGCCGCCCCGGATCGGTGATGTGCGCCTACAACAAGGTCAACGGCGACTGGGCGTGCGAGAACGAACATCTGCTCAACGACGTGTTGAAGCGCGATTGGGGCTACCCCGGCTGGGTGATGAGCGACTGGGGCGCCGTTCACTCTACGGTGAAGGCAGCAAATGCGGGGCTGGACCAACAGTCCGGACAAGAACTCGACAAGGCGCCCTACTTCGCCGCACCGCTGAAGGCCGCGGTCGAGAAAGGTACGGTGTCGAACCGGCGGCTCGACGACATGGTCGCACGTTATCTGACGGGACTGATCCAGACCGGCGCCTATGACGCACCGGTGCCCGATACGGTGGTCACGCCGCCCTATGGGCGCAACGCCGAGGTGGCGCAGCGCGCCGCCGAAGCGGGCATCGTATTGCTGAAGAACGAAGGCGACATACTGCCCATGGCTCGCACCGCAAAGCGCATCGTCGTAATCGGCGGCAATGCCGATGTCGGCGTGCTGTCGGGAGGCGGGTCGTCGCAAGTGCGATCGGTCGGGGGCGCGCCCGTGGAAATCCCGCTCGCTTATGGCGGGTCGGCAAGCTTCGCGCGAATCACGTATCACGCCTCCTCTCCGCTTGCGGCGCTGCGCAAGGCGCTGCCAGGCGCGGAGGTCACCTGGCATGACGGGCGCAACCTCAACGCGACGGTCGCCGCGGCAAGGGCCGCCGATGTCGCCATCGTTTTCGCCACGCAGTGGACCACCGAAGCGGACGACGTGCCCGATCTGCGGCTGCCGAACCACCAGGACGCGCTGATCGCCGCGATCGCAGCGGTGCAGCCGCGCACCGTAGCGGTAATGGAAACCGGGGGCCCCGTGCTGATGCCTTGGATCAAGCAGGTGCCCGCGGTCCTTCAGGCCTGGTATCCCGGTCAGCGCGGTGGAGAGGCGATCGCCAACATCCTGACCGGCAAGGTCAACCCGTCGGGCCGCCTGCCGATTACCTTCCCGGCGGACGCGTCACAGCCGGTTCGCCCGCGTCCGGTCGGTCTCGACCGGCTGAGCGGTGTGGACGCGGCAGCGGCGGCAGATCCGGGGGCCGTCTCCACCCACGTCCTCGAAAGCTTCCCAGTCGACTATGTCGAGGGCGCCGACGTCGGCTATCGCTGGTATGAGAAGAAGGGGATGACGCCGCTATTCCCGTTCGGCCACGGGCTCAGCTACACGCAATTCGCCTACCGAAACCCGGTCGTCACCGGCGGGCGTTCGCTGCGCGTGACGTTCGATGTGGTGAACACCGGCGCCCGCGCCGGCGCCGACGTGCCGCAGATGTACGTCGGGCGCGAAAAGGGCGGCGCACCGATGCGGCTGGCTGCATTCACGCGCATCACGTTGAAGCCCGGCGAGGCCCGCCGGGTCACGCTGACCGCCGAACCGCGCGTTGTCGCCGACTATGACGTGAAGCTGCCGGGCTGGCGGATCGATGCGGGCCGCTATCGCGTCGCATTGGCCCGCGACGCCGGCGATCGGACGATGCTAGCGTCTGCCGTGCTGGAGGCCGCCACGATGAAGCCGTGACTGGCGGACGGGGCGAGCGGAAGACCAGTGACGCACGTAATCGATCGTCAACTGCTGCGGCAGCGCCGCATCGTCGATCCCTTTCGCCCCGCCCCAATCACCGCCAACCGCCAGATTGAGGATCATTTGGTAAGGGCGAGTGAACGGCCAGGCCGCGGCCCCGCCCGGCCGGTCGTTTGCGATCTGCATATACGCGCGACCGTCGATGCCGATCAGGATGACGTCGGGCCGCCAATCGAGCTGATACCGGTGAAAGGCGGTACACGCGTCGGGGACGGTCACCTGCGCGCCGCGCTGCGTGCCCTTGGCGTGGTTGAATGCCTCGCTGTGCAAGGTGGCGTGAACGACGTTAGGGTCCCAACCGACCATTTCCATGATGTCGATCTCGCCCATGGCTGGCCATGTCCCGCTCGACGGGAGCATCCAGATCGCAGGCCAGGTGCCGCGACCACAAGGCAACCGGGCGCGCACCTCGTAGAAGCCGTAACCGAACGCCTGCCGGCTGACGAGCTTCGCCGAGGTATAGGCCTGCCCACCCCAGTCGGGCACACGCGCCTTCGACAGCGTCTCGCGCCGCGCCTCGATCACCAGCGACCCGTCGGTGACCCGCGCATTGTCGGGTCCGTAATATTGGCGCTCGCGATTGTACCAGCCCTGGGCGTTGCGTGACGTATCGAAGCGCCAGGCCCGCGCATCGACCTGCTGCCCCTCGAACTCGTCGGCGAAGCTGGGGCGACCGGCGGGCGCTGCGATCGGTCGGTCGACCTGGTGGCCGGAAGCGCCGAGTGTCTCGGTCGGTGCCGTAGCCTGCGCGGCGAGCAGTAACAGCAGCATCAGTTCGGCCCTCCTTCGAGTGGATAGCGTTTCAGCGTCTGTCGGATCGCACCTGGACGAGCGGCGGCACCGAGGTCGTTGACGACATGCGCGATCGTGCCTTTCCCGCCGCCGAGCGAGATGGTGGTGATGGCCGCAACATGAACGCCGGGCTTGCGCGGCACCTCTACCGCGCTCTCGAGCACGATGCGCGGATCGGCGGTGAAGTTGGCATAGACGCCCATGCCGGTCGCTTCGTGTGTCTGGACATGGTCGGCAACCTTGTAGGCGGCCCAGCCGCGGGTCGTGCCCGCCATGTAATCCGCCTGGCTCGGAGGATCGTAGGGAAGTTCGTTCTGGTAGAAATAGGTGCGACCCCGCTCGCCGTTCCACAGCGTCTGATACTTGCGGAAATGTTCCACGAACACGCCGTACAGCGTGACGTCGCTGCCGTTGACGACCAGCCCCTGGTTACCGACGCTCTCCGTCCAGCCGACATGCACACGGCCGCCTTCCCGGTCGCCATGATCGGCCCGCCAGATCCACAGATGGTCGCCGATCACGTGATGGCTGTTGATCTCGACGCAGGTCTCGGCGTTACCGACCGTGGCGCCGCCGACGCGGAAGAAGAGGTCGGCGAGCAGCGTCGGGTCACCCCGGTGCGTCCGGTTTGATCCACGCGGCCCGACCTCGACCAGCACCGGCGACATGATCGGACCGGCATCGATCAGCAACCCCGCGATCGTGACGCCGCCGACATCCGCCACCGTGATCGCGCGCGTCCCGCCCTCGGCAAGCAAGGTCGCCAGCCCGAGCCCCAGCAAAATCGTGCCGGCCCGCACGATGCGGATCGGTTCACGGATCCGATAGATGCCCGGCGTAAACAGCACATGCCGCCCCTCCGCCAGTGCGGCGTTGATCGCCGCGACCGGCACGTCGGGCCGTGCGATGAGAAAGCGGGAAAGCGATACGGCGCGGGGGATCGCGTTTTCCTCCCAGCTCGGCCCGTGGGCGTCGCGCCGCAAGGATGGCACCATGACCTGCCAGGTGCCGGCAGCATCGACCGCAAGGAACGGCTTTTCACGGATCAACGGTACGGCAGGCAACGTCGTCACGGGCGGTTCGGGGAAGGACGATGGCGGCGCCCCTGCAACGCCCATGAACATCATGTTCCAGTTCGCACCATCCCAACCGCGTAGCCGCGTGTTCCGGGTAAACCATTGCTGCTGGCTGCCCGACCGGACGATCCCGTCGATCCGACAATCCGCCATGAAACCGCCGCTCGACCACCCGCCGTCGTCCAGCGCCAGATCGCCGTGCAGGTGCATCCGGCGGTACGGCGCCGCCTGCGACACCGCCCATCGATCGCGGCCGTCGGGCGGCCGGACCGCGCAATTCTCGACGCTGCGCCAGAAATTAACCAGTGCCATGCCGTTCGCCCAGTCGGCTTCCGCATGGACATGACCGTCGATGGTAACGTCGCCCGGCCGAACTCCGAGGCCTGCGACATGCGTGAAGAAGCCGACATTGACGTCGACCGGGTAGCGTCCCGGCTTGAACAGGATCGTGTGGCGGGCATCCGTGAAATGCGCGCGCTCCTGCGAGCGGAAGATCGCGTCGAGCTTGGCCTGGATCGCCGGGGCCGTCATGGCTGGATCGATCACTAGGACGTTGGGCCCGAGATCCGGATCGGCCCGCCGCGCGGTTTGCGCATGACCGAGCTGGTCGACCGCCAGCGCGCCGGCCAATCCGCCGACAACCGAACGCCGCGTCGGGCGCCATCCGAGTGTTGGATCGTCCACGCGCTCTCCCCGCCTCCGTCCTGCTCGATCGACGGCGTAGCAACCGCACACGCTGCGGCAAGCACCAACGGCATCATTCCATGGCAAGAAACCCGGTGATCGTCAGCCGACCACGCGCCGGATCGGACGACAGCGATGCGTCGGGGGCGATCGCGCCGCTGTGCAGTGCATAGCTGCGGTACAGCACCGCACGATTGTACGCGGCATCGACCCGATCGATGCATTCGTAGTTGGGCGTTCCGCCCGCAATATACCCCGGCGGAGGCGCACCCGCGGCCAGTTCGCGATCGACCGCGGCAAAGAACGCCGGCGCGCGTTCGTCGTCGACCGTCTCG
>DATLME010000255.1:0-14517 GCA_035537395.1 Sphingomonas sp. | reverse complement strand
CCTCTCCGTCCCCGACGCGAACAAGTCACCTTACCCACTGCAGGAGCCGCCGCACGCCCATTCCGCGCCCGTGCAAGCGGTCAAGAAAGCCGACAAGACCAACAAGACTGCGAAATCGAGTGGTCGGTCGAAGGCGACCGGTTTGAACGGTAAAGTTGCGCTCGGCACCGCTTTCGGGCTCGGAGCACTTGCCCTCGTGGCCGCACTGCTTGACCGGCGCAGCAAGGCTGCCAAGCCAAAGTCGGGTAAGGCCCGCAAACGCTAGGCGGAAGCGTCTCCCGCGGGGCGGCTGAGAAAACGCGATCCTCCAAGGCAAAACCGCCACGGCGCGTCGGCGCCGCGCGATATCCCGATCCGGGCACCAGCTCGGATCGGGGAAGCCACGCTCGAGGAAGGCATTGTCACCGTAAAGGGCGGTTGGCTCATCGGCAGGCCATCGAAACTCCCATCGATGCCCAGTGCCTGGCAGAGCCGCCCGGGTCCCGTACATAGCAGCCGGATCGGTTCGACCCCACGGCGTGCATGCATCCGTTCCAGACCTTGAAGCGGTTCGATCGCGCGGAACAATACGGCGCTACCGTCGCCGCACGTCAGGTTGAGGCACCAATGCAAGCCGTACACGCGGTAAACATATGCGAGGCCTGCAACGCCAAACATCGTTGCGTTGCGCGCGGTTAGGCCGCCAAAGCTGTGCGAAGCCGGATCAGTTCGGTCATAGGCTTCGGTCTCGACGATCGTACCACCGACCCCGTCAACTAGCAGTGTCGCACCGATCAGCCGCTGCGCCGCGGCAACGACACCCAGCCCCGCCAGTTCGCCTAGACCCACCAAGACCTCGAAGAAAAATGGCGCCCCGCCGGATGACGGGGCGCCAAGTCAACGCTGGCATAGAAGCAAGCGAGGAGCAATCGGGGTTGCCAGTCGATCGCTCATGCAGCCAATACCCACATGGTTCTTAACGATGCGCATCACGCCGTATCGCTTGGGTTCATCGTGACAGCTGGTCTGGCGCGATCTCTTCTTGCATGACTGCCCACCCCTGATCTTCGATCCGAAGACAGGTCAGTACGCCGGTTTGATAGGCGCCGGTGTCAATGCCGATGCGGTTTGACCGGACGACGGGCTCCGGCCCGTCCCAGCTATGACCGTGAACAATCATCTTCTCGAAGCTGCGGGTCGCGCCAAGAAATGGTTCGCGGATCCAGAGCAGGTCGTCGACTGTCTGGTCGGCAAGCCTCCGTCCGGGACGGATCCCAGCATGGCAGAAGGCGTAATCCCCAATGGTGACGATCGTCTCAAGAGATTGCAGCAGCACAAGGTGCGATGCCGGCATCGTGTCGAGCAAACGGTCACGTGCTGTGAGATGATCCGCCGGCTCGTCCGCGACGTCTGGAGCGGAAATGCCGTAAGACTCCAGCGTTTCGGCACCGCCAAACCCGAGCCAAGGCCGCCCCTCCTCGGGGTCGACAAGATAACGGAGCATCGCTTGTTCGTGATTGCCGATCAGCAGGTGGAGCTCGTAATCGGCTCGGGTCCGCAACCACGCAAGTGCCGCGAGAACGTCGGCCGACGCCGGTCCGCGATCGATATAGTCTCCGCAGAACACCAGCACGGGTCGCCTCCCATGTGCGGCGGTTGCAGCATCGGCGACGATCCGCCGCAAGAGCCCCTCAAGCAAATCGTAGCGGCCGTGGATATCACCGACCGCGTAAACCAGCTGACCGTCTATGCGCCGCACGCCGGCGTCACCCAACACCACGAATCCCGTCCTGTTTTTCATGATGCCATCGCGACCTTCACTCATCATCGCGTAGTTCGCGACGCCGGGCCGTCCAGAGCTCATCTGCTAGCTCCTCGTAGGATTGCAGCGCGTCGGCGGGATCGTCGCGGGCACGATCGCGCGCGCGTTCCCACCGCCGATTGATGCTGACGAGACGAGCGCGCGGCACCCCGGCGTCGGTCGCGGCGCCATAGGCTTCGACGAGTTCCTGATCGGCAGCGTCGAGCCTCTCGGCGAGGCATGCGAAGCTTGCTTCGCCCCGTCGCCCGAAACATGCGCTACGTCGCGACATCGTGACGGCATTCGCAGGGGCTGGAGCCGCAACCCGGACCGCTCGCGGCGGAAGGTCGCGCGTGATCGTGGCGCCTCGAACGGGATCCGGATCGTCGGTTGGATCGATCGTCCCGGCGAGCGGCTGGGTTGGATCGGAAGCGCCAACGACTGCGGGCGGCGCGACTGCGACATTGGCTAGCGCTACCGGCGGGCGGGATGAAGCTGGAGCAGGCGCGGACCTAGTGGCCGGCGCTACCGCGACGCTGCGTGATGCCGGTGCAGTCGCCGATGGATTGGTGCCGTCGAATACCGCGACACCCATCGCCACGCCTGCGGCTCCTGCAACCGCAACTAAGGTGATGCCCGCTAATAATTTCCGACGGCGACGCCGCGTCGGCATCGCAATGACGACCGGAAGTGCGCGCGGCGAGACTGCGGGCGGCGTTGGGCCGGCTGGACCGAAGATCGAGGCTAGCGACGTTCCAACGGCATCGAATCTGGCGGGGCCAACGTCGGCTGCCCCCGGCATGTTCGACGATTCGGAAGCGATGTACTCATTTCGCATGCGATAATCCCGGTGTTCACCAAGATCTATCGGCATCCGACGCTTAATTACAGCTGTACGTTCCCGCGCGACAGAGACGGTTGAGATCAAGCGGCATGTTGGCGCGCAAATTCATTGAAATATGCCTGAACGGTGGCGTCGGTGATCGGCGCGATCAAGCTGGCCACCTGAGCAGCTATCGTGCCGCCACCGCTGAGCGTGCCGCCGGGCTGATAGCCCATCGCCCAAGAGCCGAACAGTCGTTCGTTGATTGCGGTGCGACCGAGCACGACAACTGCAAAGTGGCGCGGGTCGGCCCGTATTCTCTCGAAGGTTGTCATGACGGCTGCTTCTGGACCTTCGAGCGCCTGCAGAAACCGACGTCCACCCACGATCAACAATCCGCTGACACCTACCCGTCCGTTGTTGCGGGTCGATGTCCGCAGTACCTCGTCAAGCTGCGCTGGCGCGAGAATTGCGCGGGCAGTACTGATGTAAAGTAGACGAATCATGCAGTCCTCCAAGCACTGGGTGTAGGTACTGCCGATCCCAAAAGGTTCGGTTAAAGCACGTCTGACTGGAAACCTGCTTGATCCACCACGTCATTGACCTTCGAACGAACAGAGGAGAGCGCCGCGATGCCGTTGTACGAAATAGGTGCACGACGTCCCACCGTCCACCCTAGCGCCTGGATCGCCCCGAGCGCCGAGGTGATCGCCGACGTCGTCCTTGGCGAGGATAGCAGCATCTGGTTCGGCGCGGTGCTGCGTGGCGACAACACCACGATCGCGATCGGCGCCCGGACGAACATCCAGGAGGGCGCGATGCTGCATTCCGATCCGGGCGCGCCGCTCAGCGTCGGAACGGACTGTACCGTCGGGCACCATGCCGTGCTTCACGGCTGCACCGTCGGCGCCGGCAGCCTGATCGGCATGGGCGCAATCATCCTCAACCACG
Source organism: Sphingomonas sp. (assembly GCA_035537395.1). GTDB lineage: Bacteria > Pseudomonadota > Alphaproteobacteria > Sphingomonadales > Sphingomonadaceae > Sphingomonas. The sequence continues at coordinate 10,963 of DATLME010000255.1, read as the reverse complement.
CGGTGATCGGTGAGGCTTGCATCGTCGGCGCCGGCGCGCTCGTTACCGAGGGCAAGACCTTCCCCCCGGGCAGCCTGATCGTGGGCTCCCCCGCCCGCGCGGTCAGGCAGCTCGACGATCAGGCCCGCACCTTGCTGAAGGCGTCGGCGCAGCATTATGTGGACAAAGCACGGCTGTGCGCTGCCGGGCTCAAGCGTATCGACTGATCACCGCGCCAGCCAGGTCGTCACGGCGGGGCGGAGCCGATCCGCCGTTCCCTTGCGCACCGCGATCGTCGTCAGCGGCCGTTCCACCGCAGCCCGCGAGGTCGCAGGAACATGCTGCGCCGCATAGGCATTGATCTTCGCCGGCATGTCTGCTGCGTTCGAACCCGCGCCGAGGCCCACGATGTAGCCGGGCCGTGCGCTCGCCTCGGTGAACGCCTCGACCTGGACGCGGTTCGCCACTGCCCAATCGAACGCCAGTTCGGGATGCCGGCCGGCAACCGCGCGCAACAGCGCCGCCTTTTGCGGGGTCGTGATCGTGTCGGTCAGCAGCAGCGCGAGCGCACGCCGAGCCTGAGCCTCGTCCCGCGCCGCGCCGAGCAGCGACACCAGCCGGTTCTTCGCGACCGGGCTCTTCTCCGCGATCATCAACGCGTGCAGGGCGTCCCACTCCGCCGCCGTCGCGTTGATCGCATAGGTGGCAAGAATGGGGTCGCGGATCGCGGGCGGAATCGCAGTCGGATCCGCAGCGAGCGCGGCCACGTAGCTTCTGGCGCGACCGGCGACCACGGGATCGCCGTCGGCGCCGAGGCGTCCGACCAACGTTTCGCGCAAATTGGTCACCAGCGCGGTTTCGCCTGGCACCGCATCCATCCCGATTCTCGCCAGCACGGGCTGCAGCAACGCGCGGTTGCGGGCACGGAGCCCATTTTCGAGCGGGGTGCCGGCATAAAGCGTCGTCACCGCCCCGAGTTGGGTCGCGATCATCGACCATTCCAGCGGGTTCGCGGCGGCGTCGACCCGACCGATCAGCGCTAGCCAGCGGTCGAGCCCCTGGTAGCCGCCGGCCGCGAGCGCGTAATCGTCGCCAAGCGTGCCGAGCCGATCGGCAAGCGCCAGCCGTGGATAGTCGCGGACGATCGCGGCGTGACCGGGAGCATCGTACATCGTCCGCACATAGCTGCCCTTGCCGTGGTTCAGCACGAGCGCGCCGCAGCCTTTTACCGTTGCGGACGTGCTCGCTCCCGACACGATCATACGCTGTTCGCCCCCGCCCAGCGTGGCGAGCACGAGCGGCACGCGCCAGCGCTGCGGCTTCTTCGATGCCTCGTCGAGGCCGAAACGCCCCTGCGCCAGCATCGCTGTCGTGGTGCCGTTGGTGCAGCGCGTACCCGTGAGCGTGACCAGCGGTACCCCGCCTTGCAGCGTGAAATCATGCGCCACCTCGGTGACCGGCTTGCCCGCCGCAGTCGCGAGTTCGGCCCAGAGCTGGTCGGTGACGGTATTGCCGCCCTTGTAGCGCGCCATGTAGCGGCGAATGCCGTCGCGGAACACGTCCGCGCCGAGCGTCGATTCCAGCATCCCGATTACCGCCTGCCCTTTGGCATAGGTGATCCCGTCGAACGCCTCGCCGATCTGCTCGACGGTGTCGATCGGCTGGATCACCGGATGGGTCGCGGCTGAGGCGTCGAGCCGCATCGCGCTCTCGCGCTCGGTGGCGACCGCCGCGGCGGCTGCCTCCCACGCAGGGTTGAGATCGGCGGAGGAGCGTCCCTCCATCCACGAGGCGAACCCCTCGTTGAGCCAAAGATCGTTCCACCACGCCATCGTGACGAGATTGCCGAACCATTGATGCGCGATCTCATGCGCGACGACGGTAAAGATCCGCTGCCGTCCGCTTTCGGTGGTGCGCTTTGGATCGAAGAGCAGTTCGTTTTCGAAGTAGAAGATCGCGCCCCAATTCTCCATCGCGCCGAAGCTCTGGCTCGAGCCGGGGCCCGCGATCATGTCGAGCTTGGGCAGCGGGTAGGGCTGGCCGAAATAGTCGTTGTAATAGGCCAGCAGCCGCTTCGCCTCGGCAAGCGCATAATCGCCCTGGTCGACGACCCCGCGGCGGCTGATCACGCCGACCTCGGTGTTGCCAGCCATCACCGTCTTGCGCTCCATGTCGCCCATGCCGAGGAAGAGCAGGTAGGACGACATCACGGGCGTTTCCGCGAAACGATAGCGCCGCGTGCCATCGCGATTGTCGGTGACCGCAGTCGTCGGCATGTTCGAGAAGGCGAGCTGCCGCGCGGGCGCGGTCGTGGTCAGCCGGAACTTCGCCTTGAACGACGGCTCGTCCCACATCGGCGCGAACCGGCGCGCGTCGGGCGCCTCGAACTGGGTGGCGAGCATCCGCGCCTTGGAGCCGTCGCCATTGGTATAGTCGATCGCGAACAGACCCAGAGGCGAGTCGTTGATCTTCCCGGTCCAGCCGAGCGCGAGCACGTGCCGGCCGGGGGCAACCGGCGCCGCGAGGGTCAGGGTCAGCAGCTGCGCCGCGGCGTCGAGCTTGATGCCAGCGACCGGCTTGCCGTCGAGGCTGGCGCGGGTCACCGCGAGATCGGCCGCGTTGAGCGTGATCGTCCTGGTCGCCTCGCGGACGTCGAGCTCGACCGTCTCGCTACCCTTGAAGGTCATGGCGGTAGCGTCGGGAACGACGTCGATGTCGTAGACCACCGGCAATACGGTGCGCGACAATTGCCCGGCGGCAAGCGCAGGGGCGGAAACCGAGAGCGTCAACAGGGCGGTAAGGGCAAGCTTGATCAACGGGCACGCTCCGATACGAAACACCACTGCGCCTTAGGGCTTTGCCGGTGGTGCGCAAGCCGCACCCCGGTTGCTGGACAGGCGATCCGGTTGCGCTAAGAAACGCCTATGAGCATGCCATCCATCTTCGATCGTCTGCGCCTGCCCATCATCGGGTCGCCGCTGTTCATCATTTCCGGTCCCGAACTGGTGATCGCGCAGTGCAAGGCGGGCATCGTCGGGTCGTTCCCCGCGCTCAACGCCCGCCCGCAGACGCTGCTCGACGAATGGCTGCATCGCATCACCGAGGAACTCGCCGCGCACAACCGCGCGCATCCCGATCGGCCGGCGGCGCCGTTCGCGGTCAACCAGATCGTCCACAAGTCGAACGACCGCCTCGAGACCGATCTCGCGACCTGCGCGAAATGGCAGGTGCCGATCGTGATCACCTCGCTGGGCGCGCGCGAGGACCTCAACACCGCAGTCCATGGCTGGGGCGGCATCACGCTCCATGACGTGATCGACGACCGGTTCGCTCGCAAGGCAGTGGAAAAGGGCGCCGACGGGCTGATCGCGGTCGCCGCAGGCGCCGGCGGCCACGCCGGACGCTTGTCGCCGTTCGCGATCATCCAGGAGATCCGGATGTGGTTCGACGGCCCGCTCGCCCTGTCGGGCTCGATCGCGACCGGGGGCGCGGTGCTCGCGGCGCAGGCGATGGGCGCGGATTTCGGCTATATCGGCTCGCCGTTCATCGCGACCGAGGAGGCGAACGCCGACCCCGGCTACAAGCAGGGCATCGTCGAGGGGCGTGCGGCGGACATCGTCTATTCGAACCTCTTCACCGGGGTACACGGTAATTACCTGCGTGCGTCGATCGAGGCGGCGGGAATGGACCCCGACAACCTGCCCGAGGGCGACCTGAAGACGATGAACTTCGGCGGCGGCAACAGCAGCAAGGCCAAGGCGTGGCGCGACATCTGGGGCTCGGGCCAGGGGATCGGTGTGGTCGACCGTATCGAGAGCGTCTCCGACCGGGTGGATCGGCTGGAACGCGAATATGACGCGGCGCGTGCGCGGCTCGGGCTGGCGCGGGTGGCCGCGGCGGCCTGACTTCCGGGGGCTCGTCGGGGCCCGGATGCGGGTGCGAAACGACGAGGGCGTTCCAGGTGCAACGGTCGCCATGTTCCCTTCGGTCATGCCGGGCTTGTTCGGGCAATCAACGTGCCGCGACTCTCGGGCCGGCGGATCGCGGTTCCGTGGATGCCGGAACGGGTCCGGCAGGACGGATCTTGTTTGGGGCTGATCGCCTAGTCCTCAGCCGCCATGCCGGGCTTGTTCCGGCGGCCACCGTGTCGCGCCTCTCGGGCCGGCGGGTTCGCGGTTCCGTGGATGCCGGAACGGGTCCGGCATGACGGATCTTGTTTGGGACTGGCCGCCTACTCCTCCGCCGTCATGCCGGGCTTGTTCCGGCATCCACCTTCCCGCGTTTCTCAGGCCGGCGGTTCGCGGCGCGGTGGACGCCGGAACGGGTCCGGCGTGACGGGTTTTGGGGTGGTGGCTTGGTGTGCGCCCGTGGTCTCGGATCTGGAGAACCGCGTCAGAAAGCGAGCGCGATCCTGTCCTGCAGGGTGCGGGCTGGGCTTGGCCGGGCGAGCGCGATTTGCGCTTCGTCGAGGCGGGCGACGCGGCGGTGCAGATCGGCGCTCGCGGCGATCATCGCCTGCGCCGTCCGCGGCAAGGCACCGACGAGATGCGCATCGAAGACCGGCGCGTGGCCAAGGCGTCGTGACGGCTCGAGCACGTCGCGGCGGCTGAGTTCGCCGATGTCGACCGCCCGCTGAGTCATCAGCCAGGCGATCACGTGCATCAGCCGGGTCGTGACCTTCAGCGATTCACACGAGAAGCCGACCCGGATCAGCGGGTCGAGCGCCTCGCGCTCGGCGCGGCCGGCATCGTCGAAATAGCTCCGCGCCTCGTCGGCGAGCAGCATCGCTTCGGTATAAAGCGAATCGATCAGCCGACGATGGATACCCGTGTCGTTGGCGGCCTTCATCATGCCGCCTTAGTGCCACAGCAACGCGCAGGTGGACAGGCTCGCCAATCGTTGCAGGCGCGGCAAATTGTGCCGCAACGGGCCATAACCGGCGGTTCAGGCGATGATGTCGGGGATCAGTTCATCCTCGATCATCGCGATCTCGTCGCGCAGCCGCAGCTTGCGCTTCTTGAGCCGCGCCATCTGGAGCTGATCGGGGGTGCCGGTATCGGCCAGCGCGGCGATCGCGGTATCGAGATCGCGATGTTCGGTGCGCAGCAGATCCAGCCGGGCAGCCAATTGTGAATCGTCCATGCCACCCCCAGGCGCTCGCGCCGATCGCGGACGCCGGGCGCCCGCCACTCCCTAGCAAAGCAGCGGCTTTAAAACCAACCGTCGCATCCGCTGTTCGGCTAGTCGATTTGGCGCAATTTGCTGACGACTTTTTCACCGGTCGATGGTTTAATCGGCTCCCCCCCACCGAATGCATCAGGAGGTACACCGCCATGCAGACGACGCATCAGACGGCCTTGGCAACGAAGCACGCCACGCTCGACCGGCGGATCGCCGAAGAGACGCACCGCCCGCTGCCGGACGCGCTGATCCTGGCGGAGTTGAAGAAACAGAAATTGCGGCTGAAGGAGGAACTCAGCAGCTAGCGCCGGTATCCGGCCAGGTCGTTCGCGCCGGGTAACCGGCGCGGCGATCGTTGAACACGTGACCGTTCAGAAGCCCGACCGTTCAGAAGCCCGGACGACCCGGCGGCACGAACCCCACCGGTGTTGCGTAAACGGGTGTCCGTGCCCCCTGCCCGACCGGCTTGCGCGCAAGGCGCGGATCGATCTTGCGATCGAACGCGATGCCGATGCGGCCTTCGGTACACCAGGCGACCTTGCCGACCACTTCACCGATGCCGCGCAGGTCGAGCATCACCGCCGTCCCGGCGTCGACGACCCGGTCGAGCTCGGCCATCATGCCGCCTTCAGACAGGTTGCGCACCCGAACCTCGCGCGTGTCCTCGGATCCGACGAAGGTCAGCTTGGCCGTCAGGAACAGGCTGTCGCGTGGACGCCCGCGCTTCTTGTTCTCGGCGGCAGGCTCGTCGGCCAAGGGTTCGCGGTCGAAGCTTTCCATCCCGTCGGGTCTCGTCGCACAAATGATAATGATGAGTAACGAGTAGAGCGGAAAGCTTAGCGAATTGCTTACCTCAGTCCTCGCGCGAGACTTTTTCGTTCCGTTCGTGCCGCTCCTGCGCCTCTACCGTCATCGTCGCGATCGGCCGCGCCTCGAGCCGGCCGAGGCTGATCGGCTCGCCGGTGACCTCGCAGAAGCCATATTCGCCCTCGTCGATGCGGCGGATCGCTGCTTCGATCTTGGCGACCAGCTTGCGCTGGCGATCTCGGGTGCGCAGCTCGATCGACCAGTCGGTCTCGCTCGATGCACGGTCGGTCAGGTCTGCCTCGCGGAGCGAGTCCACCTGCAGTTGCGACAGTGTCCCCTGCGCTTCGAGCAGGATCGCGTCCTTCCACCGCAACAGCTTGGTTCGGAAATATGCCTGCTGACGCAAGCTCATAAAGGGTTCGTCGGGCGTCGGCCGATACCCTTCACTGGCATCATTTGCCGCCGTCGCAGTCGTTACTGGATCAGATACGCGATTGATCACCGTTGCCATACCACTCTCCCTCTGGCCCGTCGTGCCTCAGGGCCACCCCCAAATGGTATTCGGGCCTATAATCGTGCGCGACGCCGACGACAAGCGAGCGTGCTTGCGTAAATGTCTCGTCTCGCGACAGATTGTTACGAATGCGTCATTTCAGCATCACCAAGGCTCGCCTTGATGCTCGCCGGCGGTGGCAGGACGTTAAGTATAAACCTGTGCCGCTACGGCACGTTAACCTTGGGATGCGTACAGTAAGTTCAATAAAGTAGTAAGTAATGACGGGGAACAGCGTTAACATACTTGCGCTTAATAGTTTGTTTTGCACTCTACGACATAGCGACATCGCGTCGCTGCACCCCGAAGATCGGGGGCGGCGCGCCAGCAACGAGAAAGTGTCCCTATGTCTGTGCGGATGGCGATGGCCAAATTGTGCGCGTGTGCATGCGGCGGCGCCGTGATCGGCGGCGGTGCGGTTCACGTCGCCGAAAGCCCGCGGCGTTCCGCGCAGTTCAGCAAGGGGACCAAGTTCGTCAAGGCTGCCCGCCCGGTGACGTTTGCCAAGCGCCCGGTAAAGGTGGCGAGTCGCCCGACCCACGGCGTCAGGAAGCGGGTGGTGACGACCACCGCCTGCGCGCCGACGGTGGTCACCGTCGCGACCGCGCCGGCGCCGGTCCCGGTGCCAGTCGGCGAAAGCTTCGTCGGCGGCAGCGGCGGCGGAGTTCCGGTGGTGATCGGCGGCAGCGGCGGGTTCTTCGGCGGAGGCGGCTTCGGCGGCGGGTTCTTCGGCGGCGGCAGTTCGGGATCGAGCGGCAGCATCGTGGTGTCGTCGACGTCGAGCGGGGGTTCTACGTCGAGTGCGAGTTCGACCGGGGGAGCCGAGGTCTCGAGCACCTCCTCGTCCGGCGGGTCGAGCGGAGACGTCTCGACGTCGACCAGCACCGGATCCAGCGGCAACGTGTCGACCTCGTCGTCGACCAGCACGAGTTCGAGCAGCAACGGGTCGTCGACCTCCGGCTCCACGTCGACGGGCTCGTCGACTTCGGGCTCCACATCGACGGGCTCGTCGACCTCGGGCTCAACATCGACGGGTTCGTCGACCTCGACAAGTTCGTCGAGCTACGGATCGAGCAGCAAGGGGTGGAGCACGAGCGGCGGCTGGTCGTCCAACGGCGGCTGGACGTCGAGCGGCCATCACGGCAGCAGCGGCTACAGCTCGAACGGCGGCACCGGCTCGAGCGGCGGGCCACCCGCGCCGGTACCCGCGCCGCCGATGGTGCTGCTGTTCGGGGCTGCGGCCGCGGCGCTCGTCGCGCGCCGGCGGTTCGCGAAGGGGTGATGGGGGCGAGGCTTCGCCGACGCTACCCCGCACCGTCATCCTGACAGAGGTCGGGGCTCGGAGCCACGGGGGGCTGTGTTGTGCAACCCCAGGTCGCGGGTCGAGCCCGGGATGACGATTGCTAATGGGGCACGCCTTGTTCGTCATGCCGGGCGAGACCCGGCATCCACGGCGCCGCAACCATCACGGTCGGTGCTTGCGGGGTGCGGTGGACCCCGGAACTAGTCCGGGGTGACGGCGGAGCTGCCGCCTACGTCATCCTGTGAGTAACCCTGGGTCCCGGGTCGAGCCCGGGATGACGGCCGGGGATCAGGCCTTTTGCAGCGCCGCCTCGATGTCGCCGATCGGATGGCCGGTCAGATCCTTGTCGATCTCACCGGCAAGGCGGCTGCTGACCTCCTTGTGATAATGTTTGCGCAGCTCACCGAGTGTCCGCGGCGGCGCGACGATGATCAGCGACTCGAAGTCGTTCGATAGCGCGCGGCGCTTGAGCAGGTCGGCGGCCTCGGCGGCGAAGCGGTCTTCCTCGATCTGGTGGAAATCGGTGGGTTCGTACGAGCTTTGCGCTGCGCCCTGCGGCGACGAGGCACGGCCCGACTGGTCGGTGGCCTGGTCGCGGACCGCGGGATTGTCCTGCTCCCGGGCATGTTCGACCACGAGGTTGAGGTGAACCGCGTCGCCTTCGTTGCGCAGGAAAAGCATCTTGCGACCGTCGGCGACGAGCACCACCGAATTGTGAGGAACCTGCACGCGACGTTCTCCTGATCGTTATACCCGGCGGCCTAACGCGTGGGGCTCGCCGCGGGTTGCGAAGCGCGAGCGCCGCCGCCATAGCCCCGGCATGCACGACATCCGCGCCATCCGGGAGGCTCCGGCCGCCTTCGCCGACGGCCTCGCCAAACGCGGCGTGGCGTCGCCCACCACCGACCTGCTCGCGCTCGACGACCAGCGCCGCGCGGCGATCGCCGCCGCGCAGGACGCGCAGGGCAAGCGCAACGAGCTGTCGAAGGCGATCGGCCAGGCCAAGGCGAGCCGGGACGAGCCGCGCGCCGCGCAGCTGATGGGCGAGGTGGCGGCGCTGAAGGACGCGCTGCCGGGGCTCGAAGCCGCCGAGACCGCGGCGACACGGGCGCTCGAGGATGCCCTGGCGGCGATCCCCAACGTGCCGGCCGACGACGTTCCCGAAGGCGCCGACGAGGCCGGCAACGTCCTGATCAGCGAATGGGGGACCCTGCCGAGCTTCGCGTTCGCGCCGCGCGAGCACGACCTGATCGGCCCGGCGATCGGCCTCGACTTCGAAACCGGGGTCGCGATCGCGGGCGCGCGGTTCGCATTGCTGCGCGGTGCGGCGGCGCGGCTGCAACGCGCGCTCGGCCAGTTCATGCTCGACCGGCTGGTCCGCGACCACGGCTATGAGGAAGTCGCACCGCCGCTGCTGGTCCGCGACGAGGCGGTGTTCGGCACCGGCCAGCTGCCGAAATTCGCCGAGGACCTGTTTCGCACCACCGACGGCCGCTGGCTGATCCCGACTGCCGAGGTCAGCCTGACCAACATCGTTCGCGAGAAGATCCTGCGCGAGGACGAACTGCCGCTGCGGTTCGCGGCGCTGACGCCGTGCTTCCGGTCGGAGGCGGGGTCGGCGGGACGCGATACCCGCGGCTATATCCGCCAGCATCAGTTCGACAAGGTCGAGATGGTCTCGATCGTCACCCCGGACCTATCGGCCGCCGAGCACGAGCGCATGACGCGCTGCGCCGAGGGCGCGCTGGAGGCGCTGGAATTGCCCTATCGCCGGATGCTGCTGTGCGGGGGCGACATGGGCTTCACCGCGGCGCGCACCTATGATCTCGAGGTCTGGCTGCCGGGACAGGGCCAGTATCGCGAGATTTCGAGCTGCTCGACGTGCACCGATTTCCAGGCGCGGCGGATGAACGCGCGCTATCGCCCCGACGGCGAGAAGGCGACGCGGTTCGTGCATACGCTGAACGGCTCGGGGCTCGCGGTCGGGCGGACGCTCGTCGCGGTGATCGAGAACTACCAGCAGGCGGACGGATCGGTAACGGTGCCGACCGCGCTGCGGCCGTATCTCGGCGGTCTCGAACGGCTCGAGCCCGCCGGATGATCGCGCGGTTCGCCGCCGGGGTGGCGACGCTTGCGCTGGCGGCGTGCATCCCCGGCAGCGACCGGCCGGCGCGCGAGGTGCCGCCGTCCTCACCGTCGCCCGCCGAGCAGGAGACCGGGCCGCCGGCCGACGACAGGCCGGGACGCGGCGCCGACCAGGACGTTGCCCTCCTCCCCGCCCCGCGCCCCGCCTGGGAGGCACGTCCGGTCACGCCCGACGCGCAGGACGTCGATGCGGGCACCTATGTGGTCCGGTCGGGCGACACGCTGCGCAGCATCTCCGATCGCACCGGCGCGGCGAGCGAGGCGATCGCGCGCGCCAACCGGCTCGAGCCGCCGTTCACGATCCGCAGCGGCCAGCGGCTGACGATCCCCGGCGGGCGCTATCACCTGGTCCGCCAGGGCCAGAGCGGGATCGCGATCGCGCGGGCTTACGGCGTCGAATGGTCGCGGATCGTGACCGCCAACGCGCTGGAGGACCCCTATATCCTGCGCGTCGGACAGCGCATCGTGATCCCGGGGTCCGGCGAGGACGCGCCCAGCCGGGCGGAGCGGGCAGCGGCGTTCAGGCTCGACATCGACGACATCATCACCGGCGGCGAACCCGCGCCGGCACCGCGCCAGCAGCCGGTGCGCCCTGCCCAGAGCGCGCGGCGGGTGTTGCCGCCGAGCGCGGTGGTGGTGGCGCCGAGCCGGCTCACCGGTGGCGCGTTCATGTGGCCGGTCGACGGCACGGTGGTGAAGCGGTTCGGCCCGGGCGCGAGCGGCGAGCGCAACGACGGAATCAAGATCGCGGTGCCGATCGCGACACCGATCCAGGCGGTCGCGGACGGGGTGGTCGCCTATGTCGGCAGCGGCATCGCAGCGCTCGGCGGGCTGGTGATCGTCAAGCATGGCAGCGGCTGGACCAGCGTCTACGGCCATGCATCGAAACTGCTGGTGCAGCGCGGGCAAAGCGTGAAGCGCGGCCAGCCGATCGCGCTTTCCGGCGATACCGGGTTCGCCGACCAGCCCGAGGTGCATTTCGAATTGCGCAAGGG
>DATLME010000254.1:0-5377 GCA_035537395.1 Sphingomonas sp. | reverse complement strand
GAACATCGTGTCCAGGAGAATCCCTTCAAGGATCGAGCGCAAGCCGCGCGCTCCGGTCCGCCGCTCGATGGCCTTGCGCGCCACCGTGGTCAGTGCATCGTCGGTGAACTCAAGCTCGACATCTTCCATGTCGAACAGCTTGGCATATTGCTTCACCAGCGCGTTCTTCGGCTCTTTCAGGATCTTGACCAGGGCGCTGACGTCGAGGTCCTCGAGCGTCGCGATCACAGGCAGGCGACCGACGAATTCGGGGATGAGCCCGAACTTCAGCAGATCCTCGGGCTCGCTCTGACGCAGCACCTCGCCAACACGGCGCTCGTCCGGCGCGGCGACATTGGCGCCGAAGCCCATCGACTTGCCTTCGAGCCGGTCGCCGATGATCTTCTCGAGCCCCGAGAACGCGCCACCACAGATGAACAGGATGTTGGTCGTGTCGACCTGGAGGAATTCCTGCTGCGGATGCTTGCGCCCGCCCTGCGGAGGAACGCTCGCGGTGGTCCCTTCCATCAGCTTGAGCAGCGCCTGCTGGACGCCCTCGCCCGATACGTCGCGCGTGATCGACGGGTTCTCGGCCTTGCGGCTGATCTTGTCGATCTCGTCGATATAGACGATCCCGCGCTGCGCCCGCTCGACGTTATAGTCAGACGCCTGGAGCAGATTGAGGATGATGTTCTCGACATCCTCACCGACATAGCCGGCCTCGGTCAGCGTCGTCGCATCCGCCATCGTGAACGGCACGTCGAGGATACGGGCGAGCGTCTGCGCGAGCAGCGTCTTGCCGCAGCCCGTCGGACCGACGAGCAGGATGTTCGATTTGGCGAGCTCGACATCGGCACCCTTGGCGCCGTGGTTCAGCCGCTTGTAATGGTTGTGCACCGCCACCGACAGCACGCGCTTGGCCTGCTTCTGCCCGATGACATAGTCGTCGAGCACGTTGCAGATCTCCTGCGGCGTCGGAACCCCGCCGTCCTTCTTGCTCACCAGCGCGGACTTGGTCTCCTCGCGAATGATGTCGTTGCACAGCTCCACACACTCGTCGCAGATGAAGACGGTCGGACCCGCGATCAGCTTGCGCACCTCGTGCTGCGACTTGCCGCAGAAGGAGCAATAGAGGGTGCTCTTGGAGTCGCCACCGCTCAGCTTCGTCATTCAATCACCTCTCGCGCATGCGCGATCTAGAACGATACCCGGGAGGAATCCCGAGGCGTCGTGGGCCGGGCATGGTAACCCGGCCGCTACGCATTCGACAATGGCATAAAATGCCTAATGTCGAGCAACTTGGCCGTTCAGGCCGCCCGTGCCATCTCGTCGGTCGGTGCCGGCCGCTTGTCGAACACCTCGTCGATCAGCCCGAAGGTCTTGGCATCTTCGGCTGACATGAACTTGTCGCGGTCCATCGCGTGCTCGATCTCGGACAGCGGCTTGCCGGTATACCGCGCATACAGCGTGTTGAGGTCGTGGCGCATCCGCAGGATTTCGCGTGCCTGGATCTCGATATCCGCAGCCATGCCCTGCGCCCCGCCCGAAGGCTGGTGGATCATGATCCGGCTGTTGGTCGTCGCGACGCGCATCCCGGGCTCGCCTGCGGAGAGCAGGAAGCTGCCCATCGACGCGGCCTGGCCGATGCACAGCGTGCCGACGCGGGGACGGATGTATTGCATCGTGTCGTGGATCGCCATGCCGGCCGTCACCACCCCGCCCGGCGAGTTGATGTACATGAAGATGTCCTTCTTCGGATTCTCCGATTCGAGGAAGAGCAGCTGCGCGCAGATCAGCGACGCCATGCCGTCCTCGACCCCGCCGGTCACGAAGATGATCCGTTCGCGCAGCAGGCGCGAAAAGATGTCGAACGAGCGCTCGCCGCGGTTCGACTGCTCGATCACGATCGGAACCAGGCCAGCCTGACCGGGCATGACGCCGACCCCAGCCTGGGCCAGGGGTGCCATGAAGTCGCCGGTCTCGAACGGATTGTGCATGAAAATCTCTCTTATGCCCTCGGAACCGCCAACATCGGCGCTTGCGGGTGGGAGTTCAAGCCCGCGACGTCGCCGTGACGGGCTTCAGATACGAACCTCGATCAAGCGCCGGGCGCGCGATGCGCCAGATACGCGAGTCGGCGGATCTCGCGCCGCCCCCGCACCACGGTATCGAGGATCAGGCCTGCGAACACGTTAAGCCCGGCGACGATCACCAATCCGGTGACCAGGATCGCGGTCGGGAAGCGCGGTACCAGCCCGGTTTCCATATAGGTGGTCGCCAATGGCACCGCGAGCACCAGCGCCACCAGCGCGAGCAGCCAGCCGATCATCCCGAAGAACAGCAACGGGCGTTCGATCCGGTACAGGGTGACGATCGTCAGCAGGATCCGCCAGCCGTCGCCGTACGTGCTGAGCTTCGACGTCGATCCCTCGGGACGCGCGAAATAGGGCGTCTCGATCTCTGCGCAGGGCATCTTGAGTTCGAGCGCGTGGACGCTGATCTCGGTTTCGATCTCGAACCCGGCAGACAGCGACGGAAAGCTTTTCACGAAGCGCCGCGAGAACACCCGATAGCCCGACAGAATGTCGGTGAAGCTGCGCCCGAACAATCGCGCCAGCATGCCCGTGAGCAGCGCATTGCCCGCGCGGTGGCCCCTGCGGTAGGCGAGATCCGCTTCGTTGACCCGACTGCCGACGATCATGTCGAGCTGTTCGTCGAGCAGGCGCGCGACGAGCGCCGGCGACGACGCGGCATCGTAGGTCGCGTCGCCATCCGCCATCACATAGATGTCGGCGTCCACGTCGGCGAACATCCGCCGTACCACCGCACCCTTGCCCTGGATGCGTTCGCGCCGGACGATCGCGCCCGCCGCGCGTGCGACCTCGACGGTGCGATCGGTGCTGTTGTTGTCATAGACGTAGATCGTCGCACCGGGCAGCGCCGCGCGGAAACCCGCGATCGTTTGCGCGATCGCGGCTTCCTCGTTGAAGCAGGGCAACAGCACTGCAATCGATGGCTCGGTCACCAGGCCCCCGTCCCTCCCCGTCACCGACAACGCCTACCCGGCGCGAGGATCAACCCTCGGTCTTGACCTTCTTGGCCCGCGGCTTCTTCACCGGCGCGTCGGCCGCCTCGGTGCCCGCAGCGGCTTCCGCTGCGACCGGCGACGACTCGACCAGCGCGGTCTCGGCCTCGACCGGTGCGCCCTTCTTCTTGGCCGCCTTCTTCACCGGCGGCGTAGCGGCCTCCGGCTCGGCGACAGCTTCCGGAGCGGGCGACGCCGCATCCGTCGTCGCCGTCTCGTCGGTGTCGGCTACCTTGGCCTTCTTGCCTGCCTTGGCCGCCTTCTTGGGCTTGTGGTTGTCGTGATCGTGGGTGTGGGTGCCCGTCGCGAAGCCATCCTCGCTCTCGATCGCGGCTTCGAGTTCCTCGCGAGTCGCCTCGCGATCGGTCACCGTCGCCTTGTCGAACAGGAAATCGACGACCTTGTCCTCGTACAGCGGTGCGCGCAGCTGGGCGGCCGCCATCGGCTCCTGCTGGACATACTGGATGAAACGCTGGCGGTCCTCGGGGCCGTATTGCTGCGAAGCCTGCGCGATCAGCCGGTTCATCTCCTGCTGGTTGACCTCGATGCCGTTCGCCTGCCCGATCTCGGAGAGCAGCAGTCCGAGGCGGACCCGGCGCTCCGCGATCTTCAGATAGTCGCCACGCTCGGCTTCCATCTCGGCGAGTGCGGCGGCGGGATCCGCCTCGTGCGTGGCTTCATGCTCGAGCTGCGACCAGATCTGCTTGAATTCCGCGTCGACCATCGACGGCGGGACCTCGAAATCATGACCCTCGGCCAGCTGATCCAGCAACTTGCGCTTCATGTGGGTGCGCGTGAGCCCGTTATGCTCCTGCTCGATCTGGGTCCGCAGCAGGCCTTTCAGCTGCTCCAGGCTCTCAAGCCCGAGCGACTTGGCGAGTTCCTCGTCGATCGCGGGCTCGCCCGCGGTCTTCACCGACTTGACCGTGATGTCGAAAGTCGCCGGCTTGCCGGCCAGCTCGGCCGCAGGATAATCCGCGGGGAAGGTGACATCGAGCACCTTCGAATCGCCGGTCTTCACGCCGACGAGCTGATCCTCGAAGCCCGGGATCAACCGGCCCGAGCCGAGTTCGACCGCCATGTCCTCGCCGGTGCCACCTTCGAACGCAACGCCGTCCGCGGTCTTGCCGAGGAAATCGACCGTGACGAGATCGCCCATCGCAGCGACATGATCGTCGCCCGCATCGTTCCATTTCTTCTGCTGGTCGGCGAACTTCTGCAGCTGCGCGTCGACCGCGTCGTCCGCGACCGGCACCGTCAGGCGCTCGAGCGTCAGCGACTCGATCGCAGGCGTGGGCACCGTCGGCAGCACTTCGAGCGCTACCTTGATCTCGGCGTCCTTGCCGGGCGCATAGGCCTCGCCGAGCTCGACCGAGGGCTGCATCGCGGGACGCAGCTGCTTCTCGGTCATCAGGCCCTGAATGCCTTCCTGGATCGCGGCGTTCAGCGCGTCCTGGGTCAGCGCCTCGCCGTGCATCTTGCGGACGAGATTGGCAGGAACCTTGCCGGGCCGGAAGCCGGGCATACGGATCTGGGGTGCAACACGCTTCACCTCGGCGTCGACCTTGGCGTCGATGTCCTTCGCCGCGATGGTCAGGGTGTAGGCGCGCTTCAGCCCCTCGTTCAACGTCTCGACAGTCTGCATGCTAGGCCTTCATCTGGAGAAATTCGTCGGCCGCCGTCGCGCGGTCGGCGGCGGCGCTGGTGCGGGCGAAGGGACTCGAACCCCCACATCTTGCGATGGCAGGACCTAAACCTGCTGCGTCTACCAGTTCCGCCACGCCCGCATCGAACATCGGCATTCGGCGCGCGTCTATACCAGCCGGGCGGCTCTCGGCAAGCGGTCAGGCAACCGCGGCGTGCTCGGCGCGTTGGAATGGGACAAGGAGATCATCATGGCGTCCCAGCCCTTTCCCGAAAGCCCCGGCCAGCCGACCCAGCCCGCGCAGCCCGATGCGCCCCCGCCCGAGGTGATGCCGCCCGGCCCCGATATCGACGTTCCCGCGCCGAGCCAGCCCGCCGGGGACCCCGGCCCCATCAACCCGATCTGAGGAATTTATGGCCGATCCAACCCCCCATGCCGGGACCGACCCGGCGACGCTTCCCGAGAACTGCGAAGCCGACGAGCGTAGCGACCTCGAACAGATCGTCGGCGCGCGCGCCGACGCGGTCGCGCGCGGCGAAGGCGGCGAGGAACCCGCGATCTTCACCGACAGCGGACGTCGCGACGGCGTCGACGGCACCGGCGGCGACCCGAAGAACCAGGACCTGACCGAGCAGTAAGCGGACGCGGCGGCGCCCGTTCTGATGTCC
>DATLME010000253.1:0-2166 GCA_035537395.1 Sphingomonas sp. | reverse complement strand
GTCAGCAGCTCGAACAGCTCGTCGAACGTCCCGAACCCGCCCGGGAACGCCGCCAGCGCGCGCGCGTGCAGCAGGAAGTGCATCTTGCGCAGCGCGAAATAGTGGAACTGCATCGACAGCGCCGGGGTGACATAGGGGTTGGGCGCCTGTTCGTGCGGCAACACGATGTTGAGCCCGATCGATTCGGCTCCGACGTCCTGCGCGCCGCGATTGGCGGCCTCCATGATCGACGGCCCGCCGCCCGAACACACCACGAACTGGCGATGCCCGTTCTCGTCCACCGGTAGCTGGCTGACCTTCTGCGCGAGCTCGCGCGCGACGTCGTAGTAGCGCGATTTCTCGACCAGCTTCTCCGCGATCGCGCGACCCTTGTCGTCGGTCGCCAGGTCGAGCATCGCCTGCGCCTTGGCGGGCTCCGGGATCCGTGCGGAGCCGTAGAACACGAAGGTCGACGCGATGTTCGCCTCGTCGAGCAACAGCTGCGGCTTCAACAGCTCGAGCTGGAACCGCACCGGGCGCAGATCCTCCCGGAGCAGGAAGTCCATGTCCTGGAAGGCCAGCCGATAGGCGGGGTTTTCGGTCTGTGGCGTCGAGATGCCGGTCTTGGCGGTCTCGGCATCCTGCTTGGCACGCGGAAAGACGCGGCTCGGTACTCGTGTATCGTTCATCCGAGGCTGGTAGGGCAAAGCATCACCGCGCGCTAGCGGCAGAAACGTGCGCGATCGTCCTCGAGGTGGAGGTGGTTGCGGTGCGCGGCATTATAGTCGGGCGACAGCACCGTGCCGAATCGCTTGCACGCCGACGCTCGAATCGTCTGGAGGAACCGGCGCACCGCCGGATCGGGCGAGTTCCAGTCGTCGAGGATCGTCACCCGCCGCCCGTCCTTCAGCGCGAAGCCGCCGATGTCGATCGCGTTGGCGATCGCGTGCCCCGACCGGCGATCGCCGCGGCCCGCGACGCCCACCACGTTGCGGCATGCATAGCTGCCCATGCTGTCGACCCGCGCCAGTTCGCTGCCGAGCATCTGATAGGCCGCAGGCGCGACCGCATTGCGGATCCACGCCGAGAAGGCACGCGCCTGCCCACATCGTACCGCGGTCAGGTTGGCGACCGGCACGCCGATCTCGACGAGCTGCACCGCGCCGGCGAGACCGCAGCCATTGCCGTGATCCTTGTCGGGCAGCACCCGGTACGCGACGCTCTCGGCGCGCAGGTCGGCGAGGCATTGCGTCGTCTCGCGCAGGGTCGGCGCCGCGATCTTGCGCGGTTGCTGTGCCGGACGCTCGACCTTCCCGCAGCCTGCGAGGAGGAGCAGCCCGATCACCCCCCAACCCATCACGCCGGACTGGTTCCGGCATCCACCTCTCGTCGTGATCAACATGGTTGGCTGATGCGGGACGGTGGACCCCGGGACAAGGCCCGGGGTGACGAACCGGGCGTTTGTCCAGACCATCAAGTTGACACTTCGGCACCAGCCGCTAGGGCCGTCGACGGGCCACGCCGTCCCAACGCGGCGCGTGCTCTCTGTAAGGAGAGACTATGACTGACGTCCCTACCGCCCCCGCCACGGGTGCGCCTGCCAAGCCCGCGACCAAGCCGGCTCGCCCCTTCTTCTCCAGCGGCCCCTGTGCCAAGCCGCCCGGCTGGGACGCGTCGCGTCTCGCGACCGAGGTGCTCGGCCGCTCGCACCGCTCCAAGATCGGCAAGCAGCGCCTCCAGTACAGCATCGAGCTGATGCGCGAGCTGCTCGAGCTTCCCGACACCCACCGCATCGGCATCGTTCCCGGCTCCGACACCGGCGCGTTCGAGATGGCGATGTGGACGATGCTCGGCGCACGCCCGGTGACGACGCTCGCATGGGAAAGCTTCGGCGAAGGCTGGGTCACCGACGCGGTCAAGCAGTTGAAAATCGATCCGACTGTGATCCGCGCCGATTATGGCCAGCTTCCCGATCTCGCGCAGGTCGACTGGTCTACGGACGTGCTGTTCACCTGGAACGGCACCACTTCGGGTGTTCGCGTCCCGGACGGCGACTGGATCCCGGACGACCGCGACGGGCTGAGCTTCGCCGACGCGACCAGCGCGGTGTTCGCCTACGACATACCCTGGGCGAAGATCGACGTCGCGACCTTCTCCTGGCAGAAGGTGATGGGCGGGGAGGGCGGC
>DATLME010000252.1:0-2667 GCA_035537395.1 Sphingomonas sp. | reverse complement strand
GACGTGATCCTGCTCGACTGGAACATGCCGGTGATGAGCGGCATGGATTTCCTCCGCGCGCTTCGCGAATCCAGCATCGCCTCGCGCCCCAAGGTGGTGTTCTGCACCACCGAGAACGGCATGGCCTACATCCGCGCCGCGATCGAAGCCGGAGCCGACGAATATGTCATGAAGCCGTTCGATCGCGACACGCTGGAATCCAAGCTGCAAATCGTCGGCATGGCCTGAGCCGCCTGCCGGCCCGATGTCCAGTTTCGACCACGCTTTCGCCGTTCTCAATGCCGAGCATTCCCGGGTCCTGATCGTCGACGATTCGGCGGTCGCGCGTGCGGTGATGGGGCGGATGATCGACGCCAGCGACGATTTCGTCGTCGCCCGCACCGTGGCCAATGTCCGCGCGGCGCTCGATTTCCTGGCGCTCGAACGGGTCGAATATATCCTGCTGGATATCCAGATGCCGGGTATCGACGGGCTGACCGCGCTGCCCGATATCCTCGCTGCCGGTCGCGGCGCGCGCGTCGTGATCGTGTCGACGTCCGCCAGCGACGGGGCGGTCAACACGATCCAGGCGCTCGCGATGGGCGCCGCCGATACCCTCGTCAAACCGGGCACCGGTGACTTGTCCTCGCGCTTTGCCGATGCCTTGATGGAAAAGCTCCGCCGCCTCGCATCGCCGGCGTTCGTGGCGGCCGCCGCGTTGCCCGCCGCTCGCGTCGTACCTCTCCCGATTGCAGCGCCGCAGCCACCGGCACCGCCGCGGCCACGTGCGAATACCGACGATTACGACATCGTCGCGATCGGCGCCTCGACTGGCGGGATCCACGCACTCAGCCAGCTGCTGCGCGCGCTGCCATCGAGCTTTACCTTGCCGATCCTGGTCACCCAGCATCTGCCGACGTCCTTCATGCCCTATTTCGCCGCGCAGCTTGCCGTGCTCGCAGGACGCCCCGCCGAGGTCGCGGTCGATCGGCTGCGGATCCGGCCCGGCCGGGTGATCGTCGCCCCCGGGGATGCGCATATTCGCTGCGTGTCGCTCGGCGACGGAACGGCCGCGATCCGGCTCTCGCACGAACCCGCGATCAGCGGGTGCATGCCATCGGTCGACACGATGTTGAGCTCGCTCGCGCCGATCTACGGTGTGCGGATGCTGGCCGTCATCCTCAGCGGCATGGGTCGCGACGGCGCGGAAGGCGCGCGTCTGGTCCATGATGCTGGCGGCTGCGTCGTCGTCCAGGATCAGGCGAGCGCGGTGATCTGGGGCATGCCGGGCGCGGTCGCGACCGCGGGCAACGCCGATGCCGTGCTCGATCCCGATGCGATCGGACGCCTGACCGCATCGAGGCGCCGGCCATGATGCATCAGCCGATCGGCACCTTGCCCGGCGTCTCGCAAGTCGCGCTCAACGTCCTCAGTGCGCTGCTCGAAGCACGCACCGGCCAGCAGATCACCGCGTATCGAACCTGGCGGATCGATACCGCGCTGAAGCCACTCCTCCGCGAGCGGGGGTTCGACACGCTCGACCGGCTCGTCACTCACTTGCTCGAAGGCCATGATACCATGATCGGTGACCAGATCGTCGACGCGCTCGTCAACCAGGAAAGCTCGTTCTTCCGCGATGCCCCGGTGTTCGACCTGATCGTCGAAGCCGTCGCGGCCGCGGAAGCGGAGGGCCGGCGCGCACGGATCTGGTGCGCGGGTTGCTCGACCGGGCAGGAGCCGCTGTCGCTCGCGATGCTGTTCGCCGAACGCCATGAAAGCACGCGTACGCCGATGCCCGAGATCGTCGCCACCGACGTCTCTGACGCCGCGATCGCGCGGGCACGGGCAGGGCGCTACACCCAGTTCGAGATCCAGCGCGGCCTGCCGATCCGGCGGATGATGCGCTGGTTCGACAGCGCGGGAGCCGATTGGGTCGCCAAGCCCGAACTGACCCGGACCATCGCGTTCCGACGGCACAATCTGGTGGCGGACCGCGCCCCGGCGGGCCAGTTCGACATCGTGTTGTGCCGAAACGTGCTGCTGTATCTCGCGGCACCGACCAAGAACGACGTGTTCGAGCGGATCGGCGGAGCCCTCCGCCCCGGCGGTGCGCTGGTGCTCGGCGCCGGAGAGACGGTGATCGGCCAGACCCGGCAGTTCGAGCCGAGCAAGCGCTTCCGTGGTTTCTACGAGCTCGCGGAGAAGACGCCAGTGCGCAACGCGGCCTAGCCCGCTCGTTGCCCCCTGTACGCGCAGCGCGCTTCTCGGCTAGAGCGGGGGCATGACGATCATCGACACGCCCTCGCCGAACTTCGACGAGCGGTCGCTGCCGATCAGCATGATCGTGCTGCATTATACCGGCATGCAGGATGCGGCGTCCGCGATCGCACGGTTGCGCGATCCCGCCGCGAAGGTCTCGTCGCATTATCTGGTCGACGAAGATGGCACCGTCATCCGCATGGTCGCCGAGGACAAGCGTGCCTGGCACGCCGGGGCGTCGCATTGGCGCGGCGTGACCGACGTCAATTCGGCGAGCATCGGCATCGAGATCGTCAATCCCGGGCATGAATTCGGCTATCGGCCCTTTTCGGATCCGCAGATCGCCGCGGTCGCGCGGCTCGTCGCGGCGATCAAGGAGCGTTACGCGATCACCCGCGGCAACGTCGTCGGCCATTCCGACATCGCGCC
>DATLME010000251.1:0-2879 GCA_035537395.1 Sphingomonas sp. | reverse complement strand
TCGCGGTGAAACAGGTTGGCCCGGCGGGCATAGACCGTGTCGGGTTCGCCCACGAGGTGGCGGATCAGGTCGATCTGGTGGATTACCTGTTCGAGGATCTGGCCGCCTGACTTCGCTTCCTCGCGCCACCAGTCCGCGTGGAGCGCGTTGCAATGATAGCGCCCGGCATAGAGCCCGACCGGGCCGGTGTCCGCGCTACGCCAGGCCGCGATCGCGTCGCCGAAACGGTACATGAAGCCGACCGCCGCGACGACACCGGTGGTGCCGACCCGAGCGACCATCCGCTCGGCCGCGGGCAAGTCGAGCGCGATGGGTTTTTCGACGAGCAGGTGGACGCCGCGCGACGCAGCATGCTCGATCTCGCCCGATCGCGCGAATGGCGGCAGCGTCGCGATCAGCAGCTCGGGCGCGACGGTATCGATCATCCGGTCGAGATCGACGAACGCCTCGCCGCCATGTCCTGCCGCGAAGGCCTCGGTCCGGCCGGGGTCGCGGCCGCAACAGCCGACGAGATCCAGGCCGTTCGCCTTTGCCGCGGCGACATGGCGGGGGGCGATCCCGCCGCAGCCGAGCAGCGCCACCCTCATTGCTCGAACGCCAATACCGCCTGGAGCAGGCCGGGTTCGCCAGTGTCGAGACGGTCGAACAGCGCAGGGGCGTCGTCGAACCGCGCGGTGTGCGTGATCAGCGGGAGCAGGTCGAGCATGCCGCGATGCTGGAGTTCGATCGCGGTGCGCCACAATCGCGGCTTCGACCAGCGATGCGCGGCCTCCGGGGCGGTGCCCGAGATCTGCGAACAGACCAGCTCGACCCGATTGTGGTGGAATTCCTCGCCGAGCCTCAGGCCTGCAACGTCGCCCTGGAAGAACCCCAGGGCGACGACGCGGGACGAATAGGCCACGGCGCGGATCGCGTCGGCGAGCGCGGGGGCCGCGCCCGAGACTTCGATGCAGACATCGGCGCCGCGGCCGCCGGTCATGTCCTTGATCCGCTCGGCAGCGCCGTCGCGCCCGGGATCCACGACATGGTGCGCGTGCAGTCGGCGCGCGAGGTCGCGGCGCCCGGCATCGGGGTCGATCGCGATCACCTCCGCGCCGCTCGCGCGGGCCGCCTGTGCGACGATCTGGCCGGGCACGCCGAGCCCCCAGACGGCGACGACGTCGCCGATGCGGATGCGCGCGTCGTGGATGCCGTTCAGCGCGACCGCGCCGATATGGCTGAAGATCCCGATCCGCGGGTCGGCACCTGTCGGCATCAGGCGGTCGCGGACCCAGTCCGCCTGCGCGATATGATGCGTCCGGTGCCCCCAGGTTCCGTAGATCCGGTCGCCAGCCGCCACGCCGTCGACGCCGCTGCCACAGGACACCACTTCGCCGACTTCCTCGTAGCCCAGATTGCGGACCGGATAGGGCCAACTCGGCGCGTCGGCCGCGGTGAACAGCCGACGCGTCTCGTCCCAGCGACGGTGCATGAACGGGTTGGTACCGCGATATTGCGACAGCTCGGTACCGGCGGAGATTCCTGAATAGAGCGTCCGCAGCAGGACCTCGCCGGCTGCGGGGGCGCGTAGCTCGATCGGTTCGAACGCCAGCGTCCGCGGGGCGTCGAGTCGCAGGGCGGAGCCGATCATGCGGGTACCTCACGCAGCTCATGCGCGTTGGCGATCGCAGCGCGTCGGGTCGAGGCGCGGGTGAGCAGGATCAGCACGACCGCGACGACGTACAGCCCCGCAAGCGAGGTCATGCCCGCCGCCATGCCGTAATGTTCGGAGGCCCAGGCTACCCCGATCGGCGTCAGCCCGGCGCCGATGAACCCGAACAGCGTCATCATCCCGACCGCGGTGGCGCGGGCATGCGGGGGCACGACGTCGTGCATCGCGGCGTAGATGCAACCGTCGAACAGGCCCTTGCCGATACTTGTGGCGAGCAGCACCGTGCCGACGCCCATCGCGGTCGAGACCACCGCCAGCGGCAGCAGCAGCACCGCCGCTGCGGTGAGCCCGATCGCGAGCGTGTAGAAGCGCCCGATCGGCGTGCGCTTCGCCAGCGTGTCGGCGAGAAGACCGCCCAGCGGTACCGAGAGGAAGCCCGCGAGGTTGATCGTCGCCGAACCCCAGAGCGCGGACTGGCCGAGATCGAGCCCGAGCGCGTCGTGCACATAGGTCGGCGCCCAGAAGGTCACCCCGGTCGAGGCGCCGGTACCGAGGAAGAACACCGCGCACAGCATCACCGCGGGCGGGATCCGCAGCACCACGCCGATCGGCTCCCGCGGCTTGTCCACCTCGGCGGCGGTGTGGATGATCGGCGCGTCGCGCAGGTAGCGCGCGAGCACGACCGCGTGCACGAGGCCGATCGCGGCAAAGATCACGAACGGCGCGTGCCAGCCGATCCGGTCGGCGAGCAGGCCGGCGAACAGCGCGCCGAGACCCGCGCCCGCGAACACCGCGGTCTGGTGCAGCGACAGCGCCCGGCTGCGCATCGCCGGCCGGTGCCAGTCCCCGATCAGCGCGGTCGCGGTCGGATAATAGGTCGACTCGCCGAGCGCGACGACGCCGCGAAAGGCGAGCAGCGCGGCAAAGCCCGTCGACAGCGCGGTCAGCCCGGTCGCCATGCTCCAGAACACCAAGCCGTAGACGATGACGCGAGAGCGCCTCAGGCTGTCGCCGGCGCGGCCGAACACGAAGGCCGATACCGCGTAGATCCAGAAGAACACCGAGCCGAGCAGCGCCAGCCGGGTTGGGCTCAGCCCGAATTCGTCGCGCAATTGCGGCAGCACCGCCGTCAGGATCGATCGATCCGCCGCGTTGAGGAATGCGACCATCCACAGCAGCGCGATCAACGTCCACGGATAACGATCTGCTCGGTGGTTCATGCGCTCCC
>DATLME010000250.1:0-2539 GCA_035537395.1 Sphingomonas sp. | reverse complement strand
TCGACGAGGTGCTCGCCGCGCTCGACGGGTTTCGCGCGGCGCTGCTTGACCGCGCCGAGGAGCATGCCGATACGGTGATGCCGGGATTCACGCACCTGCAATCCGCTCAGCCGGTGACGCTCGGCCATCATCTGATGGCGTATCACGAGATGATCGCGCGCGACGCGACCCGGTTCGCGGATGCGCGGGTGCGGATGAACCGCTGCCCGCTCGGATCGGCGGCGCTGGCGGGAACGGGGTTCCCGATCGACCGCGAGGCGACCGCGGTGGCGCTCGGCTTCGCCGGGCCGACGCGCAACTCGCTCGACGGAGTCAGCGATCGGGATTTCGCGATCGAGTATCTGACCGCCGCGACGCAATGTTCGCTGCATTTGTCGCGACTGGCGGAGGAATTCGTGCTGTGGGCGTCGCAGCCCTTCGGGTTCGTCAGCCTCAGCGACCAATGGTCGACCGGCAGCTCGATCATGCCGCAAAAGCGCAACCCCGACGCCGCCGAACTGGTCCGCGGGCATGCCGGACGGATCATGGGCTGCATGACCGCGCTGATGGTCACGATGAAGGGCCTGCCGCTCGCCTATTCGAAGGACATGCAGGACGACAAGCCGCCGGTGTTCGAGGCGCACGACCTGCTCGCGCTGTCGCTTGCGGCGATGACGGGCATGGTCGCGAGCGCGACGTTCCGCACCGATCGGATGCGCGCCGCGGCGGAAGCCGGGTTCTCGACCGCCACCGATCTGGCCGACTGGCTGGTGCGCGAGGCGGGGCTGCCGTTCCGCGAGGCGCATCACGTCACCGGGCGCGCGGTCAAACTCGCGGAGGACCGCGGCGTCGCGCTCGACGCGCTGGGCCTTGCCGACCTGCAGGCGATCGATGCGCGGATCGATGCGCGGGTCTATGACGTGCTGTCGGTCGACGCGTCGGTCGCCAGCCGCACGAGTTTCGGTGGGACCGCCCCCGCCAATGTACGCGCCGCGATCGCCGCCGCGCGCGAGGAGAGGTAGATGAAGCGCGCGATCCTGGGGCTTGCCCTGATGCTCGGCGGGTGCGGCGCCGCCAAGCAGCTGCAGCCGCCCGAGGGCGGCACGCTGCCGGTCGCCCCGTTCGGCGCCCGGGCCACGCCGACCCCGCAGGAGCTGCTCACCCCGACCACGCAGCAACGCCCCCAGCGGAGCGATGAACTGCTCAAGAATTCGGAGGAGCGGCGAAGCGACGATTTCGACCTGCCGCCGAGCTGATGGATCATTTCCTCTACCAGGGCGGGGTTCTCCACTGCGAGGACGTCGCGCTCCCCGACATCGCCGCCGCGGTCGGCACCCCGGTCTATGTTTATTCGACCGCGACGCTGCGCCGCCATGCGCGCGCGTTTCGCGAGGGACTGGCGGGGATCGAGCGCACGCATCTCGCCTATGCGATCAAGGCCAATCCCAACGTCGCGGTGCTGCGCGTGCTCGCCGACGAGGGCTATGGCGCCGATGTGGTCTCGGCGGGCGAGATGGCGCGCGCGCTCGCGGCCGGCATTCCTGCCGCCGACATCGTGTTCTCGGGGGTCGGCAAGACGCGCAAGGAATTGTCGCGCGCGCTCGATGCCGGGATCGGCCAGTTCAATCTCGAGCTCGAGGAGGAGGGCGAGGTGCTCGCCGCGCTGGCGCATGCGCGCGGGATCCGCGCGCCGGCGGTGCTGCGGGTAAACCCCGATGTCGATGCCGGCACCCACGCCAAGATCTCGACCGGGCGCAAGGAGAACAAGTTCGGCATCCCGATCGACCAGGCGACCGAGATGTATGCGCGGCTCGCCGAACTCGACGGGCTGAGCCTGCGCGGGGTCGCGATCCATATCGGCAGCCAGCTGCTCGATCTAGCGCCGCTCGAGGCGGCGTATGAGCGGGTCGGGCAATTGCTCGCCGACCTGCGGCGGTTCGGCCATTTCGTCAGCAGGATCGATCTCGGCGGCGGAATCGGCGTGCCCTATCGGCGCAGCGACACCGCCCCGGATCTCGCCGCCTATGGCGCGATGGTCGAGCGGGTCACCAGGGACTGGGACGTCGAGCTGATGTTCGAGCCGGGCCGGGTGATCGCGGGCAATGCCGGGGTGCTGATGACCGAGGTCATCTGGGTCAAGCCAGGGCCGCTCAATCCCTATGTCATCGTCGACGCGGCGATGAACGATCTGGCGCGACCGGCGCTGTACGACGCGTTCCACGATTTCGTCGCGGTGCGGCCGAACGGCGCGCGGATCACCGCCAACATCGCCGGGCCGGTGTGCGAAACCGGCGACACCTTCGCGATGAACCGCGACATAGACGACGTGCACAGCGGCGACCTTGCGGTATTCCGCACCGCGGGCGCCTATGGCGCGTCGATGGCGTCGACCTACAACAGCCGCGCGCTGGTTCCCGAGGTGCTGGTCGATGGCGATCGCTTCGCGGTGGTCGCCGACCGGATCGAGCCCGAGACGATCCTGGCGGCCGAACGCGTACCCGACTGGCTGAAGCGGTGACGCTCCACAGCCTGCCGCTGTTCGTCAGGCTCGAAGGACGCC
>DATLME010000249.1:0-20087 GCA_035537395.1 Sphingomonas sp. | reverse complement strand
CTTCTCTTCGGGATAAAGCGGGGTAAGATTGTCAAAATTGACGCGGTGACGGACCGCATCGGGATCGTCGAAATTGACCGTGACCAGCCGTACCAGGGCGAAATAGCGCTCGCCGTCCTTGGGTCCGCGGATTTCGCCCTCGACGGTGTCGCCGGTGCGCAGCCCGAACTTGCGGACCTGATTGGGCGAGACATAGATGTCGTCGGGACCAGCGAGGTAATTGGCCTCGGGCGAGCGCAGAAAGCCGAAGCCGTCCTGGAGCACTTCGATCGTACCGACGCCGAAAATCTGGTCGCCATTCTCGGCCTGTACTTTCAGGATCGCGAACAACAGGTCCTGCTTGCGCAGGGTCGAGGCGCCCTCGACCCCCAGCTCTTCCGCCATGCTGACGAGCTCGGCCGGGGTTTTCTTCTTCAGGTCTTTAAGATGCATGGAAAAATCCGGATGCGTATAGGCAAGGGAGAGAGCTCGGTCGGCGGCAGGAGGCGGCACGATAAGCTGGAGAAAGGACGCGGACCGGCAGGACGCCGCTCTACGCGAGGAAAGGAGGTAAGTGGGGTCCGCCGCTTAGTCAAGCGCGCAGGTGGGGGATGTCAGAACGGCTTCACGATGACCAGTACCACGATCAGCGCCGTCATCAGCGCGGGTACCTCGTTGACGAGCCGCAAGGTTCTTCCCGATGCGGTCGGCCGATTCGTCGCGAGCTTCTTGGCGTAGCCGACCGCCCAGCCATGATAGCCGGACAGCAGTAGCACGAGCAGCAGCTTGGCATGCAGCCAGCCGAGCCCGTTCCCACCCTCGAACAGCCCGAGATTGGCTGCGAGCATCAGCCCCAATACCCACACCGCGATCATCGCCGGCGACAGGATGATCGTGCGCAACTTGGTCTCGCGCGTGATCCACAATGCCGCCTCATCGCTCCTGCCCGCCGCGAGCGCCTCCTGATGGTAGACGAGGTAGCGCGGCAGCATGAACAGGCCTGCCATCCAGAAGATCACGAAAACGAGGTGCGCAGCCTTTACCCAATCGTATGCGCCGCCGAGCCATCCGCTCATACCCGCCCCAACCCGTCACCCCTGACCAGCCCGATCAGTCGTTCGACATGCGCGATCGGCGTGTCAGGCAGGATGCCATGCCCCAAATTGAAGACATGCGGCCGTTCGGGAAAAGCGGACACGACTCGCGCCACTGCCTGCACGAGCGCATCGCCGCCCGCAATCAACGCGAGCGGGTCGAGGTTGCCTTGCACCGGCAGCCCTGCCGGCAGCACCGAATCGGCCCACTCGGGGTCGATCGTCTCGTCGAGCCCGATCGCATCCACCCCCGTGCCCGCGGCATAAGCGGCGAGCTTGCCCCCCGAGCCCTTCGGAAAGCCGATGATCGGCACGCCCGGGCAGCGTGCGCGCAAGCCGGCGACGATCGCCGCGTTGGGCGCGATCACCCAGCGCTCGAACTGCGCCGGGCTAAGGCTGCCTGCCCAGCTGTCGAACAGCTGCACCGCCTCGACGCCTGCATCGATCTGCCGTGCGAGATACTCGATCGTCATTGTGACGATCGCATCGATGATCGCTCCGAACGCCGCCGGATCGGCATAGGCAGCCCGACGGGTCTCGCCCTGATCCTTCGAGCCGCGACCAGCCACCATGTAGGTGGCGACCGTCCACGGCGAGCCGGCAAACCCCAGGAAGGTGGTCTGCGAGGGCAGTGAGGCCGCCACACTGGCAACGGTGGCATAGACCGGGTCGAGCCGCTCGGGCACGCGCTGGAGGCCGTCCAGTGTCGCATCGACCAGCGCGGGTTCGAGCCGCGGGCCCTCGCCAACGCCGAAGCTCAGATCCTGCCCCAATGCCCATGGCACCAGCAGGATGTCCGAGAACAGGATGGCGCCGTCAAACGCGAACCGGCGGATCGGCTGGAGGGTTACCTCTGCGGCTGCCGCGGGATCTGTGGCCAGGGCCAGGAAGCCACCCTTGTCGGCGCGTAACGCCCGATATTCGGGAAGATAACGACCAGCCTGCCGCATCAGCCAGATAGGCGGCACCGGCTGACGCGTGCCGGTCAGCGTCGCGAGCAGCGGCTTGGCTACGGGCTCGATCGGGGGCGTGGAGGGCGTCACGGTCAGCGTCCGTCTTCCTATTAAGAAAGAGTTAAAAGGGTCGTTGTAGTGATAGGCACGTGGATCTTGGGATAGCGCGATCGCTGCCGTAACCGCCAACAGCTTGACCGGCAAGAAGCCGCCAATCCGGTACGATTCGGAAAAACTGTCCCCAGGATCCACGATGTGTTGACGAAGCCCGGTGCTGTGGGCGGGATTGTGGATGGATCGATGCTTGTCCACGTCGCGGGCTGCGCTTGGCGAGGGTGGCGAGTTGCGCTAGCGATTCTCTCCATGTTGTCCACAGATCCATGCCCGGCGGCTCGCGCATGATCCGGCTACATCTCCATCTCCTGTCGGATTCGACCGGCGAGACGCTGGAGAACATCGCAAAGGCAGCATTGGCGCAATATGACGACGTCGAAACCGTGCGTCATTTCTGGCCGATGGTCCGGACCGAAGCGCACCTCGAACGGATCTTGCAGGAAATCGCCCAAAATCCGGGTCTCGTCATCTTCACGCTGGTCAATGCCGCGACCCGCCGCATCCTCGAACAACGCTGCCTCGTGCTCGGCCTGCCCGCGGTAGCGCCTCTTGATCCTGTGAACGACGCCTTGTCCGGGCTGTTGGGGCAACAGGCAAAGGCGCGGCCCGGTCGCCAGCACGTCCTCGATGCCGCCTATTTCGCGCGGGTGGACGCAATCCAGTTCACAATCGCGCATGACGACGGGATCGCGTGGGAAGAATGGGAGGAAGCCGACATCGTCCTTGCCGGCGTGTCGCGCTCGTCCAAGACCCCGACGTCGATCTATCTCGCCAATCGCGGGTTCAAGACCGCGAATATCCCGATCGTGGTGGAAAGCCCGCCTCCGAAGGCGTTGTATTCGCTCAAGCACCCGCTGATCGTCGGGCTCACCACCAGCGCCGATCGTCTCATCCAGGTGCGCCGCAACCGCCTGCTCTCGCTCAATCAGGTACCCGACACGAGCTATGTCGAGGAAGAAGCGGTGACCCGCGAGATCGCCTTCGCCAGGCGAATGTTCGCCGACAATGGCTGGCCGGTGATCGACGTCACTCGCAGATCGATCGAAGAAACCGCGGCGGCGATCATCGCGCTGGCCAACGAACGCCGCGGCGGGAGCGGCGCTTGAGCCTTTTCGCTAATTCCTCCCTTAATCCGGGAGGGGAACCGGCCGAAGGCTGGTGGAGGAGCAGCCAAGTTCCGCCGATGCCCGCAGCTGTCCCTCCACCACCTCTACGCGGCGGTCCCGAATGTCCCTGATTCTTGCCTCGCAAAGCGCCTCGCGCCGGGCCATGCTGTCGGCAGCAGGAGTGTCCTTCGAGGCAGTCGCCGCTAGCGTCGACGAGGATGCCGCCAAGGCGGCACTCGCGCATCTTTCGCCGCGCGACCTCGCCGATGCGCTCGCCGAACTGAAGGCGGTCAAAATCGCCCAGCGTCATCTCGGCCGCCTTGTGCTCGGCAGCGACAGCGTCGTCGCGCTGGCGGACGGAACGCTGCTCGACAAACCGACCAGTCGCGCGGAGGCCGCAGATCATCTCGCACGGATGTCCGGGGCTCGGCACCAGCTGTGGAGCGCTGCGGTCATGGCCGAGGACGGACGTGTGGTTTGGCGCCACGTCGAAGCCGCGACGATGCACGTCCGTCCGCTGTCCTACAGCTTCATCGAGGCGTACCTGGACATCGAGTGGCCGTCGATCGCGGGTTGCGTCGGTTGCTACCGGATCGAGGGTCCGGGTGCGCAACTCTTCACGAAGATCGACGGCAGCCAATTTACCGTGCTCGGGCTGCCCTTGCTCGCCGTGCTCGATTACCTGCGCGTCCGCGGCATATTGCCGGCGTGACTCGCGCGAGCGTGAAACTCACGTGACTCATCCCCGGGAACCATCGATGATCCGTCCCTATGCCGAAGTGATCGGCGACCCGATTGCCCAATCCAAATCTCCGCTGATCCACGGCTTTTGGCTCGACGCGCTCGGCATCGGCGCCGACTACCGCAAGACTCGGGTCGAGCCTGCCGGACTTGCCGGCTATTTCGAGGAACGCGCCGCCGACCCCGACTGGCGCGGCTGCAACGTCACGGTGCCGCACAAGATCGCCGCACTCGACCATATCGACGATCGCGGGAACGTGCGGTCCTCGATCGGCGCGATCAACACCGTGTTCCGTGCCGAGGACGGGGCGCTGGTCGGCACCAATACCGACGCCGCCGGCTTCTACGTCCCGCTCGACGGCCTCGATCTCGCCGGGCAGCCCGTCACCGTCGTCGGAGCGGGCGGCGCGGCGCGCGCGATCCTGTTCGCGCTATCGAAGATCGGGGTGGGCGCGGTGACGATGCTCAACCGCAATCCGCTGAAAGGCGCTGCGTTGCTGTCTGCGTTCGGGTTGAAGGGGAGGTCACTGCCGATCGGCCCGGCCGCGCCGCCTTCGGCTCTGCTCGTCAATGCAACGACGCTGGGCATGGTCGGCCAGCCGCCGCTGGATCTCGATCTCGGCGCGCTTCCGGACGACGCGGTGGTCTATGACATCGTCTACGCGCCGCTCGAAACCCCGCTGCTCGCCGCGGCGAGAGCCCGCGAACTCGACACGATCGACGGGCTCGAGATGCTCGTCGGCCAGGCCGCTGTCGCCTTCTCGCTCTTCTTCGGTGTCGAGCCGCCGCGCGATCGCGACGAAGAACTTCGCGCGATACTGATCGCGTGATCCTCGGGCTCACCGGATCGATCGGCATGGGCAAGTCGACCGTCGCCACGATGTTCGCCGCGGAGGGCGTGCCGGTATTCGACGCCGATGCGGTGGTTCACCGGCTTCAGGCCGCAGGCGGGCGGCTCGTTCTGCCGATCGAGGCCGCATTCCCCGGTACCACGGGTGATCACGGGGTCGATCGTCAGGTTCTGGGTGCTGCGGTACTCGGCAACGAGGGCGCGATGAAGCGCCTCGAGGCGATCGTCCATCCCGCGGTCGGCGAGGAGCGCGCCGCCTTTCTCGCCGCGCATGCCGCCGCACCGCTCGTCGTCTTTGACGTTCCGCTGCTGTTCGAGACGGGCGGAGACCAAGCGGTCGACAAGGTCGCGGTCGTGTCGGCTGCAGGCGATGTTCAGCGCGCCCGCGTCCTCGCGCGCGCCGGCATGACCCCCGCGAAGTTCGCCGCGATCCTTGCCCGCCAACTCCCCGATGCCGAGAAGCGCGCACGCGCCGATTTCGTGATCGCGACCGACGTCTCTATCGAGCAGACCAGCGACGCGGTTCGCCGTGTCATCGCTTGCCTCTGCCCCACCAACAGTCGATAACGTGGCGATGCGCGAGATCGTATTCGACACCGAGACGACGGGGCTGAGCTTCGCGGGTGGCGACCGCATGGTCGAGATCGGCTGTGTCGAAATGCTAAACCGCTGCGAGACCGGGCGCACCTTCCACGCTTATTACCACCCGCAGCGTGACATGCCTCCCGAGGCCTTTGCGATTCACGGCCTCTCCGCGGCATTCCTCGCCGACAAGCCGTGCTTCCACGATGCGGTCGACGAACTGGTCGACTTCATCGCCGACGCGCCGTTGATCGCGCATAACGCGAGCTTCGATTTCTCCTTCCTCAACGGCGAGCTCGGCCGCTGTGGCCGTGCCGCAGTGCACCTGTCGCGAATGGTGGACACGCTGCAGATCGCCCGCAGCCGCCATCCCGGTGCCAAGCATTCGCTCGACGCCTTGTGCTCGCGGTTCGGCATCGATCGCAGCCACCGCGTCCTGCACGGCGCGCTGCTCGACGCGCAGCTGCTCGCGCAAGTCTATGTCGAGCTGACCGGCGGGCGCCAGATCGGGCTCGGGCTGGTCAGCGACGTTGCGGCGGCAATGCCGACGATGGCGGCGACGCGCGGACCGGTAGTGGTCCGCGAGCCGCGAACTTTCACACCGAGCGAGGGAGAATTGGCGGCCCATGCCGCGTTCTTGACCAAGATCGATCATCCCATCTGGGAAACCGGTCACGGGGTGTGATGAAGGGGGCCGCGGCGTCCGGGTGACGCTTCGCGGACGGAGCCAACAGGACCGTCCGAGCCAAGGAGAATAGAATGGATATCCGGATCTCTGGTCACCAGGTCGAAACGGGCGAGGCGCTCAAGGCCCATGTGAACGACCGGCTTCAGGGTATCGCCGAAAAATACTTCGCGCGCGCGATCTCGGCGGAAGTCACCTTTGGCAAGGGGCCGCACGACGCAGGCTTTACCTGCGATATCGTCGCGCATGTGATGAAGGGGCTGGTGCTGAAGGGCCGGCACGATGCCTATGAGGCGCATCCTGCCTTCGACGGCGCGGCGACCAAGATCGAAACGCAATTGCGACGCTACATGCGCCGGCTCAAGGATCGTCATGCCGATCAGGCGATCGAGATCGCCGAGAACGGCGCCTACGACAATGCCGGCTACACCTTGTTCCAGGACAATGGGCAGGACGAGGATGTCGGCGACGCGCCACTGATCGTTGCCGAGACCCGCGTCGACGTGCCCGATGCGTCGGTGTCGGATGCGGTGATGATGCTCGACCTGCGCAACACCGCTGCGCTGTTGTTCAAGAATTCGGGCACCGGCGCGTACAACATGGTCTATCGCCGTGGCGACGGCACGATCGGCTGGGTCGAGCCGCAACGTCCGTCGGATGCCGTGAGCGCCTGATCTATCCTTCGCCTGCCCGGCTCGCTACGGCGCGGCCGGGCATCGCGCTCGACGAGACCATAATGACCGATCTGAGCGACTTGCTGCGCCTCGACGCAGTCATGATGAACGTGCCGGCGGCTAACAAGAAGACTTTGTTCCAGCATCTTGCCGGGGTCGCTGCAGGCTTGTTCGGGGTCGACCCACGCGATGTGGCTGATCGGCTGGCGGCGCGCGAAAAGCTCGGGTCGACCGGGTTCGGTGGTGGCGTGGCGATCCCGCACACCAAGCTGGCCGGAATCGACAGCGTGACCGCCGTGTTCGTGCGGCTGGCACACGGCATCGAATTCGGGGCAGTCGACGATATGCCGGTAGACCTCGTGTTTCTGCTGCTCTCGCCCGTCGATGCCGGTGCCGATCACCTGAAGGCGCTTGCGCGGGTTTCGCGGCGGCTGCGTGATCGTGCGTTTCTTGCCAAGCTGCGCGGCGCGGGCTCGCCGGACGCGATCTATGCGCTGTTTACCGACGACGGTGTGCGTGATGCAGCCTGACTCCGGCGCCCTCGCGCACTTCCGCGCCTTGGAAGCGCTTTATGCCGAAGCGCCGATCAACCAGCTGTTTCGATCGCGGCTGGAGATTCCGGAACCAGGCATCGCGCGGATCAGCTTCGAGCTCGAGGAACGGCATTTTCACGCAGCCGGCGCGGTCCACGGAACCAGCTATTTCAAGATGTTGGACGATGCCGCCTTCTATGCCGCAAATAGCCTGGTTACCGATCGCTTCCTGCTCACCACCGCTTTCAACCTGCTCTTCACCAAGCCGCTGAGGGCGGGCCCGGTCGTCGCCGAGGGCCGCTGGGCGAGCGGACGCCGGCGCGTGTTCGTCGCCGACGCGCGGCTGATCGATGCGGAGGGCGACGAGGCGGCACGCGGGACCGGCACCTTCATGCGCTCGCAGATCCCGCTCTCTGGACTGCCCGGGTATCGCGGCGGATGAGCACGCGGCTGCCGACGGGGCTATTGATCGGCGCTCTGTTGCGGCGCGTGAACGACAGTGGCGGCTTCGGCGCGGTGCTCGCAAAGGGCGATCCGCAGGCCGGCGGCGCATTGCTGTTGTTGGTCGATCGCGACGGCGGTCAACGCCTCGTTGAGCGCGGCATCGGTGCCGACGGCAAGCTCTGCTTGATCGATTCGACTCCGCCGGCCGACCTCTCCGACTATTGTCGCCGGCGACGCGATCAGGACCCGGATTTATGGATTGTCGAACTGAACACCCCGGATGCAGAACGATTCGCCGCTGAAACGATGCTCGTCGATTGACACTGCTGCGCTGCAAAAGAACAGCGGTTGGCATGTGAAATGGCGTTGTGCCGAATGCGGGTGCGATCCGTATCGGTGACGCAGTCGGGGGGATGCCCGGACGATCGCTTTGTCGATCGGGTCCGTGGTCCAACCGCATGACGACTTGGTTGAATGACGTTTGTGACCCGCGCCGCCACCATTGCGGCGATGACCTTCTCGATTGCCGCGCTGATTGGCACTAGCGCACCCGGCAAAGCTACCGAGCTCGATCGCACCGCGATCACAGCTCCCGGTCCAGACTCCATCAACGTCACGACCCCTGCCATTGTTCCCCCGAGCGATCCCGCTATCGAGCCGACTCCCGCAATTGCGGTCGAGGAGAAGACGGTTTTTGGTTCGCTCGCGCAGGCCGTTGCTGCCCAGAACGCGGCGGATGCATCTGATTCGCTGCGCTGCCTTGCCGGTGCGATTTACTTCGAATCCAAGGGCGAGCCGCTTTCTGGCCAGCTTGCGGTCGCTCATGTGATCATCAACCGTACCAAGTCGGGCCGCTTTCCGGCCGACGTCTGTGCCGTCGTCAAGCAACGTGGCCAGTTCGGCTTTGTTCGCCGTGGCGCTATCCCGTCGATCGACGAAGGGCGCGCCGCATGGCGCACCGCAGTGGCAGTGGCCAAGGTCGCGCTGACGGCGACATGGGATAGCCCTGCCCCGCGGGCACTATACTTCAACACGCCCAATCGTGCGCCCGCCGCTCGGCTGACCCGCGTTGCGTCGATCGGCAACCACATCTTCTATCGCTGATTACTGCCTTACACGATCGGAGGCGCTTGCTCCGTTCGTGTAATGTTCCTATGTCGGGCCATGCTCGATATCCCTCCGGAATCATGCGCCGACAGCAGTAATCCAGCCCTCTGCGCCGCGGATGTTACGCGCGGGGTGGTGCGGATGCTGCTTCGCCACGATCTCGTCGCGATCGCCGAAGTGCCGGTCGATGGCGGTCGACGGGCAGATTTGATGGCGATCGACGCCCGCGGTCAGATCGTGATCATCGAGGTAAAGATCTCGCGCGCTGATCTGATGGGAGACGCCAAATGGCCCGACTATCTCGCTTGTTGCGACCGCTATTACTGGGCCCTGCCAGCCGGTTTCGATACCGCGCCACTGGACATGCCGGCTTTCTTGCCCGGCCGAACCGGCGTCATCGTTGCCGATCGCTATGACGCAGCGATCGTCCGCGAGGCGCATACCACCGCTCTCCCGGCGCATGTCCGCAAACGATGCACACTGGCGTTCGCCAGGCGCGCCGCACGCCGGTTGACCGGGCTGGTCGATCCCGACGCGCTGGCGCTGGTGGCGTTTCGAACTGACTAGAGCTTGGGTCCGGCGACCGCCGCTCGTGGTGCCTTGCGCGGGGTTTCCGCGAGCAACTTGCCAATCGCCGGATTTCGCCCGTCACGCGCGGCATAGTCGCGCGCCGACATGCCTGCGATGATATCGGCCTGGTCCGGATCGGCGCCATTGGTCAGCAACACGCGAATCGTCGCCAGATCACGGTTCTGCACCGCGCGGATCAGAGGCGTTTCACCCGCCGCATTGCCAGTATTCGGGTTCGCCTTCGCGGCAATCAGAATAGGGATGAGGCCATTGAAGCCCTTGTTGACTGCCAAGAGCATCGGGGTGTTCCCCCGCAAGTCGCGCATGTTGGCATCCGCTCCCTTTTGCAACAAGAAGCGGAGGTAAGTCTCGTCACCGCGATTGACGACAATGTGCAGAGCGCCCTCTCCATTGGTCCGATCGCGCGTATTTATTATGGTGCTGCCGGGCTTGTTCAGAATTTCCAGTACTTCGTTTCCTTTGGCGTCGCGGACAGCCTGAAGAAATTTGTAGCCCTCGGATTGCTGTTGCGCCGTGGCCGGGGTCGCGATTGCGAGCGCGAGCGCGAAACTGGTGCGGATCATCGCGTAAAATCCTTGTAAGCCGGAACCTTGCGCGGACGGCGTTATCAGATCATGGCTGCCACGGTCATGAACATTTTCCGTGTCGCACCATGGCTCGTGCTTCTCGCCGCGTGCCAGCCCGCCCCGACCCAACAGCAATCGGCTCCGCCACTCGCCGGCGCGCGGATCGGTGGCGCGTTCGCTCTGGTCGACCAGAACAACCGGCCGACCACCGATCGGACCTTCGCGGGCAAATACCGGATTATGTATTTCGGTTACACCTTCTGCCCCGATGTATGTCCGACCGATGTCCAGGTGATCGGGGCCGCGGTGAAGCTGATTGAACAGCGTGATCCCGCTCTCGGAGCGCGGATCGTCCCGGTATTCGTGTCGGTCGACCCCGCGCGCGACACGCCGCCAGTATTGAAGCAGTTCGTTTCTGCGTTTCACCCACGCATGGTCGGCCTCACGGGCAGCGCCGATGCGATCGCCAAGGCGACCCGCGCCTATGCGATCTATTCAGCAAAGGGCGACGCGACGCCTGACGGCGGCTACCTGGTGGATCATAGCCGCCAATCCTATCTGATGGATCCCGACGGCAAGCCGCTTGCGCTGCTGCCACAGGAAAAGGGATCGGAAGCGGTCGCAGCAGAGATCCAAAGATGGGCGAAATGAACCGGTTCTGGGAACAGCCGATCGAACAGCTCGATCGCGGACAATGGGAAGCCCTGTGCGACGGGTGCGGCAAATGCTGCATCCACAAGCTCGAGGACGAAGATACAGGCGAACTCGTCGCGACCAACGTCGCGTGCCGGTTGCTCGACCGGCGATCGGGGCAGTGTTCGGATTATCGCCACCGCCGCGCTTATGTGCCCGAATGCGTCCGCCTGACCACGGGCAACGTCCGCGGCATCGACTGGCTGCCGACGACTTGCGCCTATCGGCTACGCGCAGCCGGGGACCCGCTGCCGAGCTGGCATTATCTCGTCAGCGGCGACCGCGAGGCGGTCCATCGGGCTGGCGAGTCGGTGCGCGGCTGGACGGTCAGCGAAGACGATGTCGGCGACCTGGAGAACCATCTGGTCGATCGCGAGCTGTGATCGACCTCGACATCGTGCGCCATCCGACCGCGCGCCATGTCCGCCTGTCGCTCGATCCCGCGAGCGGACGCGCCAAGCTGATCGTTCCGCGGCGTGCCGCGCTCAAGCCCGCGTTGGCCTGGGCCGAGGGGAAGGCCGGATGGCTTGCGGCGCAGCGAGACGAGCTGCCACGGCCGCAGCCGTTCGCGCCCGGTACGGTGCTGACCTTCGCCGACGAAGCGGTCACGATCGACTTGATCGACGGTGCCACGCGTCGGATCGTTCGCGACGGTGACCGGCTCGTGGTGGCGGGGGCAGGCGAGACGCTGCCGCGACGTATTGAGGCATGGCTGCGTAGCGCTGCGCTGGAGCGGCTCGCCGCAGAGACCGCGGAGTTCGCGTCGCTCGCGGGTGTTACCGTCGCCAAGGTCGCGGTGGGCGATCCGCGCAGCCGCTGGGGAAGCTGCGCGTCGAGTGGCGTGATCCGCTATAGCTGGCGCCTGATCCTGGCGCCCGGCTGGGTGCGTCGCGCGACCGTCGCCCATGAGGTTGCACACCGAGTCCACATGAATCATGGGCCCGGGTTCCACGCATTGGTCGCCGACCTTCTCGGCGACGATCCAACCCCTGCGCGCGCATGGCTGCGACGCCATGGCACCGCGCTTCACTGGATCGGGCGGCCGTCCTCGTCGACCGCCTGACGCGGGACGTCGCGCGGCGCGCGCTGCCGCTCCACTGGCGCGTCACGGCCGGACCCGCGTCCCGTCACCCGATCGATCCAGTCTTGGTTGAGCGCAGCCGGCGGCGCGCGTTCGTCGTCGACAGGTGCGCGGGGCAGGGGTGTCGCGGGTGCGTCGTCATAGCCGGGCTCGTCGTCGGCGGAGCCGGGTCGTTCGACATCGCGCTCGATCGGATTGCCGTCTGGATCGACCATCATGCCATTGCCGGGATCGCCGAAATAGCTCTCCTCGTCGGGTTCGAGCTGCCATTCGGGCAACGTCACCGCTGTGTCGAACTGTTCGATTGGTCGTGACGCCGTCGCCGGGCGCATGAAATCGGCGAACGCCTTGGCCGGCGCGGTGCCGCCATGCAGCCCCGCGATCGGTTTCGCATTGTCGCGTCCCATCCAGACGCCGGTGGTCAGCCCGCTCGAGAAACCCAGGAACCAGCCGTCCTTCGACGAACTCGTGGTGCCGGTCTTGCCGGCGACCGGGCGCCCGATCTGCGCGGCGCGGCCGGTACCGGTGTTGACTGCGGTCTGGAGCAGATCGGTCATCGCTGCCGCCACATAGGGAGCGACCAGCACGCGGCTGCGATCGACTTCGTGCGAATAGATCGTCTCGCCGTTCGCAGTGACCCGTACGATACCGTATGGCGCGACGGCGACGCCCTTCGCGGCGACGCTTGCAAAGGCGCGGGTCATGTCGATCAACCGCACGTCCGAGGTACCGAGGACCATCGACGGATGCGTGTTGATCGGCGAGGTGATGCCAAAGCGACGCGCCATGTCTGCCACGGTGCCGAAGCCGACCTCCTGCCCCAACTTCGCGGCCACCGTGTTGAGAGAATAGGCGAACGCGGTGCGCAGGCTGACCGCCCCGGAATTGCGCCGTGAATCGTTGCGCGGGCTCCACCCGTCGATCGTCACCGGCTCGTCGACGATGGTGTCCTCGGGCTTGTGCCCAGCTTCCAGCGCGGCGAGGTAAACGAACAGCTTGAACGACGAGCCCGGCTGGCGGACTGCCTGGGTCGCGCGATTGTAGATCGACGCGACATAATCCTTGCCGCCGACCATGGCGCGCACCGCCCCATCGCGATCAAGGCTGACGAGCGCGCCCTGCGCGCCAGCCGGTGCGTTGGCGCGGATCGCGGCATCCGCCTGCCGCTGCATGTTGAGATCGAGCGTCGTCCAGACTTCGAGCGGCGCCTGCGTCTCGTCAATCAGCATGTCGAGCTGCGGCAATGCCCAGTCTGTGAAATAGCGCACGCTGTTCTGGCGCGGCTCCGGCGCGAGTGCCAGCGCCTGGGGATTGGCCTCGCTCGCTTCGTCGGCACTGATCGCGCCGGTTTCCTGCATGGTCTTCAGCACGACCCCGGCGCGGCCGAGCGCGGCCTCGGCATCAGCGGTCGGCGAATAGTTCGACGGCGCCTTCACCAGCCCGGCTATGACGGCCGCCTCGGCAAGGCTGAGCTGGTCTGCGCCATGGCCGAAGAACTTGCGCGATGCCGCATCGATCCCGTAGGCGCCGCCGCCATAATAGACCTTGTTGAGGTACAGTTCGAGGATTTCGTCCTTCGAGAATTTGCGCTCGATCGCGAGCGCCAGGATCCATTCGCGGAACTTGCGACCGAACTTCTTCTGATTGTTCAGAAAGACGTTGCGCGCGAGCTGCTGCGTAATCGTCGACCCGCCCTGGACCCAGCGACCGCGATCGTACCGGACCTTCACAGACCGCGCGACGCCGATCGGATCGATGCCGAGATGGGTGCGAAAGCGACGATCTTCGATCGACACGGTAGCCTGCCGCATCACCCGTGGGATGCGCGCATAGGGCAGCCATTCGCCATAGCTCGGCCCGAGCGACACGATCACGGTGCCATCGGCGGCATGGACCCGGATCATCTGCCCGTTTGGCGAGGATTTGAGTTCCTCGAAGCTCGGTAGTTGCGAGCGGGCGACATAAACCGCGATCAAGAGCGCCCCGAGCGCGAGCACGCCGACGCCGACCAGCACCCGAGCGGTAATCACCAGCCGTCGCCGCCACCGGGACGGCGCCCGGCCACGTCGGGGAGGCGAATTACGGGAAGAGCGCGCGCGAGCCATCTGCGCCGCGGCGATTACGCTGTAACCCCCTCGCCGACAAGCCGATCAGAGTGCGGTCTTGCGGGGGCGGAACTCCAGTGAGATCGAATTCATGCAATAGCGCAGCCCGGTCGGCGGTGGCCCGTCAGGAAAGACATGACCCAGATGACTGTCGCACCGTGCGCACCTGGTTTCCGTGCGGCGCATGCCATGGCTGTCGTCGCTATGATCCGAGACCCGATCTGGCTCGAGCGGCTGCGTGAAGCTGGGCCAACCCGAGCCGGAATCGAACTTGTCGGCGGAGTCGAACAGTTCGTTGGCGCACGCGGCACAGCGGTACACCCCATCGGCCTTGTTGTCGGTCAGTGCGCCCGCATAGGCGCGCTCAGTGCCCGCTTCGCGCAGCACGTGATACTGCTCGGGTGTGAGCTTCTTGCGCCACTCGGTTTCGGAAAGATTGATCTGGTCCATGCAATAAATCTCGGGTGGCGAGGCAGCGACGTCAAGGCCGCACACCCTCAGTGCGCGATTCGCGTGACGCGCGCGATGACCTTGATCAACCAGGGGCCGAGCAGCGGCAAAATTGCCGGGGCAGCGGCCGATTCCGAAATGCTCCGAACCAGACCTGCCACCGCGATAGGACGATGCGCCCTCCGCGCGAACCCCACCTGCCAGTCGACGGCGGCGGCTGGGCCGTCGCGGCGATAAGCGTCGGCAGCCGCAATCCCGCTCGCCAGCGCAATGCCCATACCCTCGCCGGCCAGCGACGGGATCACCCCCGCCTGGTCGCCGAGCCGGAACAACCCGGCGGCTCCGCGGCGCTCGCGCCAGCCATAAGGAACGTTCGCGATCGCCTCGCTCGCGCCCATGTCCGCCCCCTCGAGCCGTTCGCCGAGCATGGGATGATCGTTGCCGAGCGCGCGTAGCAGCGCCTCAGCGCCACCAGCGGATCTGAATCGCGAGTCATGGACCGCGAGGCAGAGGTTGGCCGAGCCGTCCTCCTGCATCGCTAGCCCTGCATAGCCGCCCGGAAACAGATGAAGCTCGATGACATGACCAAGCGCGCGTGCCAGCGACCGCGACGGCGCGAGCCGGACGCGGATGCCCAGGGTCGGATCGGCGCCGCGAGCCGTGCCGGGACGTGCGAGCCCGCGCACGTCGCGCTTGCCGCTGGCGAGGAACAGCGCCTCGGCGGCGATCGTGGCGCCATCCGCGGTCCTGATCGCATTATCCTCGACCGCGCGGACGGTGACGCCGCGTTCGACCGCCGCGCCAAGCGCCTCGGCGCGATCGAGCAGCAGGGTATCGAGCCGGCGGCGCGATACCGAGCGGGCGGCCATCGGCAGGTCGGCGGAAGCGGTTCGGGTGCCAGCGAAGATCCGGACTCGTGTAACGGCGCTCGGATTGATCGCGTCCGCTTCGATGCCGAGCGCGGCGAGCGACTGCAGCGTCCGCCAGCTCAGGAATCCGCCGCAGAGCGTGTCGCCGGTAACGCGCTGCCGCTCGACGAGGAGATGCGGCATTCCAGCACGTGCGAGCGTGATCGCCGCGGCTGCGCCCGCGGGGCCGCCGCCAACGATCAGCGCAGGCGTTCGACGCATAGCCGGAACGGAAAGGCGCGGAACACCCGCGCAGCATCGATGCCCGCCTCGGCAAGGATCGGCGGCCATTCGTGCGGCCGATAGCTGCGCGCAATCGACAGGGTGCCGTCATGGCGTACCATCGGGTGCCAGCGTGCGATCGTCGCAAGGAGCGGAAAGCCGAGATGAGCGAAGCGGTGGCGGTGGAGATCGTTGATCAGCCAGCCGGCCTCGGCCTGCGCCTCCATGAAGCGCAGAAAGGCAACGAGCTGGTCGTGGTGCATGTGATGCGCAACGAGGCTGCTGACGATCACCGACCAGGAGCGATCGGCGAAATCGGCGTAGTCGCCGGTGTGAAAGGTGATCGGCAGCTCGGCGGGCGTATGCGCGCGGGCAGCAGGCTCGCTGCGGGGGTTGAGATCGACCCCGACCAGTTCGGCGTCGAGACCGCGCTTGTGCGCCCACCGCGCGATCCGACGGAGCAGGTCGCCGTCTCCGAAGCCCACGTCGAGCAGCCGGAACCGCGTGCGGCCAGCGACCGCGCGCTGGAGAAACGCGAGGGTCGGCCGCGCCGCGAGCGTGACGACGTTGACCTTGGCAAGATCGCCGACGACCGCGGCATAAGTCTCGGCGGGGACATCGTCCGCGTCCATCCATTCCTCGGCCTGGGCGCGGACCGCGAGAGTCACCGGACCGGCCCGAACGCAAAGCCCTCGGCGGCGAGCCCGGGCCCGAAGGCGAGCGCGACACCGTCGGTCTGCTCCTCGGGCGGCGACGCGAGCAGGCGTTGCAGCACGAACATCAGGGTTGCCGACGACATGTTGCCGTAGTCGCGGAGCACGGCGCGCGAGGCGGCAAGCGCGTCGGTAGGCAGATGAAGCGCGGTTTCGACCGCGTCGAGGATCGAGCGTCCGCCGGCATGCACCGCCCAACGCAGATCGGCGGGGACCCGGTCGTCGGTGATCGCCGCGACGAAAGCGCGGTCGGCAAGCGCAGTGGCTATCCGCCCCGGGACCGCGCCCGAAAGGTGCATCGCAAAGCCCTGGTCGGTGATCGTCCAGCGGATCAGGTCGGCGCTGTCGGGAAGCGTTGCGGCGAAGGGCTGGCCGAGCGCGAGTCCGCCGGGTGCTGCGCTGACGATCGCGGCAGCCGCGCCGTCGCCGAACTGAAGCATCGCCAGCAACGGCTCCAGTGCGGTCTCGTCGCGCAGATGGATCGTCGACAGCTCGACCGTCACCACCAGTACCCGCGCGCTGGGGTCCGACCGGACGATGTGGCGGGCGCTGCGCAACGCAGCGACCGCGGCATAGCAGCCCATGAAGCCGATCAGCAGTCGTTCGACCGAATGCGGCAGGCCGAGGCGGCTCGCGATGATCTGGTCGATCCCGGGGGCGACGAAGCCGGTGCAGCTCGCGACGACGACATGGGTGATGCTTGCCAAATCCGACGAGGCAGCGAGCCGTTCGACCGCGGCGAGCGCGAGAATAGGAGCGGC
This sequence comes from Sphingomonas sp., assembly GCA_035537395.1. Classification (GTDB taxonomy): domain Bacteria; phylum Pseudomonadota; class Alphaproteobacteria; order Sphingomonadales; family Sphingomonadaceae; genus Sphingomonas. The sequence goes on along the minus strand of DATLME010000249.1, from coordinate 3,135 downwards.
GTCTGCATAGATCGCCATGCGCGCTGCGGTGCCGGGGAACCCCGTGCCATAGAAACCGTCGCTCGCGACCGGCGAGCCGCCGGCCGCAGTCTCGGGCAGAACCGACCAGCGATGGCCGATGGCCGCGCGCTTGGCCATCCGGTCGAACACCGCGCGCGCTTCGGGCGCGACCCGATCGCGCGCCCAGTTGATGAACGCGTCGTGGATGTCGTGGCCCGGAACCGCGGTGGCGACAGCATTGAGATAGACGGCGGCAGTAGCGGGCACCCGGATCCTTTCGGCGGAGATCGCAGAAACGCGCGACCGGCCCGCTAGGGTGCGCGGCTTTCGTCTGGCCCGCAACTTCGTCTGTCCGCGCGGATGTTTCGTGGCCGGGTCAGCGACTTACAGGCTGCGTGCTTGTGTTTGCCGCAAACCGGTGTCACCTCTGCCGGCGGTCGCTGGCTTTGGGGGGCGCGTTGGCAGACGAGTCAATCGTCGGATTGGTGAAGGACCTGACCACCCGACTGTCGGCGATCGCGGTCGAGTTCGGCGATCGGGCGGACCGGTTTAGCGGCTGCGCGCCGGTGTCAGACGGATCTCGGCGGTCGCCCTGCGACATCGCGCGCCGGCTGCTCGACGAGCGCCAGGCGCGGCTCGACTTCTTCCCGTCCGAGCTGTTCCACGAACCCGCCTGGGACATGCTGTTGGCGGTTTATTTGGCGGGGGAGGAGGGGCGTATCGTCAACGTTAAAGCGTTGGTCTCCACGACGAACGCGCCGGTAACGACGTCGCAGCGCTGGATCGACCATCTCCACAAGCTCAAGCTGATCGAGCGGATCGTCGATCCGGCCGACCGGCGGCGGGTGGAGATCTCGCTGAGCGACAGCGGCGCACGAGCGGTGATCGCCTATCTCGACCGCGTCGGCGGCTGAGTGGCACGGAGAAAAGTGGTGCGGCCGAGAAGACTCGAACTTCCACGGGCTTTCGCCCACAACGACCTCAACGTTGCGCGTCTACCAATTCCGCCACGGCCGCACGTGAAACGCTCGCCGGGCTGACCCGACGGCTGGTAGGCGGTGCCCCCTAGCAAAGCGTTTCGTGCGCTGCAACGCCTTTAGCGTTGGCTTTCGCCGGCGAAGCTCAGCTCGAGCCGTTTCGAGGTGGACGGCACGTCGAGCTTGGCGGAGTTGAAGTCGATCGCGCCGCCCGGCGGGAGCGAGCGCTGCTGCGGGGTGATCGTCCAGCTATAGACCAGCCGGCCCTGCGCATCGCGGAGCTCGGCACGGATATCGGGGACGCGCTGGCGATCGCTCGACGGGTTGGTGACCTGACCGCTGACCGCGAACAGCTCCGACCCGTTCTCGAGCTCGCGCCGCTCGATCGGGTTGTCGCGCAGCCGCAGCGGCGATTCCGCAGCACCGATCGGCAACCCGAGCCGCGCGCCGAGCCCCGGCGCACCGAGCCACAGGATCGCGGCGATCAGCGCCAGCATCGTCAACCCGGCGGCGACCGCGATCACGGTCCAGCGCCGCGCGGCATTGCGCCGCGGACGAAACGGCGGCTGATGCGCGAACGCATCGAACCCGCGATAGTCGGCGACCGGCTCGACATAGGGCTCGGGCAGCGGCGCAAGCGGCGGCAGCGCCGGTGGCGGCGCGGTCTGGACCGCGGCATCGCCATCGTCCGGAACCTGCGGTGTCTCCGGCGTCATCGCGGCGGGCGGGAGATCGAGCACCGCGGGCGACTGGAACCAGCTGTGCCGGCAATTCGCGCATCGTACCGTACGCCCCTCGCCACCGATCGCGCTATCCGGCACCAGATAGCGAGTGCTGCATTCGGGACATTCGAGTATCATGCGAACGCTTTGCGGAAAGGGCCATTTGGGATACGAATCTAAGCACGCCCACCGAGCCGCTGGCAAGCTTGAAGCAGCGCGCATTTTCGTGGCAAGGCTGGCGCGGGGCTAAGAAGAAAGAGAGCGGCTTCGGCCACGCGCATGGCGAACATCGTGCAGTTCGAAAACGTTGGGCTGCGATACGGTTCAGGCCAGGAGACGTTGTCGGACGTCAGCTTCACGCTCGGCAGCGGCGCGTTTTATTTTCTCACCGGCGCCAGCGGCGCGGGAAAGACCTCCTTGCTCAAATTGCTCTACCTCGCGCAACGGCCCAGCCGCGGCGTGATCCGGCTGTTCGGCGAGGATGCCGTCATGATGCCGCGCACCCGGCTGCCCGGTTTTCGCCGGCGGATCGGGGTCGTCTTCCAGGACTTTCGGCTGGTGCCGCATCTGTCCGCGGCGGACAATATCGCGCTGCCACTACGCGTCGCCGGGATGCCCGACGCCGACATCCGCCAACCGGTGCGCGAGATGCTCGCCTGGGTTGGCCTGGGCGAACGCGCGGACGCACGCCCGGCGACGCTTTCCGGCGGCGAACAGCAGCGGGTGGCGATCGCGCGGGCGGTGATCACGCGCCCCGAGATGCTGGTGGCGGACGAGCCGACCGGCAACGTCGACCCCGACATGGCGGATCGGCTGCTCCACCTGTTCGATTCCCTGAACAAGCTCGGCACCACGGTGGTGGTGGCGACCCATGATTTCCAGCTGCTCGGCCGGATTCCCGGCGCACAGATGATGCGGCTCGACAAGGGTCGCCTGCTCGATCCGACCGGCGCGCTGCGTTATCCGCCGGGGCAGGGGGGCGCATGATCGGGCGAACCGCACGCGCGGATGCACGGGTGCTCGACGAGGCGGGCGGCCTGCGCGCGATGACTTGGGTGATGGCGATCATGCTGTTCCTGACGGTGCTCGCGGCGGCACTTGGGCTCGGCACCGCAAGCGGGGCGCGGCTGCTCGAGCGCCAGCTGGCGGGCCGGTAGACGGTGCAGATCGTCGAGGGCGATCCGGTTCGCCGGGACGCTGAGGCGGCGCGGATCGCGACCTTGCTGCGCGCGCAGCCGGAGGTTGCCCGCGTCACGGTCGTCGAGCGCGCGGAACTGACCCGTTTGCTGCGCCCCTGGCTCGGCGATGCGAGCGGCGACGCCGACCTGCCGGTGCCGGCGATGATCGACATCGACCTTGCCGACGACAGCGCCGCAGCCGTCGCGCGGGTCGCGGCAACGGTCCGGCGGGTCAGCGGCGCCGCGCGGGTCGACCGG
>DATLME010000248.1:0-4841 GCA_035537395.1 Sphingomonas sp. | reverse complement strand
CAATCGGGCGGGGCGATCCGGATCGACAGCGTGGTCGGCGCCGGGACGCGGGTCGAGATCCTGCTGCCGGCGGTCAACGGCGGCGACGGTCACCCCGAGGCGCCGTTGATGTCGACCGCGACGCAGGTCAGGGCACCGGGGCTCGCCGGACGGCTGCTGCTGGTCGACGATCATGAGGGCCTGCGCGCGACCACCGCGGCGTTGCTCGAGGATCTGGGCTACGAGGTCCACGAGGCGGAGGACGCGGTCGCGGCGCTGCGCCTGCTCGAACGGGGCGAACTGCAGATCGACCTGATCGTGACCGATTACGCGATGCCGCGCATGTCGGGCGGCGAACTGATCGAACGCGCACGCGCGATCCGCCCCGGCATCCCCGCGGTGATCGTCACCGGCTATGCCGATGCCGAGCAGATCGCGCGCAAGCCCGACGGCGTCGCGATCATCGCCAAGCCGTTCGGGGCGGACGACCTGCAACGCGCGCTCTGCAGCGCAATGGCGCCCGCGATCCAGCCGCCGCTGCGCGCCGAGTGACACCAGCGCGGCGTCAGCCGTCGCGATCGATGGCCTTGCGCGCACGCATGATGCTGCCGACGACCGCAGCGGTGCCGAGCACAAAGCCGATCTTCGTGACCAGACCCTTCTTGTTGTGGCGCCACTCCGCGCGGACGCCCATTTCACCCGGAATGTTGGGCACGGTCCCGCGCGCGAGATCCTCGACGATACCCTCGACGACGTTGATGCGATCGGCTCCCATCAGCAGCAGCCAGTGCCACCAGTCGGACTCGGAGCGACGGAAGGCGGCGCGGCGGATCACGCCGCTCAGGCCCGATGGCGGGGTCGACGTGCCGACCACGGCGGGCTGGCGATTGTGCTCGATCGAGCGCAGGATCTCGACATCGGGGCGTTGCACCGCCGGACGGTCCCAGGTGAGTCCCCGGGTCTGGTCCTCGATATGGCGCATCGGATAGGTCGGGTTGTTTTCGGCGTCGGCATCGATCCCCCAACCCGGGATGGCTGCCGTGTCGACAAGTGCCTTGGTCATGGCGCGTTCCTTCAGGCGGCGTTGGGGATGAGCACGGGCTTGATGCAGCCGTCGAGCTTGGCCGAGAAGAGGTGATAGGCGTCGCCGATCTCCTCCAGCGGGATGCGATGCGTGATCATCGCCTTCGGATTGAGGCGACCGGCCTGGATATGGTCGATCAGCTTGGGAAGCAGACGCTTGACCGACGCCTGGTTGGCGCGGATCGTGATGCCCTTGTTCACGACATTGCCGATCGGGATCATGTTGCCGGTGGGCCCATAGACCCCGACGATCGAGACGATGCCGCCCTTCTTGACCGAGTTGATCGCCCAGTGGAGCGGGAGCGCACTGCCCGCCTCGAGCTTGAGCTTGGTACCGAACAGCGTGTGCAGCTTGCTGCCCGCGGCGTCGCCGCCAACCGCATCGATGCAGACGTCGGCGCCGAGCGAGTCGGTCTGCTTCTTGATGAACACCGCCATGTCGTCGATTTCGCGGAAGTTGTAGACTTCGGCGTTCGCGAAGACGCGGGCGAACTCCAGTCGGTAGTCGATATGATCGATCACGATCACGCGACCAGCGCCGAACAGCCACGCGGATTTCGCCGCCATCAGCCCGACCGGACCGGCGCCGAACACGACCACGGTATCGCCGCGCTTGATCGCGCCCATCTCCGCGGCCTGGTAGCCGGTCGGGACGACGTCGGTCAGCAGCACGGCGTCGTCGGGATCCATCCAGTCGGGAATCACGGTCGGCCCGACATCGGCATAGGGGACGCGGGCATATTGCGCCTGGCCGCCATCATAACCGCCGCCGGTATGCGAATAGCCAAAGATGCCGCCGACCGCGGTCGCCTGCGCATTCGATTCATGGCAATTGCCGAACAGGCCCTGCTGGCAGAAATGGCAACGGCCGCACGCGATGTTGAACGGTACCAGGACGTGATCGCCAACCTTCAGGTTGCGGATCTCGGCGCCGACTTCCTCGACCACGCCGCAGAATTCATGGCCAAAGGTCATGCCGACGCGAGTGTCCGGCACCAGCCCGTGATAGAGGTGAAGGTCCGATCCGCAGATGCAGGAACGGGTGACGCGAACGATCGCATCTTCCGGATGCTGGATCACCGGCATCGGCTTCTGATCCGCCCTGACGCGATAAGGGCCGCGGTAGTTCATCGCCAGCATGGTCGGTTCCTCTGCCTGTCATTTCGTGCGCGAGCGGCGGGCTGCAGTCGTGTCGCCGCGGCCGTCGATCTCCTTTCCTTGTACTCGCAGTGACTTGCCCGGGTTCCCTGCCGCGCGCAAAACCAGGTGCGGAGGCAGGCGCGGAGGCAGGTTGCGGCGCGCGAGGATGCGGCGACGTTGCGCCGACTAGATCAGCGCGGTCGGCCAGCCGGCGGCATCCCAGCGAAGTTCCGCAAGCCGCAGGGTGGGCCGCGACGCCTGCGCGACATCATAGGCGTGGTAGACGATGAGGTCGCGACCGGCATCTCGGTAGATCCCGCAATGGCCGGGGCCGCGCCAGTTGGTCGATCCCCAGGGGCGTTCGATGATCACGCCGGTGCCATAGCCGTCCATCATCGCGCGACCCTCGCGATCGAGATAGGGGCCGGTGATGCTGCGCGAGCGGCCGACCGCGACGTAATAGTTGCTCTGTTCCTTCTTGCAGCAATAGTCGTAGCTCGCGAACAGATAGTACCAGCCCGCACGCGGCAGCACGAAGGCGCCCTCGAGCGGGTTGTCGCCACCGGATGGGGCGGGACGATAGGCGATCGGGTGGAGCGGTGCGCCCGGCTTCGGCTTGCCGGTGCGCTTGTCGAGCGCGACGATCTTGAGCCCGCTCCAGTAGCTGCCGAACGACAGCCAGTGATCGCCCTTCAGGTCGACGACGAAGTTGGCATCGATCACGTTGTAGGTGCCGCCCGCGAAGGATTCGACGACGAGGCCGTGATCGGTCCAGCCGTAGAGCGGGCTCGCCCGGTCCAGCGTCTTGCTGGTCGCGAAGCCGGTGACCGAACGCATCGCGCCGCCGGTCGACACCGAATAATAGAGACGGAACAGGCCGTCGACGAACTGGATGTCGGGCGCCCACATCGCGGTGGCGCCGGGGATCGCCTTGGCTGCCCAGGCGGGGACCGCATCGAACGGCGAGCCGTTTTCGCGCCACGTCTTGAGATCGGTCGACGTGCGCCAGCTCGGACCGGGCTTGCCCCACCAGCCGCCGGAGCCGAACACGTGATAGGTATCGCGCTCGCGGATGATGACCGGATCGTGGAGCCCGTGAAGATAGCCCGACAGGGTGTCGTTGAGCACCGGCTCCTTGCCCAGCGCAGGGCCGGCGAGCGCCGCGCCCGCGCCGACCAGCCCGAGCGACAGCAGCGCCCGACGATCGAGCGTCACCGCCGGCGGCCGGCGACGGCGATCGTCGGTGCGGCGTCGCCGTCGGTCATCACGATCGGCAGGATGGAGCCATCCGCGGCGTAGCGGACCCGATCGATCGCGACCTGGCGTTCGCCCTTCAGCGGGGCGGGGCCGGGGCCCTGTTCCCACCGGTGGTAGACGATCAGCCAGTCGCCCTTCGGATCCTGCACGAAGCTGTGGTGGCCGGGGCCTTGATGCGTCGCGTCGCTGGTCAGGATCGGGCCGCGATAGCGCCACGGTCCGGTCGGCGAGGTGGCGGTGGCGTAATGGACCGAATAGTCCGGGCCGTTCCACCGCCCATGGCTGTAGGACAGGTAATAGACGCCGGCACGTTCGTGGATGAACGCACCTTCGGTGAACTGTGGCGGCTGCTCGACCGGTATTTCCTGGCCGAGCGTGACCATGTCGCGGTTCAGTTCCCAGACGCGGAGCGTCGCGCCCGCGCTGCCGCCGGTGTAGAGATAGGCCTTGGTCGAGCGCGGATCGACGAACACCATCGGATCGATCGCTTCATAGCCATTGCCGCCGGTGACGAGCGGCTTGCCGCTGTCGCGATACGGGCCCTGCGGCCGATCGGCGATCGCCACCCCGATCCGGCTCGGCGTCGGGTTTTGCGGGCCGACCGAATAGTACAGGAACCACTTGCCGTCGCGGGTCGCGACGCCCGGCGCCCACAGGAAATGATCGCGCGCGCCATCGTCGCCGATCCAGCGTATCGAATCGCGACGCAGCAATTCGCCACGGCCGCGCCACGTCTTCAGATCGCGCGACGAGAAGGCGCCGAAACGGTCGGCCTCCCAGCTGCCGCCGGGGCCGCCGGTGGGGAATACCCAGAGCTCGTCGGCGATGAAGATGGCGTGCGGATCCGCGCCCTGGATCTGGGGATTGCGGGCGACCGCGGTGGTGGCGAGCGCGAGTCCGAGCCCGAACAGCGCGACGAGGCGCCGCATCATCGTGCCGGCTGCCCGTAATCGAGGACGAAGACCGGGCCGAGATCGAGGACCTGCCGGGCGGCATCGAGATGCATCGCGGCGTTGAGCTGGCGCGGGGCATAGTCGCGGTCGGCGACCGCTTTCAGCTGGTACATTTTCCACTCCGGTCCGATATCAAAGGATTGTTCGGCGATCGCCCGGACCACCGGTGTCGCTTCAAGCTGGACGCGGCCGATCTTGCCGGGCGCGCCGTCGACGGTCTCGACCGCGCGCGCCCAGAAGGCGATGACAATGCGATCGCCTTTCTTCACCGGCTTAAGCACCGGGGTGGTAACGCCGATCCGCCAGAAATCGGCATGACCCTGCAACGACATCCGCATCGCCTTGCCGAACTGTACGGTCTTGTCGGCGCGAATCGCGGGCGGGATGCGCACGCCATAGGGATTGAGCGCCTCGACCCGCGGATCGTTG
>DATLME010000247.1:0-2383 GCA_035537395.1 Sphingomonas sp. | reverse complement strand
GATCGCGTCCCAGGTTGCGGCAGCGCCGGCGCGATACCCGATCCTGAGCCGGGTCGCGGTCACCGGCAGCAGCGTCCGGACCCAGCCGACCCCGTCGGCATCGATGTCGATCCCATAACTCGCGATCGGCAGCGCGCCGCCGGGCACCGCCTCCACCGTGTCGATCGCGGTTACCGGACATGCCGGCAGGCGCTGCCAACGGCGCCGCGTCGCGAGGTCGTCGCTGAAGCTTCGCGCCACCAGCACGGCGCCGCAATACGCCTCGCCGTGCCCGATCGCCGCCGTCGCGAGCCGCACCAGCAGCGCGTCCTCGCCGCTGCCCTCCACTCTTAGATACGTCTTCGCCGCCGCGACCGCGTCCGCGATCACGCCAGCCGGCACTGCCGACCCGTTCATTGTCGATCTCCCGCAAGCCACACCCCAGCCGCGAATGGCGAGGCTCAGGGTCAGTCAGTGCAGCGCACATGACCCCGAAGCCCCGCCTCGCCGCGATTACGTCGCGGCGAACTTCATCAGCTTGATCGCCTCCGAATTCGCCACGCAGCCGCCGACCCGTTTGGTCGCGTAGAAATTGACGAACGGCTTGTTCGAATAGGGATCGCGCAGGATCGCGGTCTCGGTGCGTTCGGCGATCAGATACCCCGCCTTGAAGTTGCCGAACGCGATCGCGAGCGCGTTGGCGGCGATGTCGGGCATGTCCTCGGCCTCGATCACCGGATAGCCGAGCAGCGTCGTCGCCTGCCCCTCGGCCAGGCTCGGCTGCCAGACGAACGCGCCGTCGCTGGTCTTGAACTTGCGGATCCGCGCCAGCGTCGCCGCATTCATCACGAAGCTCGCGCCCTGCCGGTACGGCGCGCGCAGCGCCTGGACGAGGTCGATCAGCCGCTCCTGCGGATTGGCCGCGAAGTCGCCCGCCGCGCCGCTCGGCAGATATTGCACCGTCCCGAACGCCCGGGTCGCGTCCGCCGCGGTTGCGGTCGGCACCTGCAGGAACCCGCGCGGCCGGTTGACCCCGCTGCCCCCGACGAACGCCGCGCCTTCGGCCTTGGCGAATTCGGTCGCGATCTCGTCGGCGAGCCACGCCTCGACGTCGAACGCGGCGTCGTCGAGCATCGCCTGGCTCGCGCTCGGATTTGCGTACAGCTCGCCCGTAGGCGGCGCGATCTCGGTGAACACCGGTGTCGCGGTGCCGGGGCGCGCGTCGGTTTCCGCCGCCCAGCCCGACGGCGTGCCGCCGGTCGTCACCAGCTTGCGATACCCCGCCGAGCCGACCTTCACGACGTTGGCGATGCTGCGGATCGGCGAGATCCCCTTCAGCGTGCGGTCGATCACCGCGTCGATCTCGCGCGGCACCGCAAAGCCGCCCTGGTCGCCGGTCACCCCGGTGAACGCCTTCATCTCGATCGTCGCGCCGCTCCGCACGAAGCCCTCGAACGCCGCGCCGCCCGCGCGCTCGCTGGCGCCGTCCAGCATCGGCCGCGCCACCGCGCCGCTATCGTTGATCGTCGTCGTCATGCCCGTCTCCTCGCTTGCAAAGTTCCACGAAATCGATCCGCGCGAGCGGCTGCATCGGCACCGCGACCACGCTCACCTCGACCAGCGCGACCCGGGTCAGCTCGCGGTGCACGCCCTGCCGCGCGGTCACCGCACGAAAGCCCACCGACAGCCCCGCTACCGCGCCACCGCGCACCAGCGCCGCCACCGCCGCATCCTCGATCCGGCCGGCGACCCGCAGCCCCCGCGCGTCCTCGTCGAGCGTCGCGATCCGGCCGACCGCCGCGCCGCGGTGCTGCCACAGCAGCGGCACCGGCCCCGCGCCCGCAAAGGCGCCGCGGCGGACCACGTCCCCCGCCCGGTCGACCGTGTCGAACACCGCGGCATAGCCCGCGAAGTCGACGCTCACGCCGCCGCCGCCGCGATCCCCAGCATCGCGCGCTTTTCCGCCGCCGACAGGAAATCCGCCGCGCCGACCGACCGCCATAGGCTCTCGCGGTCCTCCGCCAGCGCGGGCACCCGATCGAGATCGATCGCCAGCGACGCGCCCGCGAACCAGCCCGCCAGCCCCTGCACCAGCCCCGCGAAGATCGCGTCGGCGAGCGGCAGCACGCTCAGCCGCCACAGCGCGCGGTTCGCCTCGCGGTAGTTCGCATAGGTCGCGTCGCCCGGCAGCCCGAGCAGCATCGGCGGCACCCCGAAGGCCAGCGCGATCTCGCGCGCCGCAGCTGCGCGCATCTCCGCAAAGTCCATCTCCGCGGGCGACAGCGACAGCGCCTGCCACGTCAGCCCGCCCTCGAGCAGCATCGGCCGCCCGGCATTGCCGCTCCCGGCGAACCCCGCCTCCATCTCGCCGCGCAGCCGCGCGAACTGCTCCGCCGACAGCGTC
>DATLME010000246.1:0-3164 GCA_035537395.1 Sphingomonas sp. | reverse complement strand
CACCCGCGGCTTCACGTCCGGATGGGTCGCCAGATAATGGTTGAGCCCTGCCGCCCACGCCGTCATCAGCCGGCGCAGCCAGGGCGGGCTGGCGCGATACTGCGCCTGGAGCTCGGCGGGATCGACGTAAAGCCGCTGGCGCAGATCCTGCCACAGCGCTGCCTCGCCCTTCGCCTCCGCCATCCGGCCCAGCGCGGTGAGGTAATTCTCCTCGATGCGCATGAAATCGTCCTCGGCCTGCGCGTAGATCGCGCCGAATACCGCATCGGCATCGGTCTTGCCGGTGACATGCGCGATGCCCCAGTCGTCGCGCACGATCGTCGCCCGCTGCGCCCATGCGGGGGCGGCGGCGGCAAGAGCGGCGGCGAGGGCGAGAGGAAGCGGGAGATGATTGCGCAGCCGGCGGGCGGGTCTATCCATGGCGCGAGGCTACCGATCCGGTATCGTCGCGACAAGGAGGACGACGGATGAGGTGGATGATCGCGCTGCTGCTGGCGCTGGTGCCGGCCGGAGCAGCCGCCATGGCGGGCGATGCCGAGCCGGCGGCGACGCTGCTCCGCCCCGATGCGGTGTTCGACGGGGCGGATCCGGTCGCGCATCGCGGCTGGCAGGTGCTGGTTCGCGGCGACCGCATCGTCGCGGTCGGCAGCGCGCTCGACGCGACGGGCGCGACGATCGTCGACCTGCCCGGGACGACGCTGATGCCGGGGATGATCGAGGGGCACGGCCATCTGTTCCTCCACCCCTATAATGAGGCGCCCTGGGACGATCAGGTCCTCCACGAAGCGCTGGCGCTGCGCACCGCGCGCGCCGTGGTGGCGGCGCGCGACACGGTGGTGGCGGGTTTCACGACGCTGCGCGATCTCGGCACCGAGGGCGCCGGCTATGCCGATGTCGGATTGCGGGAGGCGATCGACCAGGGGATCGTTCCGGGACCGCGCCTGCTGGTGGCGACGCGCGCGATCGTGGCGCGGGGCGCCTATGGTCCAAAGGGTTTCGAGCCCGGCGTGCCGGTACCGCTCGGCGCCGAGGAGGCGAGCGGCGTCGACGAGGTGGTCCGCGTCGTGCGCAGCCAGATCGCGGCGGGCGCCGATGTCGTGAAGCTCTATGGCGATTATCGCTGGCGCGCCGGCGAGGAGAGCCGGCCGACCTTCTCGCAGGCGGAGATCGCGGCCGCGGTCGCCGCCGCACACGATGCCGGGCGCAGCGTCGCGGTGCACAGCTCGACGCCCGAGGGCATGCGCCGCGCGATCGCGGCGGGCGCCGACACGATCGAGCACGGCTATGGGGGCACCGCCGCGATCTTCGCCAGCATGCGCGCGCGCGGTGTGACTTTATGCCCTACCCTCGCCGCCTCCGACGCGGTCGCGCGCTATGCCGGCTGGTCCGGCGCCGAACCGGCCCCTGCCGGAGTCGCAGCCAACCGCGCCAGCGTCGCGCTGGCGATCAAGGCCGGGGTCGCGATCTGCATGGGCGGGGATGTCGGCGTGTTCGCGCACGGGCAGAATGCGCGGGAGATGGAGCTGATGGTCGCCGCCGGCATGCGCCCGGTCGACGTGCTCGTCGCCGCCACCTCGGGCAATGCGCGCGCCTTCGGGATCGCCACCAACCGGGGCACGATCCGCGCCGGCTATCTTGCCGATCTCGTCGCGGTGGCGGGCGATCCGACCCGTGACATCGCCGCGGTGCGCGCGGTGCGGCTGGTGATGAAGGGCGGCAGGATCGTTCGCCGGCCCTGAACGCTCGGCGGCGGGGCACTATTGCGCGCTTCGGTGCAATCTGGTTCGGTTCGCCGATGCAGGATTACGCCTCGTTGCTTCAGCCCGACCGCGGCCAGCCCGCACGCACGATCGAGATCGTCGCCCCCGATAGTTTCGACGAGTGGATCGCGCGCCAACCGGCCGTGACCCGCGCGACGCTGGTCGGCCAGCGGTTCACCGGCAAGGCGGGCACGCACGCGATCGTCGCGACCGGAGAGGAATGGCGCGTCGTCGCGGCGGTTGCGGACCCGACCTCGCCCTGGTGCCTCGCGAAGCTCGTCAACGCGCTCCCCGACGGTGTGTATCGCGCGCCGGGCGCGGAAGCCGGCGCGCTCGGCTGGCTGCTCGGGCAGTATGACTTCGACCGCTATCGGAAGGCGGAGGATCCCGCACCGCGCCTCCTCCTGACCAACGACGCGGCGACGATCGACGACACCGTCCGCCTCGCCGCAGCGACCGCGCTGGTCCGCGATCTCGTCAACACCGGCGCGAGCGACCTCGGCCCCGCCGAACTCGAGGCGGAGGCGGAAGCACTCGCAAGGCGGCACGGCGCGGTAGTGACGACGACGCGCGGCGACGCGCTCGCGCAGGGCTATCCGATGATCCACGCGGTCGGTCAGGCTGCGACCCGCGACCGGGCGCCGCGCCTGATCGAGCTCGAATGGGGCGATCCGGCGCACCCGCGCATCGCGATCGTCGGCAAGGGCGTGTGCTTCGACACCGGCGGGCTCGACATCAAGCCGTCGGCCGGCATGCGGCTGATGAAGAAGGACATGGGCGGCGCCGCGCATGCACTCGCACTGGCCGGACTGGTGATGGCCGCACGGCTGCGCGTCAGGATGCATCTGCTGATCCCAGCGGTCGAGAATGCGATCGCCGGCAACGCCTTCCGCCCCGGCGACGTGCTGTCGAGCCGCCTCGGTCTCACCGTCGAGAATACCAACACCGATGCGGAGGGCCGGCTGATCCTCGGCGACGCGCTCGCAAAGGCGGCGGAAGGGGATCCAGGGCTGATCCTCGATTACGCCACCCTGACCGGCGCCGCCCGCGTCGCGCTCGGTCCCGATCTGCCGCCCTTGTTCACCGACGACGACGCGCTCGCGTCCGAGTTGCTCGCAGCGGGCGTCGCGGCGGAAGACCCGCTGTGGCGCATGCCGCTTTGGGACGGCTATGACGAGATGCTCAAGTCCGACATCGCCGATCTCGTCAATGCTCCCGACGGCGGCTTCGCGGGCGCGATCACCGCGGCCTTGTTCCTGCGCCGCTTCGTGCCCGCGGGCACATCATGGGCGCATATGGACGTCTTCGCCTGGCGTCCCACCGCCAAACCCGGCCGAGCCAAAGGCGGCGACGCCTACGCGCTGCGCGCGAGCTTCGCGGTGCTGAAGACGCGTTACGGGGGGT
>DATLME010000245.1:0-3221 GCA_035537395.1 Sphingomonas sp. | reverse complement strand
CGGGTCGATCTCGACCGCGACGCGCAGCGCCCGCGCCAGCCCCTTGAACGCGCTCTCGATGATGTGGTGGTTGTTCTTGCCGTGCAGCGTCTCGACGTGGAGCGTGATCCCAGCCGCCTGCGCGAAGCTGTGGAACCAGTGTTCGAACAGCTCGGTGTCCATCTCGCCCAGCCGCTTCTGCGAGAACTCGGTCTTCCAGACCAGCCAGGGCCGGCCGCTGATGTCGAGCGCGACCCGGGTCAGCGTCTCGTCCATCGGGCTCAGCGCGTCGCCGTAGCGGCGGATGCCGCGCTTGTCGGCGAGCGCCTTGGCGACCGCCTCGCCGATCGCGATACCCGAATCCTCGGTGGTGTGGTGCTGGTCGATATGCAGGTCGCCTGCGACGGTGCAGTCGATGTCGATCAGCGAATGTCGCGACAATTGTTCGAGCATGTGATCGAGGAACCCGATCCCCGTGCTGATGCGATAAAGACCGGTGCCGTCCAGATTGACGGTGACGTCGATCTTCGTCTCGGCGGTTGAGCGGTTGATCGTGGCGGTGCGCATGCCGCGCTCATAGCGTGCGATCACTCCTGTGCAATCTTGACCAGCGGGCAAACCGCGCTACCCAAGGACTTATGACCGATGGCCTGCCCGATAGCCTGATTCCATATGACGAGATCGTGCAGGAAGCACTGCGCGCGGTCGTCGGCCGGGTGCTGACCACCGTTGCCGAGTCGGGCGGCCTACCGGGCGAGCATCATTTCTACATTACCTTCAAGACCCAGGCCCCGGGCGTCGACATCCCGCAGCGGCTGATGGAGCGCTTTCCCGACGAAATGACGATCGTCATGCAGAACCGTTATTGGGATCTGCTGGTCGACGACGAGCGCTTCTCGGTGGGCTTGAGCTTCAACCAGGTGCCGTCGAAACTGGTGATCCCCTATTCGGCGATCACCGGCTTCCATGACCCCGCGGTCAATTTCGAGCTCCGCTTCCAGGCGCAGGAAGGGCCCGACGACGGCCCCGAGCCCCATGATGCCGCCGAGAACGACGGGCCCGCGCTGGTTCCGGTCGAGGACGGCTCGAACGTCGTCGCGGTGGATTTCAAGCGCAAGAAATAAGGTCATTTGGGGTTGGAGACGTCACCCCGGACTTGTTCCGGGGTCCACTTCTTCCTTACGGCGAGCGAAGTGGCGGCACGGTGGACCTCGGAACAATTCCGGGGTGACGCGGGGTGCGGGGCAAGCAGAGATGGATCGAACCTGCCAGCCGGCTATTCTCGTCGCATGACCGACACCCGCACCGAAACCGACTCGCTCGGCCCCGTCGAGGTTCCCGCCGCCGCCTATTGGGGCGCGCAGACCCAGCGCAGCATCGAGAATTTCCCGTTCGGCGCGCAGGAACGCATTCCGATCGAAATCGTCCACGCGCTCGCGATCGTCAAACAGGCAGCGGCGCGGGTCAACCGGGCGCACGGCCTCGCTGCCGACAAGGCCGACGCGATCGAGGCCGCCGCGGCCGAGATCGTCGCCGGCAAGCTCGACGACCAGTTTCCGCTCGTCATCTGGCAGACCGGGAGCGGCACCCAATCGAACATGAACGTCAACGAAGTGATTGCCGGCCGCGCCAACGAGATGCTGGCCGGCGCCCGCGGCGGGAAGTCGCCCGTTCACCCCAACGACGACGTCAACATGGGCCAGTCGTCCAACGACAGCTTCCCGACCGCGCTCCACATCGCGGCGTCGCTCGCCGTCACATCACGGCTCTTTCCGGCGCTGCACCGGCTGCAGGCTGCGCTGGCGGCCAAGGCGGAGGCGTGGTCCGAGATCGTCAAGATCGGTCGCACCCACTTGCAGGACGCGACGCCGTTGACGCTAGGCCAGGAATTCTCCGGCTATGCCAACCAGCTGTATCGCTGTCATCGGCGCATCGAACCCGCGGTGACCCACGGCACCGATCGCCTCGCCCAGGGCGGCACCGCGGTCGGCACCGGGCTCAACGCACCCCCCGGCTTCGCCACCGATTTCTGCGCCGCCGCACGCGAGATCACGGGGCACGACTTCATTCCGGCCGAGAACAGCTTCGAGGCGCTCGCGTCGAACGATCCGCTGGTCCACCTTTCGGGCACGCTCAACACGCTGGCGGTCGCGCTCACCAAGATCGCCAACGACATCCGCCTGCTCGGCAGCGGCCCGCGGTGCGGCTTCGGCGAATTGTCGCTGCCCGCCAACGAGCCGGGCAGCTCGATCATGCCCGGCAAGGTCAATCCGACCCAGGCCGAGATGCTGACGATGGTCGCGGCGCAGGTGATCGGCAATCACCACGCGATCACCGTCGGCGGCATGCAGGGGCATCTCGAGCTCAACGTCTTCAAGCCGATGATCGGCGCGGCGGTGCTGCGCTCGATCGATCTTCTCGCGGTCGCGATGGATAGCTTCGCGGAACGCTGCGTCGACGGGCTCGAACCCGATCGCGCGCGGATTGCGGAGCTGCTCGACCGTTCGCTGATGCTGGTCACCGCGCTAGCTCCGGAGATCGGTTACGACGCCGCCGCCAAGATTGCCAAGCACGCGCATGCCGAGGGGTTGACGCTCAAGGAGGCCGGGCTCGCGCTCGGGCTGGTCGACGCCGAAACCTTCGACCGGGTCGTCCGGCCAGAGGCGATGCTGGGCCCTGCCCGGGAACAATGATGTCCGCCGCGCGCTTCTCCGGACGTTCGTTTCGGCGTCAAAAGGAGTTTCGCATGTTCTCACGTATCGTAGGCGCGCTGGTCGGGCGCGAGATCGACCGTCGCGATGGTTCGGGCGGAATGAAGGGCATGGCGATCGGCGCGCTCGCGGTCGGTGCGCTGCGTCGCATGGGCCCGCTCGGCATGATCCTCGGCGGCGGCTACGTCGCCAAGAAGGCCTATGACCGTCGTCGCCAGACCCGCGGCGGCCCGACCGTTTGAGGTATGCTCGTCACCCCGGACGCGGTCCGGGATCTACTGTGCCGCGCAGTTGCCCCTCACGATCCGGGGTACGACGTTGCCGCACCGTGGATCCCGGAACGAGTCCGGGATGACGGCCATTCGGGCGCGAGTCGCTTGACGCCCGCCCTGCGTACACGCCAGTAGCGCGCATGGACGCCCCCCATTCGCCGCCAGCAGCAATCGCCGACCCGCATCATTTCAAGCGGCGTGGCGTCCTGTTCGTCCTGTCGTCCCCCTCGGGCGCGGGCAAATCGACCATCGCGCGCAA
>DATLME010000244.1:0-11488 GCA_035537395.1 Sphingomonas sp. | reverse complement strand
AAGTCGCCGCGATAGGCGCGCACTAGGCAGACGATCAGGAAGATCGTGCCGATCAGGACGTGGAAGCCGTGGAAGCCCGTCGCCATGAAGAATGCCGCGCCATAGTTGATGCCCTTGAACGGGAACGGCGCCTCGGCATATTCGTAGGCCTGGATCGAGCTGAACAGCAGCCCGAGCGCGACCGTCAGCCACAGGCCCTTGAGCACGCCGTCGCGATTGCCGACGCCGAGCATGCCCCACAGGCCGGTCTTCTCGCCGCCGCGCTGGTTGTGGATCATGGCATGGTGCGCCCAGGTGACGGTCGTGCCGCTGGTCAGCAGGATCAGCGTGTTGAGGAGCGGGAAGGCGAAGGGGTCGATGACCTCCAGCCCCTTGGGCGGCCATTGCGCCGCAACCGCGGCGGCGCCTTCGGCCGCGCGCTCGACCTGGCCGTCGACGAAGCTCATCGCGGTCGGGAACAGCGAGAAATCGAAGAACGCCCAGAACCAGCCGACGAAGAACATCACTTCCGAGGCGATGAACAGGATCATGCCGTAGCGCAGGTGCAGCTGGACGACGGGCGTGTGATCGCCCTTGTGGGCTTCGTCGATGACCTTGGCCCACCACGAATACATCGTGAACAGCACCGCCGCGAGGCCGATCAGGAAGATCCAGCCGCCGCCATTGGCCTTGTCGGCGCCGAGATGCCCGCCATGCATCCACATGACGCCACCGATCGCCATCGCCAGCGCGGAGAACGCGCCCATGATCGGCACGATGTCGGGCGGAAGGATGTGATAGTCGTGATTCTTGGCGCCGGCCATTCGTCGCTTCCCTGTTGTTCTATGCCCCTGAACGAGGCCGTTTCCGGTTTACCCTAGCTCGCGGCCTTGGCGGAATCCACCGGGTAAAACGTGTAGCTGAGCGTGATCGTGTCGATCGACGCGGCGTCGGGATCCTTCAGGATCTTCGGGTCGACGAAGAAGATCACCGGCATGCGCACCGTCTCGCCGGGCTTCAGTGTCTGTTCGGTGAAGCAGAAACACTGGATCTTGGTGAAATACTTGCCCGCCGTCGCCGGGGTGACGTTGAACGTCGCGGTGCCGGTCACCGGCTTGTCGCTGGTGTTGGTCGCGGTGAAGAACGCCATGTCGCGCGCACCGATATCGATCGTCTCGGACGGGCTTTCGGGGCTGAAGCGCCATGGCAGCTTCTTGGCGACGTTCGCGTCGAAATCGACGCGGATGCGGCCGTCGACCGCGCCCGGCGCCGCCAGCGCGCGCTGGGTGGTGCCGTTGAACCCGGTCGCCTCGCAGAACATCCGGTAGAGCGGCACGCTGGCGAAGGCGAGCCCGCCCATGAAGCCGATCCCGACCACCGAGAGCAGCGCGGTGCGCGCCGGCCGGTTCATGTCAGCGACGCCCGGATGCGGACCAGCGTGATGAAGAAGATCAGCACGACGAGGCCGCCGAGCAGCAGCGCGAGCACGAGTGCGCGGCTTTTTTGGCGGCGGCGGATCAGGTCTTCGTCTTGGGGCGTCATGGCAATATCCAGCGGTCGGCGACCAGCGCGCCGAAGATCACGAACAGATAGAGGATCGAGTAACGGAACAAACGCTTTTCGGGGGTCATCGGATCCGGCGTCGCGCTGGTCCGCATCGCGACGTGCAGCGCGAGTCCCGCGAACACCGCGGTGGTCAGGATCGCGACCACGCCGTAGATCGCGCCGGCCAGGCCCAGCAGCCACGGTGCGATCGCGACGATCGCCATCGGGATCGTGTAGAGCCCGATCTGGCGCCGGGTGACCCGCTCGCCAGCGACGACCGGCAGCATCGGCACACCGGCATTGGCATAATCGATCTGCACGAACAGCGCGAGCGCCCAGAAATGCGGCGGGGTCCACAGGAACACCAGGAGAAACAGCAGCACCGGCAGCGTCGCGACGTCGTTGGTCGCCGCCGCCCAGCCGATCAGTGGCGGAAACGCGCCCGCCGCCCCGCCGATCACGATGTTCTGCGGGGTCCGGCGCTTCAGCCAGACGGTGTAGACCAGCACGTAGAACAGGATCGACACGACCAGGATCACCGCGGCGACGAGGTTGACCGCCAGTCCCATCAGGATGACCGAGAACGCGCTGAGCCCGATCCCGAAATGCAGCGCCGCCTGGCGATCCATCCGCCCCGCCGGCAAGGGTCGCGCCTGGGTCCGCCGCATCAGCGCATCGATATCGGCTTCATACCATTGGTTCAGAGCACCCGCCGCACCGGCACCGAGCGCGATGCACAGGATCGCGGTGAAGCCGATCACCGGGTGGATCGTCGTCGGCGCAGCCAGCATCCCGCACAGGCCGGTGAAGACCACGAGCGTCATCACCCGCGGCTTGGTCAGCGCGAGGAAATCCCGCCAGTCGGCAGGCGGCAGCAGGGGCGTAGCGATGGTCATGCGTCGGCGGGCCTATAGGCCGCCGACGCCGCGAGGAAAAGCGATGGTTCGCTTAGCGCGCCAGGCTGCGCCGCATCCGCTTGCGCAGCCCGCCCGGGGTCCAGCGTGCCGCGAATGCCAGCCGGTGCGCGGTCTTACCCACGAAGGTGTGGACCCGGTCGCCATGCACCGCGGCCCAGGCGGCCTCGGCGACGGTATCGGCGGAGGTCAGCTCCATCCCGGCCGCGGTCACCGTCTCGCGGATCGTGCGATTGGTGTTGCCCGGAATCGCATCGAGCAACGGCGTTTCGATGAAGCCCGGCACGATGTCGCGAACCTTGATCCCCGCGGCATGCCATTCGCCGTCGAGCGCCTCGGTAAGCGCGCGGACCGCGAATTTGGTCGCCGAATAGGTCGCCAGCCCCGAAGTCCCGTAGATCGCGGACGCGGACGCGGTGTTGAGCAGGCACGAGCCCGGGGTCCGCGCCAGATACGAATGGCCGATCCGGGCGCCGTTCAGCACGCCCATGAAGTTCACCGCCACCACCCGATCGAGCTCGTCGAAGCTCGCATCCGCGAGCGGACCGCCCGAGCCGATGCCGGCATTGTTGAACAGCACGTCGAGGCGGCCGTTGCTCGTCGTGGTGAAGGCGTCGAGGCTTGCCGTCCACGCGTCGCGGTCGCGAACGTCCATGACGTAGCTCGTCGCCATGCCGCCGATCATGCCCCGCGTCTCCGCGAGCCCGGCCTCGTTGACGTCGGCAACGCCGACCCGCCAGCCACGGTTCGCGAACAGTCGCGCGGTGGCGCGCCCGATCCCGGACCCGCCGCCAGTGATGAAGATCGCCCGAACTTCGCTCATGCACCCTCGCCTATCCGGTCACGTTCGATCGTTTGACCTTGCGAGATCCTTCCCGCATCGTCCGCGGCAATGCCAGCATTATCGCTATGCTTCGAGGGGGTCAGCCGCCGCTATGGCGATACGCTGGCGGTCGACCAGGTTTCGCTCGACGTCGCTGGCGGCAGCTTCGTGGCGCTGGTCGGCACGTCCGGATCCGGCAAGTCGACGCTGCTGAAGATCGTCAATCGTCTCGTCGAGCCGAGTGCCGGACGCGTCCTGATCGACGGGATCGACGTGACCGCCGAGCCCGCCCATTCGCTGCGCCGCCGGATCGGCTATGTATTCCAGGAAATCGGGCTGTTTCCGCACATGACGGTGGCCGAGAACATCGCGATCGGGGCGCGGATCGCGGGCAAGACCGCGGATGTCGGCGCGCTGCTCGACCTGGTGTCGCTCCCCCGCGATCTCGCCGTGCGCATGCCGAACGCGCTGTCGGGCGGGCAGCGCCAGCGTGTCGGCATCGCCCGCGCACTGGCGCCCGGCGCGCGGCTGCTGCTGCTCGACGAGGCGCTCGGCGCGCTCGACCCGGTAACGCGCGACTCGCTCGGCACGGAGATCCGCCGGCTGCACGAGCGGCTGGCGCTGACCACGATCCTCGTCACGCACGACATGGCGGAGGCGTTGCTGCTCGCCGATCGCGTGCTGGTGATGGCCGCCGGGCGTATCGTCGCCGACGCCACCCCGGCGGACCTGCTCGCCGGACGCGGCGGCGCGGCGGCACAGGCGCTGGTCGCGGTCCCGCGCGACCAGGCCGAGCGGTTGCGGGCGTTGGCGCGATGACCGCCTTCGTCGAGGCCCTTGGCCGCGTCCCGCCGCTGCTCGCACAGCATGTCCTGCTCGCCGCCGCCGCCTTGCTGCTCGGCATCGCGATCAGCCTGCCGCTCGCGATCTGGTCGGCCCGGTCGCCCCGCGTCGCTCGTGTCGCGCTGGGCTTCGCCAGCCTCGTCCAGACGATCCCGTCGCTGGCGCTGCTCGCGCTGTTCTACCCGCTGCTGCTGTGGCTGTCGGGGCTGGTCGGTGGCGGGATCCCTGCGCTCGGCTTCCTGCCCTCGCTGATCGCGTTGACGCTCTATGCGCTGCTGCCGATCCTGCGCAACGGCGTCGCCGGACTGCACGGGATCGACCCGGCGGTGTTGCAGGCTGCCGACGCGGTGGGGATGACCGCCGCGCAGAAGCTGCGCCTCGTCGAAGCGCCGCTGGTCGCCCCGGTGCTGATCGCGGGAATCCGCACCGCCGCGGTATGGACGATCGGCGCGGCGACACTGTCCACCACCGTCGGGCAGCCCAGCCTCGGCGACCTGATCTTCGCCGGTCTGCAGACGCAGAACTGGGCTCTCGTGCTCGCCGGTTGCGTCGCGGCGGCGGGGTTGGCGCTTGCGGTGGACGCGCTGATCGGCGCGATCGAGCGCGGCATCCGCATGCGGCGGCGGCCCGTCTGGATCACCGCGACCGCGCTGCTGATCGCCGGCGTGGTGCTGGCGATCGCGCCGTCATGGTCGCGGACCGATGATCGCCGCGTCGTGGTCGGCGCGAAGAACTTCTCCGAACAATATATCCTGGCGCGGCTGATCGGCGAGCGGCTGACGCGGGCCGGCTACCGGGTCGAGTATCGCGACGGGCTCGGATCGGCGGTCGTATTCGGTGCCGTCGCTGGCGGCGACGTCGATGTCTATGTCGACTATGCCGGCACGATCTGGACCGGGCCGATGCAGCGCCGCGACGTGCCCCCGCCCGCACGGATGATCGCGGCAATCGGCGACTGGGCGACACGAACCAGCGGGGTCGGCGTGGTCGGCGCGCTTGGTTTCGAGAATGCCTATGCGTTCGCGATGCGCGCCGACGTCGCTCGCCGATTGCGGATCGCCACGCTCGACGATCTGGTGCCGGCCTCCCCCGCGCTGACGCTCGGCAGTGATCTCGAATTCCTGGAACGCCCGGAATGGGCGGCGGTGAAGCGGGCCTACCCGCTCCGCTTCGCCGCGACCAAGCCATACAGCCCGACCTTCATGTATCGGGCGCTCGCCAGCGGCGATGCCGACGTGATCTCCGCCTTCTCGTCGGACGGCCGGATCGCCGCCGACCGGCTGGTCGTCCTCGCCGATCCCCGCCACGCGATCCCGAGCTACGACGCGCTCCTGCTGGTGGCGCCGCGGCGAGCTCGGGACCGGGCATTTCGCGCCGCGATCGAGCCGCTGGTCGGGCGGATTCCCGTCGCCGCGATGCGGGCCGCAAACTACCAGGTCGACCGCGACGCCGACAAGCGCAGCCCCGAACAGGCGGCGGCATGGCTGTCGCGGCAGATCGACCGCTAGAAGAACAGCTTGCGCAGGCTGATCCGTACCGAGCGCCCGAGTGGATCGAGATAGTCGGGCTGGAAGCTGATCGGCGTCGAGCCGGTCGCGTCGGTGACGCGCTGGCGGGTGTTGAGGACATTGTCGACCGACAAGGTCACGCGCATCCCGCGCACCCAGGGATGTGCCCTGGCCAGCCCGAGCTGCTGGCCGAGATCGGCGAAGATCCGGAGATTGGCGGTCGCCAGCCCGCCGAAGGCGAGCGGTTCGGGATTGGCCGCCGTCCCGCCGTTCACCCGAGTGCCGGTCGCGTAGTTGGCGGACAGGCGCACGCCGACGCCGTTGTTCGAA
Organism: Sphingomonas sp.; assembly: GCA_035537395.1. Lineage (GTDB taxonomy): Bacteria > Pseudomonadota > Alphaproteobacteria > Sphingomonadales > Sphingomonadaceae > Sphingomonas. Next base: position 5,546 of record DATLME010000244.1, on the reverse strand, counting down.
TAGCCCGCCTGCCCCTCGAGTTCGTGCCGCGGCTGTCCGCCCGAACCGCCGATGGCATCGCCGCGCAGGAGATCGAGGCTCGGCCCCGCGTCGGCAACCAGCACCCGATCGGTCAGGTGCCAGGTATGATACAGCGCGAACTGCACGCGTCCGCCGCCCTGCCCGCGGCCGCCGCCGCCCGCACCGCCGCCACCGCCACGGAAGCCGCCCCCCCCGCCGCCGCCGCCGCCGCCGCGTGTGCCACCGTCCGCACCAGCCCTGCCCGCGCGATCGCCCGCGCCCCGCTCGCCGCGTGGGCGCCCGCCGCCGGGCAGGCCCGCAAACGGATTGGGTCCGGTACCCGCGCGGAATGCCTCGAGTTCGCGCTGGACCTTCGATTTGATCGGCTTGGAAAAGTTGACCCCCCAGCGCACCTCGGATCGATCCGACCGCGCGAAGTTGATCGGTCGCGTATCGATCCGGGTCAGCGCACCGCCGGCATCGCGGGTGAAGCGGTCGGGAAACGCCGCCTCGATCGCCGCGGTCGGCGAGGGGAACGAGACGATCGGATTGTCGATACGTGTGTCGACATAGTTGGCGGTAAGCGTCAGGTCGGTCTCGCTCCACGGCTTGAGCGTGAGGCCGAGGCGCTGGACGCGGCGATCGTCGGCGCGAAGCAGCGGGTTGCCGCCGCCGAGCGTCGTCACCGTCACGGTGGCACCGCGCACGTAATCGAAGATCCGCGAATTGGGCGTGGTGATCACCGGATTGCCGAGCTGGCTCGCGCTGGGCGCACCTTCCTGGTGGTTGATCGAGCCAATCACTCGGACCCCGTCCACCGGCGACCAGTTCGCGCCATAGCCGTAGGACGTCAGCGTGCCGAAGTCGGACAATTGATTGATCGCGGCATTGGCGCTGAGCGAGAAATTGCCGATCGCGCCGAGCACCGCGCGCGATCGGCTCGCGATCGGGAGGTCGATGTTGATCCGGCCGTTGGCACCGTCCCGCGCGACCGCACCCGTCTGGGTCAGCCCGGCGCGGAACGAGCGGCTGGTGAAATCGCTGGTGGTCGCACCCAGCCGGATCGCGGTCGACACCTTGCCCGCAGGCAACTCGAACGGCGAACCGTTGATCAGCGCATCGACGACACCGACGCTCGAGACCGAATTGCCGCGGTTGCTCGGTGCTGCACCGATGTCGCGCTGGGTGAGCGTCGCCAATGGGTTGGCGCCGGGATCATTTGCATTCAGCCGCGCCTGGAAGCCTGACGCGTCGACGCCGACATCCGTAACCGTCTCGCTCTCGACCCGGTCGTAGCTGCCGGTGAGCGACCAGTTCCAGCTGTCGACGACACCGGTCAGCGTGGTGCCGAGATGCGCGGTCATCGCGGCATTGCGCTGTTTCAGCGGCTGGAAGTCACCGCCGTCGAGGACGCGCGTGATCGTCGTGGCGGTCCCGCCGACGGCGAAAGGCGACGTCGCCGGCACCGACAGCTGCGCGCTCGGCAATCCGAAACGACCGACGCTGTCGGTCGCCTGCAACTGCGCGTTGAGCGTCGCCGATACCGCGCCGATGGGGCGTGCGTAGATCGTGTTGATCGAAAGGTCGCGGCTGAACGACTGCAGCGTGCGATAAGGCCGCTGGTCGAACGCGGTGGTGCCCGGCGTCTCGGTCGGCGCGGCGAGGATCGACCGCTCGGACTCGAACAGCGGCGAGAATTCCTGATACTCGGCGTGCACGTTGAAGCGACCGCCGTTGCGGATGTTCAGCAGGTCGAGCTCGGCCTGCGGATTGGAGCGGCCACCCTCCGTGGCGACGCGGGCCGCCGCCTCGACGGTGGTGGCGCGGAAGCGACGACGCAGGACGATGTTCACGACGCGCTGGTCGGCGCTGTAGCCATATTTCAGCGCGACTTCCTCCGGCAGGATTTCGACCCGGGCGATGGCCTCGGTCGGAATGTCGCGGATCTCCTGGAAGCCGGCGATGCGGCGCCCGTCGAGTAACACTACCGGCGCGCCACCGGCACCGCTGCGGGTCTGCGGCGCAAGTTCGGTCAGCAGGTCGGCGACCGAGCTGACGCCATAGCTGCGAATGTCCGCAGGGCCGAGCTGCTGGTCGGGCGGGATATCGCCGACCACCGAACCGCGCAGCGTGCGTGTGCCGGTGACGATGATGTCGGGCTCGTCGGAGATCGTGTCCTCTTCGCCCTCGGCATCGGGCTCCGCTGCCTCCGGCTCCGCCGGAGTCTGGGCCGGGGTCTGGGCCAGTGTCTGGGCCGGGGTCTGGGCCGCACTATCGGCCGGGGTCTGGACCGGGCTCTGGGCCGGGGTCTGGACCGGGCTCTGGGCCGGGGTAGCGACCGCTGGGGCCTGTTGCGCAACTGCCAGCGCAGGCCAGCTAGCAGCCGCCATCATCAAGACCAGAGAACGCATACACACCACCCAAATGCTATTGAACGGTGTGCCTAGACGCCAATTGTCGCAAGAATGTGCCCGTCGTCAGGCGGCAATGGACAGCGTCCGGATCGGGACCAGCGCCTGAACGAACTGTCGCGCGCTGACCGCCCAGCTGAACCGGCTCGCAAACGCGGCGCAGGTCACCCGGTCGCGGGTCAGCGCCGCGCCGATCGCGGCGTCGAGATCCTGATCCATCGCGCCGACCCGATCGTCGAGTATGTCGATCGGCCCCGTCACCGGATACGCGGCGACCGGGGTGCCGCAGGCGAGCGCTTCGATCATGACCAGCCCGAACGTGTCGGTGCGGCTCGGAAACACCAGCACGTCGGCAGCGCGGTACGCCGCGGCGAGGTCGGTGCCGGTCCGCGTGCCGAGGAAATGCGCCTTCGGGAAGCGGCGTTCCAGGCTGGCGCGCGCGGGGCCTTCGCCGACCACGACCTTGCTGCCCGGGTGCGAGGCGCCGAGGAATGCCTCGATATTCTTCTCGATCGCGACCCGGCCGACATAGAGCTGGACCGGGCCGGGCAGCGCCGCGATCGCCGGATCGCGCGCACCGGCGGTGCCGAAGGTCGCGAAATCGACGCCGCGGCCCCACGCCCTCACCTGCGTCAGCCCCTGCCGCTCGAGCGTGCGCGCGATCGACGGGGTCGACGCAAGGATGGCTTCGGCGGGAGCGTGGAACCAGCGGATGTAACGCCAGATCCAGTCGGGATTGGCGCCGGTGCGGCTCGCCACATAGTCGGGGAACTGGGTGTGGTAGGCGGTGGTGAACGGCATGCCGAGCGCGAGGCAGTGCTTGCGCGCGGCGAGGCATAACGGCCCCTCGGTCGCGAGATGGATCGCCTCGGGTGCAAAGCCGTCGAGCAGGCGCCCGACCGCTGCGGTGCTCGCGAGCGCCAGCCGGATCTCGGGATAGGTCGGGCACGGCAACGACAGGAAGCGATCGGGCGAAACGATCAGCAGCTCGTGCCCCAATCCCTCCAGCTGCGCCGCGATCGCCTGGAGCGTGCGGACGACGCCGTTGACCTGCGGCACCCAGGCGTCGGTAACGATGGCGATACGCATCGAAGAATCCTCCTCAGGCGGCGATCGGGACGATCGTGGCGGTCGGTCGGCGGGCGATCTCGTCGGCCCAGTGGAGCAGCTCGATCCGGCCGTCATGATGCTCGACCAGCGCGGTGCAGCCCTCGACCCAGTCGCCGTCGTTGTAATAGGCGATGCCGCCGATCTCGCGGACCTCGGCGGTGTGGATATGGCCGCACACCACCCCGTCGACGCCGCGAATGCCCGCGGCATGCGCAACGACTTCCTCGAACTGCGAGATGAACGCGACCGCGTTCTTGACCTTGGCCTTGGCGTGCTTCGACAGCGACCAATAGGGCATGCCAAGCCGGCGCCGCGCGGCGTTGACCCAGCGGTTGACCACCATCAGCGCGGTGTAGGCAGTGTCGCCGACATGCGCGAGCCAGCGGTGCGCCAGCGTGATCGCGTCGAATTCGTCGCCGTGGAGCACCAGCAGGCGGCGGCCGTCGGCGGTCTCGTGGATCGCCTTGCGCAGGATCTGGATGCCGCCGAAATCGAGGCCGGAAAACTGCCGGAACACCTCGTCATGGTTGCCGGGAATGTAGATCACCCGGGTGCCGCGCTTGGCCCGCTTCAACAACCGCCAGACCACGTCGTTGTGCGCGGCGGGCCAGTAGAACTTCTTCTTCAGCCGCCACCCGTCGATCATGTCGCCGACGAGGTAGAGCTGCTCGCTGTCGACATGGTCGAGAAAGTCGATCAGCAGATCGGCGTTGCAGCCGCGGGTGCCGAGATGGACGTCGCTGATCCAGATCGTGCGATACTGGCGCCGCTCGACGATCCGTTCGGGGATCGCAGGCGCCGAGTGAATGAAGTCGGCGATGTCGGTGACGTTGTCGAATGGCGGCATGGGTCGTCCCCCCGGAGCTGTCCCTCGGAGCTTATGCCTGTCGAATGTGTCACCTCCGTCTCGCCGGGGTTACAGTTATGAGTCCGAGACGCTGGCCCCGCCGGGCGGGATCAGGCCGCCTTCTTCCTGGCGCGGAACGCATGCAACAGCGGTTCGGTGTAGCCGTTGGGCTGGGTGAGCCCGTCGAACACCAGCGCACGCGCGGCCTGGAAGGCGAGGCTGGTCGCCTCGTTACCGGACATCGGTTCGTAGAGCGGGTCGTCGGCGTTCTGCGCGTCGACCTTTGCCGCCATCCGCAGCAGCGCGGCATCGGCCTCCTCGGGCGTGGCGACGCCGTGGAGCAGCCAGTTGGCCATGTGCTGCGAGCTGATCCGGAGCGTCGCACGATCCTCCATCAGGCCGATGTCGTGGATGTCGGGGACCTTGGAGCAGCCGACCCCCTGGTCGATCCAGCGCACGACATAGCCGAGAATACCCTGCGCATTGTTGTCGAGCTCGTCGCGGACCTCCTGCGGATCCCAGTTGCGCCCGATCGCGACCGGCACGTCCAGCAAAATGTCGAGCGAGGCGACCGGCTCGGCGGCGCGCTCCTCGCGCCGCGCGAACACGTCGACGCGATGGTAATGGGTGGCGTGGAGCGTCGCCGCGGTCGGGCTCGGCACCCAGGCGGTATTGGCGCCGGTCAGCGGGTGAGCGATCTTCTGGTCGAGCATGTCGGCCATCCGGTCGGGCGCGGCCCACATCCCCTTGCCGATCTGCGCCTTGCCCGACAGCCCGCACGCAAGCCCGATCTGGACGTTGCGATCCTCATAGGCCTTGATCCAGGCGGCGTTCTTCATCTCGGCCTTGCGGATCATCGGCCCCGCGAGCATCGCGCTGTGCATCTCGTCGCCGGTGCGGTCGAGGAAGCCGGTGTTGATGAAGACGATGCGGTTCCGGACCGCGTGGATGCACGCCGCGAGATTGGCGGAGGTGCGGCGCTCCTCGTCCATCACCCCGACCTTCACGGTATGGCGCGCAAGCCCGAGCAGATCCTCGACCGCGTCGAAAAGCCGGTCGGTGAACGCCGCCTCGTCGGGACCGGGCATCTTCGGCTTGACGATATAGACCGATCCGGCGCGACTGTTGGTGAACGCGCCTTGCTCGGCTAGGTCGTGGACCGCGATCAGGCTGGTGAC
>DATLME010000243.1:0-2944 GCA_035537395.1 Sphingomonas sp. | reverse complement strand
CGTTGACCCGCCCGAAGGTGCCGCTGCTCGGCGCGAAGAGTTCGCTGATATTGGGTGCGCGTACCGCCTGCGAATAGGTGGCGCGAAACCGCACGTCGCGCACGGGCGCCCAGATCCCGCTGACCTGCCAGGTGGTGGTGGCGCCGACGGTCGAATAATCCGACAAGCGCAGCGCGGCGTTGAGTTCGAGCGTCTCGAAGAAGCGTGCGCCTCGGGCGATCGGCACGCGAAGCTCGCCGAACACCTCCTTCACGTCGAAGCTGCCATATTCATCGGCTTCCCGGGTCGAGTTGATCAGCATGCCCTGCTTGGATAGTTCGTCGGGTTGGTACCGGCTGCTTTCAGCGCGATATTCGCCACCGAACGCGTAGCCGATCGCGCCGCCGGGCATCTGCAGGAACCCGCCCAGGTCGCCATTGATCGACCCCGACAGGACATGCTGCAGCACGCGGGATTTGCGGGTGACGTCCGCGGTGACGAAGTCGATGGCTTCCGCGCTCGCGACACCCTCGCCGAGCAGGTTCAGCGGCTTGCAACCGCTGTTCGCGCCGGGGGTGAAGGTGGTCGCGCGCTCGCCGTAATTGTTCGCGTCGATCACGGCGTCGGGGTCGAGATCGGAGCGGCAGACGATCGTGCCGTTGTCATCGCGTACCGCGTCCAGCGCGGCATAGTAGCGGTCGCTGACGAGGTTGTTGGTGCTGACCGAGGTGCGATCGGTCCGCCCATGGACATAGGACGCCTCGAATTTCGCGGCTCCGCCGAGGTCGCCGTCGAAGCCGATTACCGAGCGATAGGTCTGCCGGCTGCTCTCGTCGCCCCGCAGGCCGAGATCGAAATGATCGCGGGTCAGCAGTGCGCCGTTCGCCGACGCATCGACGCCGAACCGGTCGTTCAGATAAGCGTTGTCGGCTGCCAGATAGGTGTAGAAGTCGTAGTTGGGCTGCGACTCGGTGGCGCTTCGGGTATCGACGAATTTCCCCTGCGCAAAGACGCGGATCGAGGGCGTCACCTGAAAGCTCGTCAACAGATTGACGTTGTGAACGCGGTTCGCCGCCTGCTCGTCGCCGTCGTACCCGGCGAGCGGGGTGCCGTCGCCGCCCTGCGTCACCCCGCCGTCGAGGATCGTGCCCCGATCATAGACTTTGCCGGAGCCGGTAAAATCCGGAACGCCGTCGCCGTCGAGATCGATCGCGCCGTCACGTGAACTGTCCGCCCAGCGGATATCGTTGCGAAGGACGTCGTCATACCGCGTTGGATCGTCGGCCACGTCGTCGGGATTCGGAACGAAGCTGTACGTCTTCAGCGGATCGCCCGATCTTGCCCGGTCGGCTGTGCTCACCCGGTCGGTGTCGCGAAACTCATAGGCCAGCGCGATATTGCCGCGATCGTCCGCGAAGTTCTTGCCGGCCGTGACGGCGACCAAACGGCTGCCGCCATCGCCATATTCGGAGACGCCGTTCTGTGCGCGCGCCGTGAGGCCCGCGAAATTGCGCTTGAGCGCGAAATTGACGACGCCGGACACCGCATCGGCACCGTAGATGGCCGACGCCGCCCCGGTGGTGACGTCGACACGCTCGACGAGATCGGTCGGGATCGTGCTCACGTCGACTGCGGCTGTCCCGGGCAAGCCCGCCACGTGTCGCCGTCCGTCGACGAGCACGAGCGTGCGTTGAGTGCCGAGATTGCGGAGGTTGAGGAGGTTGACGCCGGTTGCGCCGGACGATGCAGCCGTGCCCGAACTCCGGACGCTCGTGACCGAGCCGAGCAGTGCGGGGTTCTGCGCCAGGAAATCGGTGAGATTGACCCGCCCGGAGAGTGCGATGTCGGCTTCGCTGTAGGAGACGAGCGGTGTCGGTGAGTCGATCTCGGCCCGGTAGATGCGCGACCCGGTGACGACGATGCTGTCGTCCTCCCCTTCGGGCAGCGCGGCGGTCGGCGATGGCGTCGTGCCGGCGTCCTGCGGCGGCCGCGGGTCGGCCTGCGCATGTGCCGCCGACGTGCTGAGCAGCGCCGCCGACGTGCTGAGCAGCGTCAGCGCGATACAGTTGAGCGAGCTGCGCAGTGAAAGGTCGATACGAAGTAAGTGTACCATCTGCCATACCCTCAAATACAACGACATATTGTCAAAGCATCGGGAGAATTCATCATGTACATCTACGTATATTTACTTAGATGACATCGTCTGTTCTGCCCCCGGGTATTGAACGGGCGTTTCCCGTTTTCAGCAAGTCCTTCATGTAACATTTGCAACGACTGTGTCGCAGACGCAACAAAGCCACGTACGGCGTACCGTACGTGGCTTTGGCAGTGTCAGGTCGCCGAAGCGGAAATCAGTAGCGGTAATGGTCCGGCTTGAACGGGCCTTCGACCGGCACGCCGATGTAACCGGCCTGCTTCTCCGACAGCTTCGACAGCTTCACGCCGAGCTTTTCGAGGTGGAGCGCCGCGACCTTCTCGTCGAGATGCTTGGGCAGGACGTAGACTTCGTTCTTGTACTCGTCGCCCTTGGTCCAGAGCTCGATCTGCGCGAGCGTCTGGTTGGTGAAGCTTGCCGACATCACGAACGACGGGTGGCCGGTGGCGCAGCCGAGGTTCACCAGGCGACCCTTCGCCAGGATGATGATCTGCTTGCCGTCGGGGAACTTCACGAGGTCGGTGCCCGGCTTCACTTCGTCCCACTCGTAGTTGCTGAGCGCCGCGATCTGGATCTCGCTGTCGAAGTGACCGATGTTGCAGACGATCGACATCGGCTTCATCGCCTTCATGTGATCGGCGGTGATGACGTCGGCATTGCCGGTCGCGGTGCAGAAGATGTCCGCACGCTCGACCGCCTCGTCCATCGTCACGACCTCGAAGCCCTCCATCGCCGCCTGCAACGCGCAGATCGGGTCGACCTCGGTCACCATCACGCGCGCGCCGCCGTTGCGGAGCGACTGTGCCGAAC
>DATLME010000242.1:0-2422 GCA_035537395.1 Sphingomonas sp. | reverse complement strand
GCATTCGGACGTCACCGATCAGCGCGCCGCAACGCATGCCCTAGCCAAATCCGAGGAGCGGCTACGCCTTGCCACGGGTTCGGCCGAAGTCGGCATCTGGGAAATGGATGTCGCTACCGGAAACGGCCAGTGGTCGGAGCTCGCCAGCCGGGTCCTCGGGGTCGAGCGGCAGGACTTCACCGCCGCCGACTGGATCGAGGCTTTCCATCCCGTCGACCGTTCCCGCGGCATGGAAGCCTGGCGTCTGGCCGTCGAAGAGGGCAAGCCCTACGAGATCGAATTGCGGACTGCGGCGAGCGACGATCAGCAGCGGGAGCGATGGATCCTGACCCGCGGGACCGTTCAGCGCGATGCCGCTGGCCGACCGGTGTCCGCGATTGGCGTGCTGTTCGATGTCAGTCCCCGCCGCCGCGCGGAGGAGGCGCTGCGGGAGAGCGAGGCCTTCACCCGCCGGATCAGCGAGATCGCGCCTTCCATCCTTTACGTCTACGATCTGAAGGACCGCCGCAGCATCTGGGCCAACCGCGGAATGACGACGGTGCTCGGTTACTCGGCAGAGCAGATTGCGGCGATCGGAGACCGGCTCATCCGGGAGCTCATGCACCCGGACGATCTGGGTCCCTACAAGGAGCATCTCGCGCTCATCGCCACGCTGGAAGACGGACAATCAGCCGAAGTTCGGTATCGGCTCAAGCGCCCGGACGGGGAATGGGTGTGGCTGCACAGCCAGGACATGGTGTTCCGCCGCGATGCCGACGGCCGACCTCGCCAGATCATCGGCGCGGCCATTGACGTGACGCAGCAGGAGGCCGCCACCGCCGCCCTGCGACAAAGCGAAGAACGCTACCGCGCCCTGTTCGAAGCGATGGAGCAGGGCTTCTGCATCGTCGAAGTCATGTTGGAGGGTGACCGAGCGGTCGACCACCGCTTCATCGAGATCAACCCCGCCTTCTCCCGCCAGAGCGGGCTGCCCGCAACGGTGCTTGGAAAGTCAATCAAGGAGGCTGTCCCGGACCTCGAGGCCAGCTGGTTCGAACGTTATGGAAATGTCGCCCGCAGCGGCGCGCCCGAACGCTTTATTGCGCCAGCCGCTGCGCTGGGCCGCTGGTTCGAAGTCTACGCCTTCCGCATCGGCGACCCAGAACAGAAACATGTCGCCATTCTGTTCACGGACGTGACGGAACGGATCAAGCAGGAGGCCGACCTCCAGCTACGCCTCAACGCCATTCCGCAGATGGTCTGGTCGACGCTCCCGGACGGCTTTCACGATTTCTACAACGACCGCTGGTATGAGTTCACGGGCACTCCCCCGGGCTCGACCGATGGTGAAGGCTGGAACGGCATGTTCCACCCGGAGGACCAGGATCGCGCCTGGTCGCGCTGGAGCCAGTCGCTGGAAACCGGCGAGCCTTACGAGATCGAATATCGCCTTCGTCATCGTGACGGCGGCTATCGCTGGGTCCTCGGCCGCGCCCTGCCGGTCCGCGACGAGGATGGCGCGGTCGTCCGCTGGATGGGCACCTGCACCGACATCGATGACCGTGTCCGCGCCCGCAAGGCGCTCGAGGAATCCGAAGCAACCTTGCGGGCGGTCATCGAGAGCATGCCCGTCGGGCTGATGTTTGCCGACGCTTCGGGCAAGCTGACCGGCCGCAACAATCACATTCGCGACATCCTCCAGCACGATCTGGTGCTGACCGACCGGACGGAGGATTATTCGCGCGACTATCGCGCCTTCCACGCCGACGGCCGGCAGGTCGAAAGCGACGAATATCCGCTTGCCCGCGCGATCGCCGGGAAGGAAGCGCGTCCAGAGCTGGAGTGTCAGGTAGTCCGCGGGGATGGTTCGCTCGCCTGGGTCCGCTACGTCGCCGCGCCCATCTTGAATGCGAATGGCAAGCTGGTCGGCGGCGTGGTGGCGTCCATCGATGTCGATCGCGAAAAGCGGCTGACCGCATCGCTCGAACGCGAGGTCGAGAAGGTCATCGCCGAGCGCGAGGCTGCCCAGGAGGCCCTGCGCCAGTCACAGAAGCTCGAGGCCATGGGGCAGCTGACCGGCGGTGTCGCCCACGACTTCAACAACCTGCTTACGCCGATCATCGGCAGCCTCGACCTGCTGCACCGCAAGCAGGTCGGCGACGCGCGCCTGCAGCGGCTCGTCGACGGCGCGCTGCAGTCGGCGGAACGCGCCAAGACCCTCGTTCAGCGTCTCCTCGCCTTTGCCCGTCGCCAGCCGCTTCAGCCCACCGCCGTCGATGTCGGCAAGGTCGTCAACGACATGGCGGACCTGATCGCAAGCACCTCGGGTCCCCGAATCCGGGTCGATGTCACCGTAGCGCCCGAGCTTCCGCCCGCCCACGCCGACAGCAATCAGCTCGAAATGGCCTTGCTCAACCTTAGCGTGAATGCGCGTGACGCCATG
>DATLME010000241.1:0-3726 GCA_035537395.1 Sphingomonas sp. | reverse complement strand
CCGGTCGCGCGCGGCGGGCTGCGCTGGTCCGACCGGCGCGACGATTTCCGCGTCGAGATCCTCGGGCTGATGAAGGCGCAGCGCGTCAAGAACGCGGTGATCGTCCCGACCGGCGCGAAGGGCGGCTTCTATCCCAAGCAGCTCCCCAGCCCGGCCGCCGACCGTGATGCGTGGCTAGCCGAAGGGACCGAAAGCTACCGGATCTTCATCCGCTCGTTGCTGTCGATTACCGACAACATCGTGGACGGCAGCGTCGTCCACCCCGCTCGCGTGAAGATCCTCGACGGCGACGATCCCTATTTCGTGGTCGCCGCGGACAAGGGGACCGCCACCTTCAGCGACGTCGCCAACGCGCTTGCGCTCGAACGCAACTATTGGCTCGGCGACGCCTTCGCCAGCGGCGGCAGCGTCGGCTATGATCACAAGGCGATGGGGATCACCGCGAAGGGCGCGTGGATCTCGGTCCAGCGTCATTTCGCCGAGCGCGGTATCGACGTGCAGCGCAATCCGATCACCGTGGTAGGCTGCGGCGACATGTCGGGCGACGTGTTCGGCAACGGCATGCTGCTGTCGAAGACGATCCGGCTCGTCGCGGCATTCGATCACCGCCACATCTTCATCGATCCAGATCCCGACATGGCGAAGAGCTGGGCGGAACGCGCCAGGATGTTCGCCCTCCCCCGATCGAGCTGGGCGGATTACGACGCCTCGCTGATCTCAGCGGGTGGTGGCGTGTTCGCGCGTACCGACAAGACGATCAAGCTGTCCGCACAGGCGCAGGCTGTACTTGGCATCGCTGCCGCCGAGATCGATCCGACGACGCTGATCGCCGCCATCCTGAAGAGCCCGGTCGACCTGCTCTGGTTCGGCGGCATCGGCACCTATGTGAAGGCGGCGGCGGAGAACAACGTCCAGGTCGGCGATCCTGCCAACGACCGGTTGCGGGTCAATGCCGAGGAACTGCGCGTCACGGCGATCGGTGAGGGCGCGAATCTGGGCGTGACGCAGGCAGCGCGGATCGCTTTTTCGGCACGCGGGGGCCGGATCAATACCGACTTCATCGACAATTCGGCCGGCGTCGATTGTTCGGACAACGAGGTCAACATCAAGATCGCGCTCAACCGCGAGGTGATCGAGGGCCGGTTGACCTACGAGGCGCGCAACACGCTGCTCGCGAGCATGACCGACGACGTCGCGCATCTCGTGCTCGAGGACAATCGCCTGCAGACGCTGGCCTTGTCGATCGCGGAAGCTGACGGCGCGGCGGCGATCCCGAGCTATGTCCGGCTGATCGAGATATTCGAAGGCGCGGGTCGGCTCGATCGCGCGGTCGAGGGGCTCGCCGCCAACGAGGAGCTGCTGCGGCGCGGCCAGGACGGCACCGGGCTGAGCCGCCCCGAACTCGCGGTGCTGCTCGCTACCGCCAAGCTCGCGCTTCAGGACGCGATCGAGCATAGCGACCTCGGCACTGCGCCCGAACTGGCAAGCGACCTCCACGACGCGTTCCCGGCGGCGATGCGCACGAGCTTCGCCACCGCGATCGAGGACCATCGGCTGCGGCCGCAGATCGTCGCCACCAAGCTCGCCAACCGCGTCGTCAACCGGATGGGCGTGCTCTACCCGTTCGAAGTCGCCGAGGAGGAAGGCGCGGCGATGGCCGATGTCGCGGCGATGTTCGTGGTCTGCGAACGCGTGTTCGGGCTCGACGCGCTCTGGGCCGAGATCGAGCAGGCGGCGATGCCGGAGGCGGCGCGGATCGCGCTGTTCAACGAGGTCGCGGTGGCGACGCGGTCGCAGATCGCGGACCTGTTGCGGGTGACCCGTCCGGGCACGACACCGGGCCAGGTCATCGACCGGCTCGGCGCGGGGATCACCAAGCTCGACCAGCAGACCAAGGCGTTGCTGCTCGAGGAGGCGAGTGCGCAGAGCGCGCGGATCGCGGCGCAGCTGGAGGCGGTCGGCGCACCCGCGGCGCTGGCGGCCAAGGTCGTGCGGCTGTTCGAGATGGACGGCGCGGTCGGGCTCGCGGATCTCGGCCAGCAGCTCGGGCTGGACGAACTCGAGCTCACCCGCGCCTTCACCCATCTCGGCCAGGCGCTCGGGCTCGATTGGGCGCAGGCGACCGCGGCGCGGATCGTGTCGAGCGACCCATGGGAGCGGTTGCTGCTTGCCAGTCTCGCGCGCGACTTCCAGCAGCTGCGGCTCGCCTACCTGCTGAAGGCAGGTGCTACCGACCCGCAGGGCGCGGTGCAGGGCTGGCTGGCGGCGAACGCAGCGCGCGTCGGCCAGTTCAAGGCGGTGATCGACCGCGCCCGGCATACGCCCGCGCCGAACGCAGCAATGCTGGCGCAGATCGCGGGACAGGCGCGGGTGCTGCTGGGGCGTTAGGGCGGGTCGCACGTACGCGCAATAACCCGCCAACCGTCACCCCGGACGTGTTCCGGGGTCCACCGTGCCGCGCACCTTTGACCGTGGATCCAGTCGAGGGGTGGATGCCGGAACGCGTCCGGCATGACGGAGATGGTTGTGGCTTGCGGTGCAGTAAGGCCCTGTTCGTCATCCCGGCGAAAGCCGGGACCCAGAGCCACGCGCGGCGGCGCCTGCGACCCCGGGTTCCGGCGTGCGTCGGAATGACCGCGAGGCGGCCGCCCCCTACGCCCTCATCCGCCGCGCGAGCTTGGCCTTCCAGCCCCGCGCCCGCCACCACATGATGGCGCCGGTCACGGCCAGTGCGGCGGGCAGAATGCCGCCGACGAAGATGATCGCCTGCCAGAGCATGCCCATGCCGGTGCCGTCATGGATGCGGCGCATCAGGCGGGCGATGCCGGCAGGTTGCCGCGCGGGCGCCGCAAGCGCGGTGCCGGTGTCGTCGGCGACCTTCACCGCGGTTGCCGGACCGTCGCGGCCGGCGAAGGTCACGGTCCAGTCGGCGCTGAGCGTGGTCGGCCAGGCGACGCTGCGCAGCGTGCCGCGGGACGCGTTCTCCGCCTTGGCGATCACCTCGGCCAGCGGCCGCGCAGGTGCGGGGAGCGGCTTGGCCCGCGCCAGCGCGGCGCGATCCGGGCCCGGGCTGCGTGGCGGCGCGCCACCGGCGACCGCGGCGAAGAAGGCAGGGAAGGAGATCCACGCCCCGGTCAGCGACAACACGAACAGCGGCAGCGCGATCCAGAACCCCATCAGGTAATGGAGGTTGGTGTCGGTATGGCGATGCCGCCGCCAGCGCAGCCCGCGCACCCACTTGCCGACCATCGGCCACCACAGCCACAGCCCGGTGAAGCTCGACACCATCATGAACACGCCGATCCACCCGACGATCGAGCGCCCGACCCCGGGGATCTGCAAGCTGCCATGCAGCACATGCAGGAAGCGCAGCAATCCGCCGCCGCTCGCCGCGACCTCCAGCACCCGCGTGGTCGGTGGGTCGAGATAGACCATCGTCCGCTGCGGCGGTCCGGGCCGCGCCACGGCCTTGCCTGCGGGCGCAGCGGCGACGATCACCGGACCGCCCTCGCCGGGTAACGTCAGCTGCGCGATCCGGTCGCCCGGCTTCAACACCGTGCGTGCCGCGGCGACATAGGCGTCCGGGGCGAGCAACGTCTCGCCCGTAACCGCGAAGCGCGCCGGATTGACGACGCGGTCGAGCGCCTCGTCCCAGACCAGCGCCGCTCCCGACAGCGACAAGGGTATGATGACGATCGCCAGGATCAGCCCGATCCATTTGTGGAC
>DATLME010000240.1:0-2102 GCA_035537395.1 Sphingomonas sp. | reverse complement strand
GTCGCGCACGGGCTTGGGATGGACGGCGGTTCGGTGAAGACCGGCAGAGCGATCGGCACCGGGGTGACGATGCTGTTGCTGTTGCTGCTCGGGCTGTGGGCGATCGCCTTGCCGTTCGTCGCCGATCGGTATTCGCGCCCTGTCGTTGTCGACATGGCGGAGCCGAAGGCATGATCGCTTTCCTGCTTGCCGCCGCCGCCGCCGCCGCCGCTGCCGCCACGCCGCAGCCCCAGATTTCGCCCGAGCATCTGTCGCGCGACGTAAAGGTGCTGGCGTCCGACGCGTTCGGCGGCCGTGCGCCGGGCACGCCCGGCGAGGACAAGACCGTCGCGTGGCTGATCGCGCAGTTCAAGGCGAGTGGGCTCGAACCCGGCGGGCGGGACGGCAGCTGGACCCAGCCGGTGCCGCTGATCCGGACCAAGCTCGGCGCCGGCACGATCCAGCTCGGCAAGGTCGCGGCGACGCAGGGGCGCGAAGTCTATCTGTCCACGGTGCGTCCGGTCGATCGTGCGACGATTGCCGCCGCACCGTTGGTGTTCGTCGGCCACGGCGTCACCGCGCCCGAACGCCAGTGGGACGACTTCAAGGGTGTCGACCTGAAGGGCAAGGTCGCGGTCTTCCTGGTCAACGATCCCGACTTCGAGGCAAAGCCGGGTGACGATGCCGCTGGCGTGTTCGGCGATCGGCGGATGACCTATTATGGCCGCTGGACCTATAAGTTCGAGGAGGCGGCACGCCGCGGCGCGATCGCCGCGTTGATCGTCCACGACACCGCGGGCGCAGGCTATGGCTGGGCGACGGTGACCGCACCCGCGGGCGAGAATTACGACATAGTCCGCACCGACCCTGCGTCACGGGTAATGATCCAGGGCTGGATCGAGGGCGCGGCTGCGACCCGCCTGTTCGCGGACGCGGGGCTCGATTTGGCGACGTTGCGCAAGGCGGCGCGCCGGCGAAACTTCCGGCCGGTGCCGCTCACCGCGCAATTTTCCACCGATCTGGCGGTTAAGCAGGAGCGCGCCGCCAGTCGCAACGTGATCGCGCGGCTGCCCGGTACGACCCGTCCCGGCGAGGTGGTGATGTTCGGCGCGCATTGGGACGCCTATGGCAGCGGCGCGCCCGACGCGCAGGGCCGCACGATCCGACCGGGCGCGAACGACGATGCGCTCGGCGTGGCCGGTGTGCTCGAGTTGGCACGCGTTTTCGCGGCCGCGCCGCGGACCGCGCGCAGCCTCGTCTTCGCGCTGTGGACCGGCGAGGAACGGGGGCTGCTCGGATCCGAGACCTATGCGGTCGATCCGATCTACCCGGTCGCGACGACGGTTGCCAACCTGACGCTCGACATCCTGCAGACCGCGGGTCCGGCGCGCGACGTGCTGCTCGTCGGGCAGGGCCAGAGCGAGCTGGAGGACGGGCTCGCGGTGGCCGCAAAGGCGCAAGGCAGGGTAGTGACCCCGGAGGCGCTGCCCGAGCGCGGGCTATTCTACCGAGCCGATCATTTCTCGCTCGCGCGCAAGGGCGTGCCGACGTTGCTGTTGATGGCGATCGGCGGGGCGCATGATCTGGTAGCGGGCGGTCGCCCGGCGGGGCAGGCATGGCTCGACGGCTATATGCGCTGCTACCACCAGACCTGCGACGCCTGGGACGCGCGCTGGGACCTGCGTGGCGCCGCGCAGGACGTCGCGCTGTTCCACACCATCGGCCGTGACCTCGCGACGGGCGGGACCTGGCCGGCGTGGCGCACGGGTGCCGACTTCAAGGCGGCGCGCGATCTGAGTGCGGGGGAGCGGCGGTAGGCTATTCATACCACCCCGGCGAAGGCCGGGGTCGTGTTGGCTCGACCGGTTACCGTCACCCCGGGCTTGTCCCGGGGTCCACGGTGCCACGGGCTCGCCGGAGAGCGGAATGTGGCACGGTGAATGCCGGACCTAGTCCGGCATGACGGAACCTACGCCGCCAGAGCGGCATCGCTGACGAACATGTTGGTGCGCCGCTCGTGCGCGAAGTTGCTCGCGGCGCCGTGGCCGGGGATGAACGCGGTGTCGTCGCCGAGCGGCCAGAGCTTCTCGACGACCGAGCGAATCAACTGCTGGTGGTTGCCG